>NZ_JBVJNS010000001.1:0-300188 GCF_055583565.1 Corynebacterium sp. NPDC104732
ATTTCCTGACCCCCAGCCCCGAATTACTCCCCGAGGCCCTTGCAGCCTAACCAAAACAAACGGGTCTAACCGTCAACAAAACTTGACACAGCCCATCCGATGTCCATTGAAGATTGGGGATATCAGAACGCAATACTCCTTTGTGTGTCAATAGTTCGATTACAAAAGAGTTAAATTCCTTCCCGTCGATTAGTTCTGTGCCGGCATTAGTGAACAGTTCAAGCGGATTTAATGAGCCACCTTCGAAGTCCTGCGTACTCTCGTATTCATTGATATGGAAGGGGTCGCCGGTCGGGTACCCGAATCTACTACGTTCAAACCCTAAGGTCTTCCAAATTTCAAGAATTGAGCCCTGTATCGGATGTGCTCCGTGCTTAGGATGCCAATAGATCATGCCCAGGGCGAAGCGGTTGAACCGGCCCACACCGTCTGGGGGGCCCTCTTCATCGGTGGCTGGGTAACCGAGGGGGCCTTTTTCTTCACCCGTTTCGATCCACTTTTCTAAGATCTTGCCTTCAATGGACACTACCCCGGACAGGGAAGTGTAGATACGTCCGCGTTGAAAGGATTGCTTGCGTCCGACGTTATCGCCGGTACCGATCTCATCGGAGGTGGGGTAGCCGAGGCGTCCTTGTTCCCAGCCGTTGCGTGCCCAGACGATGGAGTTGTGGGTGGTGAGCGACCATGCTCCGGTATCGGGGTGCCAGTAGATGAATCCGTTGTCGAATTCGGTGCGTTTACCCACCCCGTCAGGGTTGGTTAGTTCCCCTGATTTGGGTAGTCCTAGGAAGGAGAGGGGTGTTTGGCCTGCCCAGGCGACGGCGAGGGATTCGTACTTTGCTTTAATGGCGCCGCAGACTTGGTGGGGGCGGGGCCAGTAGGTGCGGCAGTTATCTGCTGTCATGGCCCGCAGCTGGGGTTGCTGCTCTTTGGCTTCCATTACTTCGGCTTGGTCGGCTTCGTGTTTGGTGACGGTGCCTGGGAGGGTGATGCGGTCGGAGCGCATCTGCCCATTAATGATCTCTGGTTTCGGCTCGCCGAGGTCGGTGGGTAGTAGTGGTTGTCGATGTTGTTTTTGTTCATTCCGGGTTCGCTAAAGTCCCAGTCGGAAGTGTCAACATCGTAGATGTCACGCTCTGCAGGGTGGCGCAGCTGCGAAATGTCGGTCGCGACTGTTTCGTTGGCTGATTGATCGATCTCTTGCCCGTGTGTGGGGATCGGGTTAAAGCAAACGGTGGCGAGCACGGCTAGTGTGGCTCCGAGCTTTTTATGGTTGCTGTCATGAGTGGGTCCTGGTCAGTTGTAATGACTTGTTGACGTATTGACATTGTGCGTTAATCGTCACATGTAACAGTATAGGCTTTAATAGGTTATTTAGTATTGGTTTTCGGGAAATTGTTTGAGCTAAAACAGCCCCGCGGTTTTCTATGTCCTTCCCTGTCCTGTGGTGCTGTGTCGCTACACTGCTTACCTATGACTCCGATTTCCCAGCTGCGCTCCCAGGTTGAATCGATCTTGCTTGTGGTCGATTCGCCGATCGCTGCTGCCGTGATCGCCCGCGTGCTCGATGCTGAAGAGCTGGCCGTCGTTGCGGTGCTTCGGCAGTGGCGGGATGAGCTTAACCAGCGGGGTAGCGGTATTGACCTGAGGGAAACGCAAGAGGGGTGGCGGCTGTATACCCGTAAGGAGAATGCTGGGGTCGTCGAAAAGCTTGTGCTTGATGGCAGCCAGACAAAGCTGTCCCGCGCCGCGTTGGAGACGCTCGCCGTTATTGCTTACCGGCAGCCGGTGACGCGTGCGCAGGTCGCTGCGGTGCGCGGGGTGAACGTGGATGGTGTGATGCGCACGCTGGAGCTGCGCGGACTGATCCGGGAGGTGGAATCCGAGGGGCTCGCGCGCCAGTACGAGACCTCGGAGTTGTTCCTGGAGCTGTTGGGTATTGATGGGCTGCATCGCTTGCCGGATTTAGCCCCGTTGCTACCCGATGTGGATTCGATCGACGAGGAATACTAGACTTGAACACCGTTTAAGAAACGGAGTTCTCATGCAGCCCGCAGACATCGTCGCCTTCGATCAAGCCCACCTCTGGCACCCCTATGCCCCGACACCTGCGCCGGTGGATCCGCTGCCGGTGGCGTCGGCAAGCGGCGTGCGCCTCACACTTACCGACGGGCGCGTGCTTATCGACGCCATGAGCTCCTGGTGGGCCGCCGCTCACGGCCATTCTCATCCAGCACTCGTCGCTGCAGCGAAGGATCAGATTGACCGGATGAGCCACGTGATGTTCGGTGGGCTCACCCACGAACCGGCGGTAAAACTGGGGGAGCGTTTGGTCCGGCTCACTGGCCTAGACAAGGTGTTTTATGCCGATTCCGGGTCGGTGTCGGTGG
The DNA here is from genome assembly GCF_055583565.1 of Corynebacterium sp. NPDC104732. Taxonomy (NCBI): domain Bacteria; kingdom Bacillati; phylum Actinomycetota; class Actinomycetes; order Mycobacteriales; family Corynebacteriaceae; genus Corynebacterium; species Corynebacterium sp. NPDC104732. Next base: position 2,391 of record NZ_JBVJNS010000001.1, read on the forward strand.
AAGTTGCGGTCAAGATGGCGCTGCAATACCAACGCGGAATTGGTCATCCAGAGCGGACCAAACTGCTGACCTGGCGGGGTGGCTATCACGGCGATACCTTTGCACCGATGTCGGTGTGTGATCCGGAAGGCGGGATGCACGCGCTGTGGCGGGGCGTGCTCGCAGAGCAGAAGTTCGTGTCGGCGCCGCCTAGTGGGGATGATTTTAGCGCTTATGTCCAGGAACTGGACGCGGCGATCGATGACACTATCGCTGCGATCATCATCGAGCCGGTCGTGCAGGGAGCTGGGGGAATGCGGTTCCATTCGCCTCGCCTTGTGGCTGAGATCCGCAGGCTCTGTACCGAACGCGGCATCTTGTTCATAGCTGATGAAATCGCCACCGGGTTCGGGCGCACCGGAAGCTTGTTTGCGTGCCAGGCTGCAGGCGTGAAACCGGACATTATGTGCGTGGGCAAGGCCCTGACCGGAGGGTTTATGACGCTCGCGGCCACGCTCGCCACACATGAGGTGGCAAGAGCTATCCAAACGACCGAGGGCGGCGGCGCTCTCATGCACGGCCCGACCTTCATGGGCAACCCGCTGGCCTGCGCGGTGGCGGATGCCGCGGTCGGGCTGATCGAGGCAGGGGACTGGAAATCCCAAGTACCGCGAATCGAAGCGGAGCTCAAGGCTGGGCTAACTCCTTTGAAGAGTGACCCTCGCGTCCACGACGTCCGCGTTCTCGGTGCCATCGGCGTGGTGGAGATGAAGCACCCGGTGGACATGGCCAAGACCACAAACGCGGCGGTAGAACACGGAGTCTGGATCAGGCCGTTCGGCAAGCTGATCTACTGCATGCCGCCGTTTATCTCAAGCAGCGCGGAAGTGGAACAGATCTGTCGCGCCATCCAAGCAGCAGTCCAAGCAAACGAGGAAAACCAATGATTATCTGCGTGACTGGAACCAACACGGACGTTGGCAAGACCATCGCAACGGTGGCGCTTGCGCTTCGTCTGCAGCAGGAAGGCTGGGAGGTCGTCCCGACCAAGCCACTACAAACCGGCGAGCCCGACGGAAAGGGCGACGCCAACACGGTCGCCGCCCTCACGGGGCTTTCCACCCACGAGTTCGCGCGCTACCCGGAGCCGCTGGCACCGAACCTTGCCGCCCGCCGGGCGGGGATAGCGCAGGCCGACATCCAGCAGATCAAGGAGTGGATCCAGCAGTTTGATGCACCGAACCGAGTCGTTCTCGTAGAAGGCGCGGGAGGACTGCTCGTGCGGCTAGCGGATGATTGGACGCTGGCCGACTTGGCGAAGGAACTAGGCGCGCCACTCATCGTGGTCACCTCCACCGGGCTGGGATCGCTGAACCTCGCGGAACTCACTGTTGAAGCAGCCCGACATAGGGGCCTTAAGGTGCTAGGCCTCATTGGTGGGTCTATTCCAACGCAGCCTGATCTGGCTACCGCTTTGAACCTCGCCGAATTCCCCGTGGTCACAGGCGTACCATTCCTCGGCGCGCTACCCCAGGGGTGCCTGGGCCGGATCGCTGAGGTAGCGCTGGAACTGGAGATCCCCGAAGAGCTGGGGCGCCGTTCGTTGTAAGAGTGCGAGACCTAGAATTCGAGACTCGGTGAATAAAACCCTAGTTTTGCCCGTTTTTCACTACGGCTACTCCCAGTCTCGAATTCCAGGTCTCGCACTTGTGCGGGAAGGCCCGCCGCGACCAGTGCAGATGTGACAAATTCCCGCCGAATCGGCTAGGCTCGTGGGCGATATTTATAACCGCATAGATAGGACACTCCTTGTGACCCCTCCCGCTCGCCGAGACGGCACACCGGATAAGAAACGGCAGCACCGTAAGGGTGCCAACAACTCTGCTCGCCCGCGCCGTGGCGAAAATCGAACCAAAGAAACTGCTGCCAGCATCTATGTCTCTAAGGCCAAGCCTGCCCGTCATCAGCATGTTTCTTCCCAGCATGTCGTGGAACCTCAAAATGGGGAAGGTATTCGCCTGCAAAAGGTCCTTGCCCAGGCTGGTGTGGCGTCGCGCCGCATGGCGGAGAAGCTCATTGACCAGGGCCGCGTCGAGGTCAACGGCAAGATCGTTATGACGCAGGGCATGCGCATTAACCCGGACACCGCCGTCGTGCGTGTGGATGGCGTGCGTATCCGGCTCAACGAGGATCTGCAGTACTTCGCGCTGAATAAGCCGTTCGGCGTGCAGTCCACCATGAGTGATGACATGGGGCGCCCATGCATCGGCGACATCGTCGGTGAGAAGCTGGACGCTGGTCAGCGCCTCTTCCACGTCGGTCGCCTGGACGCCAACACCGAGGGGCTCATCCTGCTCACCAACGATGGCGAGCTGGCGAACCGCCTCATGCATCCACGCTACGAGGTCAACAAGACGTACCTCGCCACCGTGGTAGGGGAAATGAAGCCAGCGGACGTCCGGGCCCTGAAGAAGGGCATTGAACTTGATGACGGCCTTGCCAAAGCAGACAACGCCCAAATCATCGAGGTGTGGCAGGGACGCTCAATTGTCCGCGTTGATCTGCACGAAGGCCGTAAGCACATTGTGCGTCGCCTGCTCAAGGCCGCCGGCTTCCCGGTCGAGCGCCTGGTGCGCACCAAGATTCACACCGTGCAGCTCGGCGAGCAGACCCCAGGTGCGATTCGCGCGCTTAACGACGCCGAACTCACTTCCCTGTACAAGGCGGTGGAGATGTGATGATTTCCAACATGCCAGGCGATGGCCTGATTATGGCGGTTGATGGCCCTTCCGGTGCAGGTAAATCCACGGCCTGCCGCGCCGTCGCGCGGCAGCTCAGTGCAAAGTACCTGGACACCGGCGCGATGTACCGCGTTGCTACCCTGCACGTCCTGCGCAGTGGAATTGATCCTGCTAATGAAATGGCCGTCGTTAAGGCGACTGCGGCTCTGCCGTTGCAGGTGAACGACGACCCTGCCTCCACCGAGGTGCTCTTGGCCGGGAAAGATGTTTCCCGCGAGATTCGTGGCCCGGAGGTGACCCAACACGTTTCTCAGGTGTCGGCATATCCGCAGGTGCGTGAGAATTTGGTGGCCTTGCAGCGCGCACTGGCTGCCGAAGCACACCGCTGCATCGTTGACGGGCGGGACATTGGAACCGCGGTGCTGGTGAATGCCCCGGCGAAGGTGTTCCTCACCGCGTCCGCTGAGGTGCGTGCGCGCCGTCGCTACAACCAGGACATTGCTGCTGGTCGTGAAGTTGATTTCGAAGCTGTGCTCGCAGATGTTCAGCGTCGCGATGAACTCGATTCCACCCGCGCAGTGTCTCCGCTGCGCCCCGCAGAGGATGCCGCGATCGTGGACACCTCCGATATGACTTTTGACCAGGTGGTTGATTCTCTCATTGAGTTGGCCCGCGTCTCACAGGAAGGAGCCTAGGAAATGAGCTCCAAGGAAAAAGATTTTGACAACGAGCCAGATACCGCTTTCGTGTATCACACCCAGGGTGGCGAGATCGCAGCTGAAAGCGCATACTCTGATGAGCTTGAGGTGGCGCCCGGTGGTGGCTGGGCCTCCTCCGAGTTCGACGCCGCGGACTTCGGATTGAAGGATTTCAACGAGTCGGAATTCAGCGACCCGGATGTCGGCGAAGATTTTGACGAGGAAGATTGGGAAGAAGTCGAGCGCGAGTTCGGCATCGGTCCGTCCTTCCAGGAAGAGAATCTGTGCACGGTCGCCATTGTTGGCCGACCAAACGTAGGCAAGTCCTCGCTCACGAACCGCTTCCTGGCGCGTCGGGAAGCTGTGGTGGAGGACCGGCCGGGCGTGACCCGCGACCGTATTTCCTACCTTGCCGAGTGGTCTGGCCGGCGCTTTTGGGTGCAGGACACCGGTGGCTGGGATCCGGACGCGAAGGGCATTCACGCTGCGATTGCGCGCCAGGCGGAAACCGCGATGGCGACTGCAGACGTGATCGTCATGGTGGTGGACACCAAGGTCGGTATTACGGAAACCGATGCGGTGATGGCTCGTAATCTGCAGCGCGCTGAAGTACCAGTTATTTTGGTGGCCAACAAGGCGGATTCGGATACGCTGCTGGCAGATGTGGCGGAGTTCTGGTCGTTGGGCCTGGGGGAGCCATATCCAGTGTCGGCGCAGCACGGGCGTGGTGGCGCCGATGTGCTGGACAAGATTCTTGAGCTGTTCCCGGATGAGCCACGCCACCCATCCATCGTGCAGGGGCCGCGCCGTGTGGCGCTGGTAGGCAAGCCGAATGTTGGTAAGTCGTCCTTGCTGAACAAGATCACGGGCGAAGAGCGTTCCGTGGTGGACAACGTGGCCGGCACGACCGTTGACCCGGTGGACTCCCTGGTGCAGCTCGACCAGCACCTGTGGAAGTTCATTGACACCGCAGGTCTGCGTAAGAAAGTAAAGCACGCGCAGGGCCACGAGTACTACGCGTCGCTGCGCACCCGTGGCGTGATCGACGCGGCAGAGGTGTGCGTCATGCTTATCGACGCCTCCCAGCCCATCTCCGAACAAGACCAGCGCGTGCTGTCTATGGTGATCGAAGCTGGACGCGCTCTGGTGATCGCTTTCAACAAGTGGGACCTGGTGGATGAGGATCGCCGTGAACTGCTGGATAGGGAAATCCAGCTGCAGCTCGATCATTTGCCATGGGTGAAGCGGATCAACATTTCCGCTGAAACGGGTCGCGCACTGCAGAAGCTGGAGCCAGCGATGATCGAGGCGCTGGAGGCGTGGGACAAGCGCGTATCCACGGGTCAACTCAACAACTGGTTGCGGGCTGTTATTGCCCAGAATCCGCCACCGATGCGTGGGGGACGGTTGCCTCGGGTGCTGTTCGCAACCCAGGCGTCCACTCGACCGCCGGTGATCGTGCTGTTTACCACGGGCTTCTTGGAGGCGGGATACCGTCGCTACCTCGAGCGAAAGTTCCGTGAGGCCTTCGGCTTTGAGGGTACTCCAGTGAGGATCGCGGTGCGTGTTCGAGAGAAACGCGTGCGCAAGTAGCGCGTTGCGTGGTGTGTAAGGGGCCGCTTCAGCGGCCCCTTTTTGTGACTCCTGTTACCTGAATGTGACTTTTGAGTGTTAAGTGTTTAAAGTGTCCAATGTTTCACGTGAAACGTCTGGTGATCAAGTGATTTAAAGTCAAGTTATTTGACTTGACCTAGAGTGTGAGGCAGATTATTTTCCGTTTTGTTAACGCTTTCTTAACCTTGCCGATTGAACACTATGGAAACACCCTCAAGAGGACACAAAAGGAAGTAATGAACGTACAGCACCCCGCAGTGAGCACCCGACCTTCGCGCGCCAAGCGTGCACTAGCCATGGTTGGACTCGCTGCCGTCGTCGTCACGGCTGCCGGATGTGCTGTCAGTCGCGCGGATGAGCTCCCTTCCGGGGCACACCGCAGCAATTCCTCTCTGTTCAGCTCGGTTGCGGGGCAGACCACCTCAGAGGTGACTTCTGCGTTCCCGTCCACCACATCCACTCAGGTGATGGATATGGCAGTCCAACCAGCCAAGGATGGGGTGGTCGGTGGCGATCTGGCGAACCTCGCTCAGGATGCTGCGTGGTCTGTGGCAGTGGATGAACACATCGATGGCATGCGGCTGGGGCCGATGTTCGGCGCGGATACTGTTGCGCCACTGCAGATCGGCGACGTCATGCTCGTGGGACTTAAAAGCTCAGTACTCAACCAGGCCGGCACTGCTGCGTTTTCGATGCGCGACGGCGCATTGCTGTGGCAGGATCCCTCGCTGGAATGCCAGCGGGTTGACCTGGGAGGGGCGCTGCCATGCCGACAAAACGCAGGCGAGTGGGCCCCCTTCAACCCAGCGGTGGCAGCTTTTGGCGAACCCTTGAATGCCGGTTTTGTCCCGGAGGCGTTCGGCTTTGCCGACGGCGTACTCTACTCGGCGCGCTCCACAGGTGCGGGTGCGATTGAGGTGGCTGCTGGGACTGTCGAGCACCCGGCATCGCTCTGGACAGTGACTGTGCCACGTGCTGCCGAGGCGATGGTGCCGGGTAACGGCGCCCGCATCGTGGTGGACGACACTCTGAAGGTGACCATTGGTGCCGCCGAGATCGAGATCACGCGTGGTGGGACCCCGCTCGCGCCAGAGGCGATGCTGGTGCAGCCGAACACGGGTGGCATGCTCATTGACATCGCACAAACCATCAATGATGTTCGCGTGGAGAACTCGGTGGATGACCGCGTGTCTGCTGCAACTTGGAGCGTTCCAGGACGGGTGGTGTCTAAGGGTACTGCCACCGACGGCCACAATCTCACTTTCGTTTCGGGCGATGACACAGATGGCACGAATGTGATCCGCACCATCTCGTTGGTGGACGGTCACACCATTTCGGAGCACAGCGTGGTCGCTGGTGCTAACGAGCCTCGCGACATCCAGAGCGCCGCCCGCGGCATCTTCGCCTACGACAAGCAATTCTCCCGTATTGCTTACTACCCTGCGGGCTAACGCTCGTACCGGAACGCGTCGCAGCGGTAGGGCAGCGCTATAGGCTGCTCTGGATCGAACCCTAGGTGCTCGTAAAGGTACCAGCTTAAGTTGGAGGTCATTTTCTCCCGGACCTTGCTCCCATTGCGTAGCCAGTATGCACGCGTGGCCATGAGTCGAAACAGATCGTTAGCTTGTAGAACCTGCTCCCACTCGAGGCGAAGTTCCTTGGTCAGGCGCCACGGCGCTGCAACATTCGGGTGGAAGCCAGGCTTCTGGACGTCTCCGGCGTGCATGATCCGCGTCAGCCGGTGCACCCACGGCACCCGCACGTCCAGGGTGTTCCATACCAACACCAGCGGCCCACCCGGTTTTGTTATCCGAGCCATTTCCTTGGACGCCGCTTCCGGATCCACCCAGTGCCACGTCTGCGCACTCGCGACCGCCGCCACTGAGGTGTCGGGCAGGGCGGTGGCCTCCGCCGTGGCCTGCCACACGGGCACGCTTAACGACGCGCGAAGCCGTCCCAACATATCCGCACTCGGATCCAGGGCCCATACTTCCCCTGGGAGCTGTTCGGTGAGCTTGCCGGTTCCCGCGCCAACATCGAGGATGGGGCCTTTCGGGTGTGGTTCGAGGAGCTCGATCACTTCTGCGGGGTAGCCAGGGCGAATGTCTGCGTACGTTTCGGCCCCACTATGAAAAGCCGCAGCCGTGTATTGCCGGTGAGCCATTCCGGTGAATTTGGGGTTATCACGGCGGGAAGGAAATGGGGTCGAGGTCATTCCCTGACTTTAGCGCAGGTGTACTCAGTGGCGGAGGGAGCCGCGATTGCTGGTAAACCCGGGAAGCGTTTCCCGGGTCTCGGGGTGGAGAGGGGGTAAATAGTGGCTTTGGGGCGGGTTGTGGGGCCGAGATCCGGGTTTCACTTCCCGGGGATCTCGGGATCCTAAGAACCTCCAGGAAAGGCAAGCAACAGAAAACCTGGCTGAGGAGCAAATTTGTTCCTCAGCCAGGCTTGTTGTCGGGCTGACCGGATTCGAACCGACGACCCCTTGACCCCCAGTCAAGTGCGCTACCAAGCTGCGCCACAGCCCGTGGCTGTTTCGTTGCGATAACGAAACTAGAAGTAGGTTACACCATCGATCATCGTGGTGAACAATTAGCTCCACTTAGCTCGTGGTGGGGTCCAGGTGTGGATGCGTTTTAGCAGTTCTTCAGGGGTATCGGCGACGATGAGGGCGTCGACAAAAGAGGTTGCGATGAATCCTTGGTCGCGCATGCGAGCGAGCATGTCCAGCAGGGGAGCCCAGAAGTCGCGGCCGTAGAGGGCGACTGGTTTGTGGTGGATGCCGAGGATTTGCCAGACCCATGCTTCGAAGAGTTCTTCTAGGGTTCCTGCTCCGCCGGGCATGGCTACGAAGGCGTCGCCAAGCTCGGCCATTCGTGCTTTGCGTTCGTGCATGGTGTTTACCACCTCGAGGTGGGCGAGGCCGGGATGGGCGAGTTCTTTGTCGGCAAGGCCGGTGGGGATAATCCCTGAGGCGCGGCCGCCGGCGGCGATGACGGTGTCGGCGATGGTGCCCATGAGGCCGATTTTCCCGCCGCCGTAGACGAGCTCGAGGCCGTGGTCGGCGAGGGCCTGGCCGAGGGCGCTCGCCGAGGATGCGAAGGCGGGGGAGTTGCCGAGCGCTGAACCGCAGAACACAGTCACTGATGTCACCGGATCGGGTAGGGCTGGGAATACGTGGTCGGCGAGGAGGGGCGCTAGCGCAACGTGAGGTTCTTGGGGCTGCACCCAGGCGATTTCCGCGATTTCGTTGCACGGCGCTGGGGATTCGAGCAGCAGTGCCGTGAATACTTCGGCTGCTATGTGGGTGTCTGCTTCGTTGGCGGCAGGCGCGGTGAAGGTGCCAAATGGGTGAATGTCGGTGATGTGGGCTCCGAGTTCCTCGAAGGCCTCTCGGAGCGCGGCTTCTTCAAAGGTTTCCCCGGGTTCGGGTTTCCCGCCGGGGAACATGTAAAGGTCGGTGCCTTGTTTGCGGACGGTGAGGACGCGGCCGGCTTCGTCGTGAAGGATCACAGCGGACACGGAAATGCAGGTCACGGGTTAGCCTTCCTCTACGTAGATCCAGTTGCCACCGTCGCGGGTGAATCGGGAGTGTTCGCGTTGGCTGCCTCGTTGTTTTCCCACGCGGTAGTGTGCTTCGAAGTCGACGGTTCCGGTGCTGTCGAGTGGTCCGCCGCCCGTGGTAGCGAGGACGTCGAGTCGGTAGAAGGTGATGTTGTCATCGAATCCGAGTTCCGTCGGCCGGGTGTCCTGAGACCAGGTGCGCAGCAGGTAGTCGGCGTCGTGGACCACGAAAGCGCTGTATCGAGAGCGCATGAGCGCCTCCGCGGTCGGGGCGGGTTTGCCGCGGTGGAACACAGCGCAGCATTCCCCGTAGGTCAGTCCGGTGCCACAGGGGCAGCGGGTGGCGTCGCTGATCACGAAATAGTGTCCTTTATAGTGGCCCCGAGCAGCTTCTCGACGCCCCCAGTGGTCACCGCAGCCGCGAGCGTTGCGCGATCCTCGTCAGACAGGTCGCCGACGAGCGTGACGCTCCGGGTGATGGCGTCGCCTTCGTAGGTGACGGTGACCTGGACGTCGTCAAGCGTGCGGATGCGCTGCGCGGTCGCGGCCGCCCGGACGGCGTTGTTGGTGTCGGCGGCGAGCGCGGACAGCAGCAGTTCCTGAGGGGAAATGTCGAGGTCTTTGCCACCCTGGGCGCGGGGCACGTCCGTGAACAGTTCGCGGGCACCGGCGCGGACCGCGGCGCTCATCTTGGTGGACTGGGTGGAGCGGGCCACGGCGGTGTGCTCTGGAAGGGGTTCTACCTCGGGCGCAGCAGCGAGGTATTTTTGGAACCAGCTGTAGATGATGCTTGCGGCGTACTGGGCGGCGCCGTCGCGGGTCATGAGGTGGTCCACCTTGTCCAGGGACACCAGCGACTTCGGGTAGCGCGCGACCAGGTAAATTTTCTGTGCGGAATCAATGCCGACGGTCTGGTCAATCGGCGAGTGCAAGATAAGCAGCGGCTTGCGCATCCGGCCGATGTAGGCCTCCGGGTTGATCTCGGCGAGATCTTCCAGGTAGCTGCGAGAAATGGTGAGCTCGCGCCCGCCAAGGGTGACCGGGACCGCGCCGGTTTCATCCACCTCGCCGATCTTGTCGGCGAAGTGCAGCACTGAGTGTGCTGGGTCGAATGGCGCGCCCATCGTTGCCACCGCGCGTATCGACGGCATGTCCTTCGCTGCCTTGATCGCCATGGCGCCGCCGAGTGAGTGACCAATGAGCAGCTGGGGGGCTTCGTAATTCTCCTCGAGCCACGCGGCGGCTGCATGCAGGTCAGCCACATTCATGCTGAAGGAGGAATCCGCGAAATCGCCTTCGGATTGGCCGAGGCCAGGGTAGTCGAACCGCAGGCAGGCGATGCCGTGCTCGGCGAGCCATTTACACGTGCGGGCAGCTGCTGGGGTGAAGCGGCTACCGGCGAAGCAATGCGAAAACAGTGCCCACGCTTTGGGAGTGGTTTCCGGCATGTCGATGGTGCCGGCGAGGGTGTACCCCGCACTGCTCGGGAAGGTCACACTAATTGAGTGCAAGACGATTCTCCCTTGGTTGATGACAGTGATTGGTTGCAATACTAACGAATGTTGTTTATGCATGTTTTGGGCGCGGCGGGATAGAGTTGGGCCATGGATTGGTTATGGAAAGCACTGGGTGGAAAATCGGGCCGGAACCAGAAACGGAGCCAGGCGATCGTCGATAAGTCGAATGTCGCCGCGTCCGAGTTATCCCAGCTCAGCGATAATGAGCTGGTGCAGCGCGCACGTGATTTGACTGCCGGAGGGCAACTAGGTGACCCGGCGGAATTCCTCGCCGTGCTGTCGGTTGCGACACAGCGCACGCTCGGCGTGAATCCTTTTGCAGTGCAATCTCAGGCCACGCTCCGGCTCCTGGAGGGTGACGTTGTGCACATGGCTACCGGTGAGGGGAAAACCCTGGTCGGCGCGATGGCCGCCACTGGATACGCTCTCATGGGCAAGCGAGTTCATGCGATCACCGTCAACGACTACCTCGCTCACCGTGACGCCGAATGGAACCGCCCGCTGGTGGAATTCTTCGGCCTGACCGTCGCCAGCATCACCGAGGCGATGGACCAGGTGGCGCGTCGTGAAGCCTATGCCTGCGACATCGTGTACGGTCCGGTCAACGAGATTGGGTTCGACGTGCTGCGCGACCAGCTTATTACCCGTCGGGACCAGACCGTCCAGCATGGCGCCGACGTGGCGATCGTGGACGAAGCTGATTCGGTACTCGTCGACGAAGCCCTCGTGCCATTAGTCTTGGCAGGATCCGAGCCCGGCGCGGCTCCCACCGGGCAGATCACCCAGATTGTCAAAACGCTGCAAGAAAAGCGGGATTTCACCATCGATGCTGATGGGCGCACGGTCTTCCTCACCGACGATGGCGCGCATCGTGTGGAAAAAGCGCTCGGAATCGCCTCGCTTTTCGACGACGAGCACGTGGGCACCACCCTCGTTCACGTGAACCTTGCCCTTCACGCTAGGGCACTGCTCATCCGCGACGTGCACTACATCGTCCGAGAAGGAAAAGTACAGCTCATCGACGCTTCCAAGGGGCGGGTGGCCGACTTGCAGCGCTGGCCTGACGGTATTCAGGCCGCGGTGGAGGCTAAGGAAGGCCTCGCGGTGACCGAGGGGGGCCGGATCCTGGACTCGATTACCCTCCAAACCCTCATGGGGCGCTACCCGCTGGTGTGCGGCATGACTGGTACCGCCGTGGAAGCTACTGACCAGCTGCGTCAGTTTTACGGCCTGCGAGTGTCCGTGATTGACCGCAATCGCGAGTTGCAGCGGTTCGACGAAGCCGACCGGATCTATGCCACTGCCGCGGAGAAACAGCGTGCGATCGTGACGGAAATTCGCGACCTTCATGCCAGCGGTCGACCCGTGCTGGTGGGCACGCATGATGTGGCCGAGTCCGAGCAGCTCGCCGAGGCGCTGCAGGAGTATGGCATTTCTCCTGCGGTGCTCAACGCTAAGAATGACGCCGAAGAAGCCCGAATTATTGCTGAGGCCGGTGACATCGGTCGGGTCACGGTGTCTACCCAGATGGCTGGCCGTGGCACCGACATCAGGCTTGGTGGCGCAGATGAGTCCGATAAAGAGCAGGTTGTCGCCCTCGGTGGCCTCGCGGTGATCGGAACTGGGCGCCACAAGTCTTCCCGCCTGGATAATCAGCTGCGCGGACGCGCGGGACGCCAGGGGGATCCGGGCAGCTCGTTGTTCTTCGTCTCCCTGGAGGACGATATGGTGCTCGCGGGCGGGGCGGGCGAGAACCTGACAGTGACCCCTGAACCCGACGGCCGGATCACCGCGAAACGTGCTCAGCAATTCGTTGATCACTGCCAGCGCGTGACCGAAGGGCAGCTGCTGGAGATCCACGCCCAAACCTGGAAATACAACAAGCTCATCTCTGACCAGCGCGCGATCATCGACGAGCGGCGCGCCGGACTTCTGGACACTCCGCGTGCCTGGGAAGAGCTGGCCGAGCGGAGCCCGGAGCGGGCCGCATCACTGTCACACCTGCCCTCGTCCATCACCGAGCAAGCCGCTCGCGACATCATGCTCTTCCACCTGGACCGGGCATGGAGCGACCACCTGGCCCTGCTTGACGACGTCCGCGAATCGATCCACCTGCGCGCCATCGCTCGTGAGACCCCTATCGATGAATTCCACCGCATTGCCGTGATGGAGTTCAAGGCGCTCGCGCAGGAGGCCGTCGATAAGGCGGTGAGCTCCTTTAACGACGTGCTTATCGACGCCGCCGGTGCGCATCTCGACGACGCTGGGTTGGCGCGGCCATCGGCGACCTGGACGTACATGGTGGGCGACAATCCGCTTGCGGAATCCGGAAATTCGCTTATCAACGGCTTCCGTTCAATATTTAAATAACCAGCACAAATTCATGTAAGTTGACTTAAATAGGGGACGTTCGATGCACCTGGTGCACGAACAACCGCTATGATGGAGCCATTACTTAAAAGGTGTACTTCATAACCTGGAGGTTTAGAAACAATGAGTGACAACACCGGTATTCCTGACGCACAAGTCGAGACCACCTCTGTTTTCCGTGCTGACCTGCTGAAGGAAATGGAATCCGGCGCTGGCACCTCTCCAGCAGTCGCCGGTAACGATAACCTGCCTGCTGGCGCAGCCCTGCTTGTGGTGAAGCGTGGCCCGAACGCTGGATCCCGCTTCCTGCTGGATCAGGCGACCACCTCCGCTGGCCGTCACCCAGAATCGGACATTTTCCTGGATGATGTCACCGTGTCCCGTCGTCACGCTGAATTCCGTATGAACGACGGCGAATTTGAGGTTGTTGACGTTGGATCCCTCAACGGCACCTACGTCAACCGCGAGCCAAAGAACTCCCAGATCCTTGCCACCGGTGATGAGGTGCAGATCGGCAAGTTCCGCCTCGTATTCCTCGCCGGCCCAAAGGCTTAAGTTCTAATTATTAGGCGCATCTTGCATCATCCATGCTGGGTGCGTCTACTTTGTCCTACTGACCCTCCTAGTTTGAAGAGAAGTAACGCGTGAGCGCTGTACCAAAGTCATCTTCGTCTCGTTCGGCGGTTCGATCGCCTAAGACCATGTCCATCGGTGTGGTTCTGGACCGCTTGCGGCAAGAGTTTGATGACATCACCGTCTCCAAAATTAGGTTCTTGGAAGCCGAGGGCCTGGTGTCGCCACAGCGCACCGCCTCTGGCTACCGCCGCTTTACCGAAGCGGACGTGGAGCGACTTCGCTACATTCTGATCACCCAGCGGGATAACTACCTGCCACTGAAGGTAATCCGGGAGCAGCTCGAAGCCATGGACAATGGCACCGTCACCACGATGCTGACGGCAAAGGAAGCGAGCCCGATCATCAGCCCGGAGAACTTTCGGGCACCGTCCGCCACCCGCCTCACCAATGACGATGTAGCCACTGGCGCTGGCGTGAGCGCCGAGGAAGTGGCACTGCTGGCCTCTGCTGGTTTGATCCGCCCGGACCGTTCCGGGTTCTTTACCGCAGATGACGTGCGTGTTGTGTCTACCTGCGCGGCGCTTAAGGAATTCGGCTTTGATGTTCGCCAGCTGCGGTCGCTGCGCAACACTGCTCAGCGTCAGGCCGACCTCATCGGGCAGGTCGCCGGGCCTATCGCACAATCTAAGAGCGATACTGCTCGGGAACAGGCCGCAGAACTGTCGCAGCAGATGACGGCGCTGGTCGTGTCCTTGCATGCCTCGCTGGTGAAGAGCGCGCTGCGGGATCAGCTGGGTTAGTCGCCATGAATTTCGTCGCGGTGGAGTATCACGGGGTGACCCCCATTGGTCCTGAAATGTTTCCATGTGTCTTGCTGCGGTGGGCGCAGCGGGATCGGGTGCTGCCACTGTGGGTAGCTGCCACCGCCGCGGATGAACTGGATATTCGGGATAACGGTATGCCACCACGGCGCCCGAATGCGTACGATTTGCTCGCTGAATCATACGCGGGGCGCGGGGGCGTGACAGAAATTCGGATCGTGAGCCACCATCAAGGCGTGTTTTACGCCAACATCATGCTGGACGGCGGGGAAGAAGTAGATGCCCGCGCAAGCGACGCCATTGTGCTAGCGCGCATTATTGGCGCGCCGATTGTGGTGGCTGAGGATGTGCTCACTGAGGCGTCCCTGTTCGTGGCGCCGGCGGATCTTGCCTCATACTTTGACGTTGTGATTGATTCTCCGGCTGTGGGGGAGCAGGTACCGGGGGACGAGCAAGCGGATGCCGATTTTGAAGAGCTGATGCGGAGCCTCGGCGTTTCTGAGGATGACTTGCGTGGCGAATCCTAGCGAAACTCCCGTTTTCTAATAACACTTGTGTGACTAAAGGTGACAAAGTGACAGTGTGGCCCTAAACTCTAAAGTTGAGGTTTAAGTTTAGGGCGTGTCGCGTGGTGAACACTTGACGTTGGTCTAACCTTGCTTAAAGATAAGTAGAGGAAAACTACAAGGGAGAAATTACGTGGATTACCGCAGCGACGAATTGGAAGACCGCGCAGTCCAGGGCTCACTTTTTGATGTCGGACCTGACCAGGAAGTCGGATACCGCGTCCCCATCGCCTGCCAGGTCGCAGGAATTACCTACCGCCAGCTCGATTACTGGGCCCGCACCAAACTCGTGGTCCCATCAATCCGAAGCGCGCACGGATCCGGTTCCCAGCGACTTTACTCCTTCAAGGACATCCTCGTCCTGAAAATCGTGAAGGGGCTCCTCGATACTGGTATCTCCCTGCAAAACATTCGACTGGCCGTCGAAAAGCTGCGTGACCTCGGTGTTGATGACCTCGCCAACATCACTCTCGTCTCGGATGGCACCACCGTGTATGAATGCCGCTCTAATGAAGAGGTCATCGACCTGCTCGGTGGCGGTCAGGGTGTGTTCGGTATCGCAGTGCCGGGCATCATGAAGGAACTGACCGGTACGATCTCCCAGTTCCCATCGGAGCGGATCGACGAAGAATCCGAAGTCCTCGCGGACGAGCTCGCAGCACGTCGTCGCCGTCGCAACGTCGGATAAGAACCTCCCGCATCCTCGTTTCTCCCAAGATTTAGCGTACGGATGGGATGATCCAAGCCTTGGAAATCCCATCCGTACGCTAAATTTCTAGGCGCTCCCTAAAACTGCGCGACGCTGCCGCCGTGCGCGGTGGCCCAATCACGAAGCTCGGTATCCTCCGGTCCGTCGCCCACATGCAGGATATGCAAAGTGACGGCGCTGCCGTCCAACCCACGGAGCGCCTCCGCCAGCGGCCCCACGGATCCGGCGTCGGCAGTCCCCGTGGTCACCAGCAGCACCGATACCGGCCGGGAGGTTTCCGCCGAAAAATCCTTCGCCCGCAGCAAGGCGTTGTACACCGCCGCATGCGTCTGTGGCACGCCTCCGGTGCCGAAATTAGTCAGCGCCGTGACCGCGCGGTCGCTACCGGCGCCTTCGAGGAGCGGTACATTGTCTCGCCAGCCCTTGGTCGCGCCCCGAGAAAGTGGCGACGAGTAGTTCCACACGCCAACGGCTTTGCCCTGTTCTCCGAGCTCACGGGCACGCCGCGCCAAATCGGCGACGACTGCATCATAGTGCGGCCCCATTGCTTCTGAGGTGTCCAAGACGATCAAGGTGTCGGAAGGCTCGCTGGCGGCGGCAACGGGCATTGGCGCGGAGGTTAAGGCGGCATGCAGCTTGTCGACGTCATCCCCCGAAAGCTGGGCCTGACGCTCGCTAACGAACTTCACGAACTCCGCCGCCGCCCGAGATTGCTCTTCGCTCACCTGTGGCGATGTTGTTGTTGCAAGTACCCGGATAGGCAGCTGCACTACCTGTGGCTGCAGCGGGACGGTCAGCTCATAGCCAGCTGGGGGGTTGCCGGAGGTGACGAACGCCTTGTTCTCCGCGATTGCCCGTTCCTGCGGAATCACGTGTGGGTTCGGGATATTCATCGCCTGGGCTGCTAGGGCTCCGGCGAGCTGACGTTCGGTCACAAACGCGACATCCTGCGCTGCGGTCCAATCCTCGGGGGCCGGCGTCCCACTGGGGTAGGCAATGCCGACGTCACGAAGAGCTAATGTCGGCCAGATGGAACTGGCTATGCTCTGACCAGCTTCAGCTAACGCATCCTTTGTGGTGGCGTCTGATTCCTCAGTGTAGATCAGGGAGGCGTTGCTGAGATCAGTGTTGTTAAAACCAGTGATGCAATAGTCTTGGACTTTAGGTTTGCTGTCCAAGAATTCATCCTGCATGGCACTCAGTGCTTGAGTACCATGCAGCGCTGCTGTGGAAATGCTCAGCTGACCGGCCGGGCATTCAGCCACGCCCTGGTGTTGTTCGGCCGTGCGATTACGCAGCATAAACCATGCCACCAGCAATACGATCACGACGATGACGGCAATCACGCCGTAAATCAATTCCTTGGCTATGCCGGAGTGTGATTCCGGCGAACGGTGACGGCCCATGCTCTAACTCCCGAATTCGGAACTAAAATCACTCAGTACGCCTATCAAATTTTGCCTTAAAGGCACGCCGCGTTGGGATAAGGCTCGCTGGCGTGTCACGTACTCAGCCTTGCCTTCTGCAGTTTCAATCGGAACCACGCCCAGTCCAACGCTCCGGCAATCATAGGCGGAGGCTTCCATATCTAACTGTCGAATGTCTCGGGCTAGCTCGAACGTCTCCAACCACACGTCACCTGGGACCAACGGGCCAAGTTTATAAGCCCACTTGTATAAGTCCATTCCAGCGTGCAGGCATCCTCGCTGGTCGCACTCCGGCTGGTCCTCCCGGGTGAGCACCCGGAAATTGAGCGGTCGGGCAGGCTCAGTGAAGAAGCGGAACGCGTCATAATGGGTGCAGCGAATGTGATGCGAGTCCACCACCGCCGCTGTTCCTTCCGGCCCGAGCCGCAACGGCAAAGAATGACGTGGGGTGTCCGTGCGGTACACCATCGCCCATTCGTGGAGGCCAAAACAGTCAAAGTGTGCGGGGTTCGTCTGGGTGCGTTGCAGCAGATCCAAAATATAGTTGAAAGCCGTACCTCGGCGCTGCCACAGTGCTTCACCATCGACTGTGACCGCGGGACCCTGCACGGTTTCAATCACGTGGTAATCCCGCCAGTTCACGTGGGGAGGCTCGGTGTCGTCGATAAGCAGCGCACGCCCGAAACCCGGGTGCCAGCGGGCGAGGATGGCCGGCTTGATCGGGTAGTAGTTGAACAGAAAGTCCCACACCGGGTGGGTGCGACCAGCGTTACGACGCTCGCGGTGGCCCCGCGTCAGCTCCTCGGCGCGGACCTCATGCTCCGCCAGCAAGGGATGCCACTGGCTGGGAGAAAGTAACTCAAGCACCTTTATGCGTCCAATCTCGCACGGTGCCGACGTATTCTTCAATCAGGTCCTCAAGGGTAATCAGGCCGATGAGCTTGCCGGCATCGCGGACCTGCGCCATGTGCGCGCGCCGCTTGCGCATGGTGGCTAAGGCCTGATCAAAGGTGGTGCCAACTTCCAACGTGGTGAGCGGGCGCAGACTAGCTCGCGGCAGCACCATTTCGCGCTCATGGGCGTTGTCGTCGATACGATCCAAAATATCCTTGATGTGGATGTATCCCACTGGGTTGCCGCCCTTCGCCAGCACGGGAAACCGGGAATAGCCGGTGGCATTCACCGCGTCCATGAGCGAGCCAAGCGTGGGACCGGACGCCCCGAAGGATAGGCAGCACGCTTTGTCCATCGGAATGAGTACCTCACTGATCGTGCGCGCGTCTGAGCGGAGTGCCTTCGACAAACGGGCGGATTCCTCGGCGTCCAGCAACCCTTCGGAGCGTGATTCCCGGATCATCGACGCCAACTCTTGCTGATTGACCGTAGCGTCCAGCTCATCGCGCTGCTCAATACCGAACAACTTCAATGTCAGGCGTGCCATTTCGTTCATCGCGTGCAGCAGCGGGCGGGTAAACCGCACAAACACGACGTGAGCAGGCACGAGCAGCATAGCGACGCTCTCCGGGCCGGCAATCGCGATGTTTTTCGGCACCATCTCACCGAGCAAGATGTGCAGCACCGTCACTATCAGCAACGAAATGGCAAAAGATAGTGGGTGGAGGAGTCCGTCGGGAAGCCCCGCCGCGTGGAACGGTACCTCGATCAAGTGGGCGATCGCTGGCTCACCAACCTTACCCAAAATCAGTGAGGCGATGGTGATGCCGAACTGGGCGCCGGCGAGCATCATCGACAGGTCCTCGGAGGCAGCAATCACCTGGCGGGCCCGATTCTTGCCCTGAGCGGCGAGCGCTTCGAGCCGGTCACGTCGCGACGTGATGAGGGCGAATTCGGCACCCACAAAGAATGCGTTGAGAGCGAGCAAACCAATGGTGAGCGCGATAGCGGATCCAAAACTCATCGTTGTAGCTCCTCTGCGCGTTCAATCGAAATCGGTTGGAGGGTGACGCGATCGACGCGGCGCCCATCCATCGCGGTGACCAGTGCGGTCCATCGGCCCCGGATACCAGACTCAAACTCGTTGAAAGCGTCGTTTTCGGCGTCGGGAAGCACCATCAGGTCGCCCTCCTCTGGGATGCGTCCCAGCACGCTCATGATTAGGCCACCGAGGGTTTCGTAAGAGCCTTCGGGAGGGTAGTAGCCCACGGTTTCCGGCAGGTCATCTACCCGGGCCAGCCCCGCGACCGTCCACGCAGCGCCATCACGGATGAAGTCCCGCTCGGCATCGACATCGTCGTATTCGTCGTACACCTCGCCGAGGATTTCCTCCACCACGTCCTCTATGGTGACGAGGCCCGCGGTGCCACCGTACTCGTCGGCCACCAGCACCACCTGTGAGCCTGCCGAACGCACGGCCTCCAGGACTGCGTCACCGTCCAAGCTGGCTGGGATCACTGGGATGGGGCGGGCGATGGAACGCAAAGTTACAGTAGAGCGGCGTTCGGCGGGGACTGCGAAAGCATTCTTCACGTGGACCATGCCGATGGTGTCGTCGAGGTCTCCGTCGATGATAGGGAAACGGGAGTGTCCGGTCTCGCGGGCAAGCGTCAGCAGATCTGACACCGTATCGTCCACGCTCAGTGCTTCGATCGTGGAGCGCGGAGTCATGAAATCTTCCGCGCTGGACTCACCAAACTCGAGGGAGTTCGTAACCAGGCGCGCTTTGGCCTGAGAGAACTCGCCGTGCTCGGCGGAGTTGCGGACCAAGGATTGCAGTTCTTCGGCGGACCTGGCGGAGGCGAGCTCGTCAGCGGGTTCGATGCCGAGTTTGCGCAGCACGGCGTTGGCGGTGGAGTTCAAACCGAGGATGAACCACTTGAACACGATGTTGAACACCCGCACGGGGCGGGTCGCGAATCGCGCTGCCACGATAGGCTTGGTGATAGCAAAGTTCTTGGGCACCAGCTCGCCATACACCATCGACAGCAGCGTCGCCACGATCATGGCGAGGACAAGGGCTGTGGCGGTGGAGGCGGATTGGCTCAGCCCTATCAGCTCCAGCACTGGGGTGAAATAGCGGGCGAGGATCGGCTCGGCAAGGAAACCTGTGGCCAGCGTGGTGATGGTAATGCCCAGCTGTGCGCCGGAGAGGACGAAGGATAGGTTGTTGTAATCGCGCTGAACTGCGCGTGCGAGCCCGTCGTTTTTGGTCCGAACGTGTTCTGCTACCGCGGAGCGTTCCAGGCCACTGAGTGCGAACTCAATGGCCACGAACAAACCTGTGGCGGAGGTGAGAGCGATAAAGCCCAGCAATGACGCAATGCTGATGAGTATGTCCATGAGGTGTCAGTTACGTTTGCCCCGGGGTCTAGCGATGGGTGTTTTCTTCTTCGAGCGACGGCGAGGAGGTTTGCTCGGGGTTGTGGCCTTCGGCTGGTTGTGGCCCGGTGGTGGCAGAGGTTTACCTGATGGCGTGCGGGCACCGGTGAGTCGGGTGAGCTCACCAGGGCGAGCTACCACATCGATTTCTGACGCGTTCACGCCGGCCTTATGGCACATTTTCTCCACTTCATCACGTTGCTCTTGCATTACTAACGTGACAACGGCCCCGGAAGTTCCCGCGCGGGCCGTACGCCCCGAACGGTGCAGATAGGCCTTGTGTTCTGCGGGCGGGTCCACGTGCACCACGAGCGACACGCCGGAAATATCGATGCCGCGGGCAGCGATATCGGTAGCCACCAGCACGGGAACGTCGCCGGAGGTGAACCCTTCGATGGCGGTAGTGCGGGTGGTCTGTCCTTTGTCGCCGTGGATCCCCAGCGCATTGATTCCAACCCGCCGGAGCTTCTTTACCTGCCGGTCCACACCGTGTTTGGTGCGCATGAACATGATGGTCTTACCGTCGCGAGCGGCGATGCGCAGCACGATGCCGTTGCGGGAGTCTCGGTCGCCGACCAGGAGCCGGTAGTGCGTCATGGTGTCGACGGCCGCTTCGACGGGCGCGGTGGAATGCGTGACCGGCGTGGTCAGGTACCGCTGCACAAGCTTATCGACGTCCCCGTCCAACGTCGCCGAAAACAGCAGGCGTTGCCCATCCTTGGGAGTCAGATCAAGTAGCTTGCGCACCTGGGGGAGGAACCCCATGTCTGCCATGTGGTCGGCCTCATCCAGCGCGGTGATCTGAATCGAGTCCAGAAACAGCTCCCCTTGGTTGATCAGATCCTGTGCGCGGCCCGGAGTGGCCACGAGGATATCCACCGGCGTGACCAAGGCTTGGATGTGTCTGGAGATGGCGACCCCACCGACAACATCCACGATTCGAAGTCCCATCGCCGCAGCGAGGGGATCAAGTCGATCTTTGATCTGGGCCACCAGTTCGCGGGTGGGCGCGAGGATGAGGCCACGGGGATGCCGAGGCCGCGACGCCCCGGCCTGCGCGAGACGAGCAATCATCGGCAGGCCGAAGGTGAAGGTTTTGCCGGACCCCGTTGGCCCGCGTCCCAGCACGTCCTTTCCTTGGAGCGCGTCCGGGATGGCAGCCGCTTGGATGGGGAAAGGGGTGGTGATGCCGAGCCGAGTGAGCTCGTGGACGAGGGGAACCGGCAGCTTTAAATCAGCGAAGGTAGTCAAGAAGGTTTAGGCCTCAACTTCGCTGCGGTCGCCGCTCCACAGGGTGTGGAACTTGCCCGGCTTGTCGGTGCGCTCGTAGGTGTGCGCGCCGAAGAAGTCTCGCTGGCCCTGGATCAGTGCTGCTGGGAGGCGCTGCGCGCGCAGCGAGTCATAGTAGGACAGGGAGGACGCGAACACAGGGATCGGCAGGCCGAGCTGCGTGGCCAAGATGACAACGCTACGCCAGGAATCCATCAGCCCGTCCATCTCGCCCTTGAAGTATGGGTCGAGCAGCAGGGATTCCACATCTGGGTTGGTGTCGTAGGCTTCCTTGATGCGGTTGAGGAACTTGGCGCGGATGATGCAACCACCACGCCAGATGGTGGCCAGGTCACGTGGATCCACGTTCCAGCCGTGCTCCTCGGAGCCTGCCTTGATCTCATCGAAGCCCTGGGCGTAGGCGACCAGCTTGGATGCGTAGAGGGCGCGGCGCACATCCTCAATGAACTGCGCCTTGTCCACGCCCTGTGCCTCCAGGGAGGACAGCTCGCCGGAGGGCAGGTTCCCGATGGTGGCGGCGCGCTGGGTGCGAGCACCCGACAGTGCGCGGGCGAACACGGCTTCGCCAATACCGGTGGTGGCAATGCCCAGGTCGAGGGCGGCCTTGACGGTCCAGCGGCCGGTGCCTTTTTGGCCTGCGGAATCAACGATGACGTCGATAAGCGGCGTGCCCGTCTCCGCATCCACCTGGGAGAGCACCTCAGCGGTGATCTCCACCAGGTAGGAGTCCAGGTCACCGGTGTTCCATTCCTTGAACACCTCGGCGATCTCGGCTGGGGTCATCCCGGCTGCGTAGCGCAGCAGGTGGTAGGCCTCGCCGATGACCTGCATGTCCGCGTACTCGATGCCGTTGTGCACCATCTTGACAAAGTGGCCGGCACCGTCGGGGCCGATGTGGGTGCAGCACGGGGTGCCGTCCACGACAGCTGCGATGGATTCCAGCAGCGGGCCGAGGGACTCGTAGGACTCCTTCGGGCCACCTGGCATAATGGCTGGGCCGTTGAGTGCGCCTTCCTCACCACCGGAAATACCGGCGCCGACAAAGTGCAGGCCACGTGCGGAGATTTCCTTTTCGCGGCGAACGGTGTCTGTGTAGAGGGCATTGCCGCCGTCGATGATGATGTCGCCTGGTTCCATGGCGTCGGCAAGCTGGTTGATCACGGCGTCGGTGGCGGGGCCAGCCTGAACCATGATGATCGCGCGACGCGGGCGTTCGAGGGCGGCGACGAACTCCTCAATGGTTTTGGTAGGGATGAAGCTGCCCTCATCGCCGTGCTCGTGCATGAGAACTGCGGTCTTTTCGTAGGTGCGGTTGAACAGCGCCACGGTGTGGCCACGGGAAGCAAAGTTGCGTGCCAGGTTTGAGCCCATAACGGCCAAACCGACAACACCGATGTGTGCAAGAGCATTGTTCTCAGTCATGGTTCACATCGTACCTGGTGCGTCCCGTGCAGCCGTGGTTAAGCGGTCTAAAATGCTTCGGTATGGAACTAGCTGCACTTTTTGCCCAGGCACAGAACCGGCCACTTAACGACGAAGAACTCGCACAACTCAACGCCGCTGATCGCGGATTCTCCCGGCACATCGGGGTGCGATTCACGTTCGTCAGCGCTGACCGAGTGACCGCGGAGATCCCGGTCACCCAGGAGTTGCTTCAGATCGCCGGGATTGTCAACGGTGGGGTGTACTGCAGTATCGCGGAAACGCTGGGCTCTATCGCCGGGTTCGCAGCGGCCGGGGGACGGCCGGTGGTTGGCGTGAACAACAACACCAATTTCCTGTCGGCGTGTGGTTCTGGTGTGATCGAGGCGGAGGCAATCACGATTCACGCTGGCCGCACCACCCAGGCCTTTGAGATTCGGTGTCGGCACCGCGATAAATTGCTTGCCGTCACCACGCTCCGCACGATGGTTCTTTCCAGTTAGGCTAGCTGCTATGCGTACCTGGAACGAGATCGTGGCGGCGAACCCCGAGCATTCAGAAAACTACGCCCGACGCTGGAAGAACTTCCAAGCGGAGGGCAAGGACATTGACGGTGAGGCGCGTTTCCTTGACGCCCTCGCCCCGCGCGGCGCCCGTATCCTCGACGCAGGTTGTGGCACCGGTCGCGTCGGCGGGGTGCTGGCGCAACGCGGTCATACCGTGGTGGGGGTGGACATTGATCCGGTCCTCATTGGCCATGCGCAGCAGGATTTTCCTGACCAGCAGTGGCAGGTGGGGGATCTTGCACTGGGAGAGGTGCCCGCTGGCCCTTTTGACATCATTTTCTCTGCCGGAAACGTGATGACGTTCCTGGCTCCGGCGGGTCGGCTCCCAGCGTTGCGGGCGCTCGCCGGGCAGCTCGCCGAGGATGGTCGACTGGTGATCGGTTTCGGCACGGATCGTGGCTACCACTACCGGCAGTTCTTGCAGGACTGCGCCGAGGCAGGGCTCACGGAGAGCCTATTACTGTCCACGTGGGATATGAAGCCGTTCCTGCCGAGCTCAGGGTTTATCGTCGCCGTGTTGGAGCGGGCGTAGCCACACGCCATGGTCGACGGGGCCGTGCCCCGATCCCACCTCGAGGGCATCGGCGTTACTGATGGCGTCGTGTAGCCAGCGCGTCGCCCACTCGAGGGCAGCGGGCGCGTCGGCGAGCTGCGCGTATTTGGTGGCCAGCGCGGCGCTGAGCGAACAGCCCGTGCCGTGCGTGTTGGAGGTCTGTAGCCGGGGTGTGGAGGTGTGTGAGAGGACCCCGGTGGCGTCGATAAGCCAGTTTCCGGCTTCTGCTCCGCTCAAATGCCCGCCCTTAACGACGACCATAGCCCCCGTCTCCGCGGCGAAGCGCTGCGCGGCCTGGTGTGCTGAGTCCGCGTCGGGAAGCTCAGTGCCCGTGAGAACGGCGAGCTCGGGAAGATTTGGGGTGATAATCGTCGCGCGACCTGCTAGTTCACGCAATGCCTGTTCCGCTTCGGCGTCGAGCAGGCGGTCGCCGGAGCTTGCGATCATCACCGGATCCAGGATGAGCGGGGCGTCAATGGCTGCGAACCAGTTGCTGACCGTGCGGATGATATCCGTGGTGCCGAGCATGCCGATTTTGACGGCGTCGATGGTCACGTCGTCGGAGACAGCGGCGAGTTGCTGCTGGAGAAAATCAACCGGGGGAATGTGGACGCTGCGCACCCCGTGGGTGTTTTGGGCCACCAGTGCCGTGACCACGCCCATGCCGTAGCCACCCGCGGCCAGAATGGACTTCAAGTCAGCGTGCAGTCCTGCGCCCCCGGTGGGGTCAGTACCGGCGATGGACAAGACGCGGGGGATAGGGCGGGGCATCGGTAGGTCTCCTAAAAGGTGCCCCCTAGTAGGAAACTAGGGGGCACAGGTTGGTTATTGCTCGATCAGGTTACGAGCCTTGCGCTGCTGATCAGTGACGGTCATTTGCCAGCGCTTCGGGGACAGGACGTTCAGGCCCCATGCCCACGCGGCGGTCCAGCGGTTACGGTAGCCGACCAGGAACATGATGTGGACGGCCAGCCACATGATCCAGCCGACCAGGCCGGTCGTTTCGACCTTGCCCATCTTCACCACTGCAGAGTAACGGGAGACGGTGGCCATGGAACCCTTGTCAAAGTATTCGAACTTCGGGCGTTCGCAGGTGCGGCCACCCAGCTCAAGGATGATCTGCTCGGCAGCGTACTCGCCACCCTGCATCGCAACCTGGGCGACACCGGGCAGGTTGTTGCAGTTAGCCATGTCGCCCACCAGGAAGACGTTCTTGTATTCGCCCACGGTGAGATCGTCGTTGACGATTGCGCGTCCGGCGCGGTCGCATTCGGTACCAGCCTGGTCAGCGATCTGCTTCGCCAACGGGCTGGCGGCGACGCCAGCGGACCAGATCTTGCAGAAGGAACGGATGGTCTGGACCGAATCGTCCTTCATATTCTTGACGGTGATTGCTTCCTCGGTCACGTCGGTCACGATGGAGTTGAGCATCACGGTGACGCCGATCTTTTCCAAGCGACGCTGAGCGTTGCGGCCGAGGCGTTTGCCGAATGGTGGCAGAACCTGTGGTGCGCCGTCGAGTAGGATGATCTTGGCCTGCGATGGATCGATGTTGCGGTACTGATCCTTCAGGGTGCGGTTAGCCATCTCAGCGATCTGGCCAGCAAGCTCAACACCGGTTGGGCCAGCGCCGACGATGGTGAACGTCATGTAGCGCTCGCGCAGGTGTGGATCCAACGTCATGTCGGCACGCTCGAAGGCTTCCATAAGGCGGGCGCGGATCTCCAGGGCGTCGTCAATGTTCTTCATGCCAGGGGCAAACTCAGCAAAGTGATCGTTGCCGAAGTAAGACTGGCCGGCGCCAGCAGCGACGATCAGGGAGTCATATTCAAACACCTTGGTGTTGTTACCCAGCTGGGTGGTGACGGTCTGAGCCTTGATGTCAACACCGGTGACGCGGGCCTTGACCACGTACGCGTTGTCCTGGTCTGCGAGGATCTGGCGGGTAGCCGGAGCGATCTCGCCGGAAGCAAGCAGGCCGGTCGCTACTTGGTAAAGCAGTGGCTGGAAGAGGTGGTGATTGGTGCGGTCGATGAGGGTCACATCGACGTCTGCATTCTTGAGGCGCTTAACGGCAAACAATCCGCCGAAACCGGATCCAATAACAATAACGTGGTGGCGTCCTCCGGCTGGGCGGTAAGGCTGCTCAGTCATAAAGTTTGTGCTCCTGATAGGAAAAATCCAATGGTTAGGTATTCCATCTTAAACCCTATTGGGATAACGCTCACACTACGGTTGCCTTAGCCACACTGTGGTGCGCTTTTACGTGTCGCTGATCACTGTGCGCGCTGTCGAACATTAAGCTGGGGAAGCATCCGATGCTGAGCACAGAATCGAGGTGGCGAGAACCCGGATGGCTACATACACTCCTGAACACCTTGCCAATGTGGATGAGCAAACCTGGTCTGCGCTGGTGAATGTCACCGAGCCGGGGCCGATTAGCAATTTCCGGGCTCGCCGTGCTGAGCAGCGTTTCGCTGCTGCCTGTGCCAAGGCCGGCCTCGAGGTGGAGGGAGATAGCCCGGATCTGGTAGTGGTGCACGACGAGTTGTTTGTTCGCCTGGCTGAGTCTGGCTGGTTGGGGCTCGCAGAATCCTTTATGGCCGGGGAATGGACGGCCCCCGATCTAACGAAAGTGCTTGAGAAACTGTTGGGGGTAGGCTACGCCCCGCGGAGGGAGCGCCTGGCGAAGAAAGCCCCGAGTCGCGGGACAGGCCAAGAACTTCCCGCTGATCTCGTGCAGCTGACCTCAGAGGACGGCGTGTCCCTGTGCGGTGGATTGTTCGCCTCCGGAGTTCCCACCACCGTGCGGAAAGCCACCAAAAGCTTCGTGCCTGGCGCCGGGCGAGGCAAAGAGCCGGCCTCTCACTTTGTGGACGTGACGTATGTGTCAGCCCCAATTGACGTGGAGCGCGCCGATTTCCCTGCCGCACAGGAGCGCGTGATGGCGAGCCTGCTGGATGCAGCTGTGGTGGACCAGGGTGCTGACGTGCTCGAATACCCTAGCTCCGGTGGGGCGCTCGCGATGCAGGCGTCGGCGCGGGGTGCCACGGTGGACGTGCTGACCTCTGACCCGGATCATCGCGTGGCCCTGGACGAATTCATTACTCTTAACGGAGCAACCAACCAGGTGCATCCCTACACGTTGCCGGCGGCGTTTCCCTCCCGGGAGGATTGGCGCGGCCGATATGACTGCATTTTGTCTCTGGAAAAACTGGAGCACATGGGCAAGGATGGTCGGCTTTCGTACCTCAAAGCACTCGACCGGATGCTGACAGTGGGCGGCTTCATCGGGATGCAAACCGTGGTGGCCACCGATGTGTTTGGCCCTAACTCGCGGTCGGCCCTGGCAGTGCTGCAGGGCTACCTGTGGCCAGCACTGCGCTTCTCGACGCCCGAGGAGCTTCATCAACTCGTCGATAAAGAAACCGGGCTGCGTATCATCGGGCAAAAGCACTTCGGTGAGCACTACCGGGAGTCGTTGCGCATTCAGCGGGAAGTTTTCGAAAGTAATCTGCGCGAGGCCGCGGCCGCGGGCTATGACTCCGTGTTCCGCCGACTGTGGATCTACCAGTTTGCGCTCCTGGAAGCGCTGTTTAACCTGGGGTGTTTGGACGCGGTCCAATTCACGCTGACCACGAGGAACAGGTCGGGGCGTCGTTAAGCCTGCGCTACAGCAGCACCCAACCGGCGAGCGCCGCACCCACGGCGATGGCCCACGGTGGCACGCCCCATTTCGCCATGCCCAGCCAGCACGTTGCGACGATACCGAGGCTAGCGATGCCGGTGACCCCGTGCGTGAAGACCGGCTGGTAGAGAGCGGCGGCAAGCAACCCGACCACGGCCGCATTAGCGCCGGAGAACGCTTTACGCACCCGCAGCGGGTGGGAAAGCCGATCCCAGTAGTGCAACCCGAACAGCACTAACAACGCGGACGGGGCGAAGATCGCGACGGTAGCGATGAACGCGCCGAGCAGTCCCGCGTCCGCAGCACCGAGGAAGGACGCGAAGGTAAACAACGGGCCCGGAACTGCCTGGGCGGCAGAATAACCGGCCAAAAACTCGGTGTGCGTTACCCACCCTGGGGCGACAGTGTGCT
Organism: Corynebacterium sp. NPDC104732; assembly: GCF_055583565.1. NCBI lineage: Bacteria > Bacillati > Actinomycetota > Actinomycetes > Mycobacteriales > Corynebacteriaceae > Corynebacterium > Corynebacterium sp. NPDC104732. Next base: position 30,239 of record NZ_JBVJNS010000001.1, read on the forward strand.
GCTCGAGCAGCGGCATCACCACGTGCCCGCCACCGAAAACGAGCGCGCCAGAACTGACATACGCGTTCACCATCTCCAGGAAGTGATTGCCGGTTGTCCGTGCCAGCACAGGAAGCGCAACGATTGCAACGATAAGAACAGTGAGAGCAGCAATCGCCACCGACTGCGGAACCGTCGCAGTGTGAGCAGCCGCGGTAGGTTCGCTCGCCGAGCAGAACGCCATCCCCGCCAAGGCAGCCACGAAAATCACGAGGAGATGCGTCCACGGACCGGGCAGCGCCAACACCGTGATCCCGGACAACACGGCGATGGTGGCAGTGACCTTTGTTGCTGCCAGGTTCTTCGCCATCCCAGCAACCGCGTGGAACACCACCGCCACGGCTGCGGCCAGTCGCTCCGCGAGCCAACCGGCCTGCGGATCCACCCACGCGGAGTTCTTCACCAACAGCGCGAACGCGGTGAGGGTGGCCGCAGAGGGGAGGGTGAAGGCCAGCCACGCCATGAGCACTCCCAGGTAACCGGCGCGCCGAAACCCAATCACCATGCCCACCTGGGAGGAAGCGGGGCCGGGGAGGAATTGGCAGAGCGCCACGGTATTTGCGTAGTCGGCCTCATCGAGCCACCGGCGCCGATCGACGAATGCGGTTTTGAAATAACCGAGATGGGCGGTGGGGCCACCAAAAGAAGTAAGCCCCAGCGCCGTAAACACCTTGAGAACTTCCCAAGCGGAGCCACGGGACGAAGAGACAGTCGTAGTGGCTTAGTTTAGGGCGGATGGGGCTGGGTTGCTTGCTAACAGTTAGATAGCCGTGAGATCGTGGTCCTTCGTTTCCTTCATAGCGAAGATCGCGATGAGGGAGATCATGCACACGACGATCAGGTAGATCCCCACCGACGCGACACCGTGGTGTTTGACCAGCCACGTTGCTACGAACGGTGCGATCGCGGCACCGAGGATGGAGGACACGTTGTAGGCGATACCGGAACCGGTGTACCGAACGTTGGTCGGGTAGAGTTCCGGCAGCACGGCCGACATTGGCCCGAAGATCAGACCCATGATGAACATGCCCAAGGTGAGGAACATCAGGACGCTACCCTCGGTGGCGGAGGACGGTGCGAGGAACACTGGGAAGGTGAACCCGAACCCAACCATGATGAAGGACACCACGATCAGGGTGCGGCGGCGACCGAACCGGTCGGCGAGCCATCCGGCCAGCGGAATGCCCACGATGAACGCGAAGATGGAGATGATCTGCAGCTTCAGGAAGTGGATGTAAGGGATCCCGAGGCCCACGCCGAGTTCCTTCTTACCAATGCCGTAGGACAGGATCCAGGTGGTAACCAGGTAGAACATGGTGTAGCAGGACACCATGACAAAGGTGCCGATGATCAGTGGCTTCCAGGATGTCTTGAACACCTCACCCAGTGGGGTCTTGACTTTCTTGCCTTTGTTCAGGGCGTCGGTAAACACTGGGGTTTCTTCCAACTTGAAGCGCACGTACAGTCCGACCAGCACCATTACTGCGGAGAGCAGGAATGGGATACGCCAGCCCCATTCCATGAAGGCGCCTTCGGTGCTGCCGTTGGTGTGACCGAGGAACGTGACCAGGATCAGGAACAGTCCGTTGGCAGTGAGGAATCCGAATGGCGCGCCGAGCTGTGGCCACATTGCGGCCCAGGCACGCTTACCCTTTTCGGCGGTTTCAGTAGCCAGCAGCGCAGCGCCCGACCATTCGCCGCCCAAGCCAAGGCCTTGGCCGAAACGCATCAGGGCGAGCATCGCTGGCGCGGCCACTCCCGCCTGGGCGTAGGTGGGGAGCAAACCGATGATGAAGGTAGCAATACCCATGGTCAGCAGGGAGCCGACGAGTGTTGCCTTGCGACCGATGCGGTCACCGAAATGGCCGAAGACGACGGAGCCCAAGGGGCGGGCGACGAAGGCGAGGCCGAAGGTGGCGAAGGACGCAAGCAGGCCGATAGTGGGGTCCTCGTTCTTGGGGAAGAACAAGAAGGGAAACACGGCCACTGCGGCGGTGGCGTAGGCATAAAAGTCGTAGAACTCAATGGTGGTGCCCACTGTGGACGCAATGATGATTCGGCGCTTAGTTTTTTTGTCGAGCTTGGCGCCCGGTACTTGTGTCGCAGTGTGCGTAGAGGTTGTCGCTTGGGTCATAAACACCACCTTGTGTGAAGCTAGTCGGAATAGGGTTTCTCGAGACTAACACAAAAATCTCACACAATGGAAAGAAATTCCCAACCTGTAGAACAATTTGGTGTTGGTAACCGTTGGCGTGTCGTATAGTAGGCGTATGACCAGTATTCCGTGGCATGAGTGCGATGTCTATAGTTGGCGGGAAAAAGTTGCACTGACCAGTGCAGAAACCGGCATAGTGGCGTGCCTGCAGCGAATCGATGAACTCAACCCCACCCTCAACGCACTTTCATTTGTGTTACGAGACGAGGCGCTCGCGCGGGCGCGCCAGTTGGATAAAACTCCGCCGAGCGGTCGGGGAGTGCTCCACGGGGTGCCTATTGTGATTAAGGACGAGATGCCGGTCGCGGAGGTTCCCACCACTTTCGGCACGGCGACGCAAACCACTCGCGACCCCGGCAATGCGTGGGCGGTGCAGCGCCTTCTCGACGCCGGAGCCATCATCGTCGGGAAATCCAGAATGCCGGAGTTTGGCTGCTGGGCCTTCACGGAGACCGAATCGAAGGGGATAGTCCGCAACCCACACGATCTTTCCCGCACCACTGGCGGCTCCTCTGGTGGTACTGCCGCAGCAGTCGCATCCGGGATGGTGCCCGCAGGTATGGCCGGCGACGGTGGTGGATCAATCCGTATTCCAGCAGCGCAATGCGGCTTATTCGGGTTGAAGCCACAGCGCGGACGCGTCTCACTGGCGCCTTTTCCTGACCTCTGGCACGCACTGGGGACCGTCGGCCCGCTGACGCGCACCGTGCGAGATAGTGCACTGCTTTACGACGTCATTTCCGGCACGGCCGACACGGATTCCTGGCATGCAGAGCCGATTGGCTCCTTGGTTGACGCCTGCTTGCGCGAGCTTTCCGGTTTACGGATAGGCGTGGTGCAGCGGGCCTTTTCCAATGGCCGGAAAGCTTGCAAAGAACATCGAGATGAGGTTGCTCGGGTTGCTGAGCTGTTGCGTGCGCAGGGGCACGAGGTCTCCGACGCGACGGTACGATTTCCGAACCCGACATTGCCTTTTCTGATCCAATTCTTCACCGGCCCACTAGCTGAGTATGAGCTGCTGAAAGATACGTCACTGCTCGAATCTCGCTCGCAAGCAGTGGTGCGGGTTGGCAAGCTGATCCCAGCAAGTGCCATCGAGTGGGCGAAGCGGCGGTCGCTCGCCATAGGAAAGGCTGTCGATGAGGTATTTGAGGACTATGACGTCCTGCTATCTCCGACTCTGGGGAAGCGGCCAGCCCGGATTCCAGCGCTTCGGGGTAAGGGAATGATTGGGGCGATGGTGGCTTCGGCGTCCTCCGTCGGGTTTACCGCCTTTACCAACATTTCTGGGCAGCCAGCTGCGCATGTGACCACAGGTTGGGCGGGGGATGGACTGCCTATCGGGGTGCAGCTCATTGGACCTTCGAATGGGGAAGAGGTTCTGGTGTCCGTGGCCGAATGGTTAACGAACTCCGTGTAGTAGGTGCCATATCTCAAAGGCGGGGTCGGTTAATTCCTGCTGGTGGTAGAAGGTTTCTGTTGATATACCCCAAAACTACAACTTAAAGTTAACTTTAAGTCAAGAGGTTGTGGAGAATGCGATGGAGCTTTCTGTTGGTGAAGTAGCAGCACGCGCCGGTGTGGCACCTTCCGCTGTCCGGTTTTATGAATCAAAAGGGTTGATCGCGAGTCATCGAAACGTTGGAAATCAACGGCGATTCAAGCGAAGTGTCCTGCGGCGGGTTGCCTTCATAAAAGTGGGGCAAAAAGTGGGGCTGAGCCTCGACGACATAGCTCAAGCTTTGGGTGAGCTGCCACACGGTGAAGCGGTGCCAACCAAAGCCGATTGGCAGCGACTCAGTGAATCGTGGCGTCCGCGGATGGATCTTCAAATCGAACGTCTGAAGCGCTTGCGAGACAACCTTGATAGCTGCATCGGTTGTGGCTGCCTCAGCTTGGAAAGTTGTTCGCTTTATAACCCGGAGGACCGGTTGTGGCATGTGGGAACTGGGGGCTGTGAAACTCGAACCCCTCAGTGATGGGAATTAACCTCCACGGCCACGTCAAGGTTCTGGGCTAGGGCGTCGTGAAGCATGCTCAGTGTTGCGTGTGGGGCGTGACACGAACCGTCGTGCCAATCGCCCCAGACATTGTCTACGTGTTGGCCGAGGAAACCCCATACGAGCCAACGCCGTTCCATGTGTGCGACGTGATTGAGGAGCTCGGCGGCTGACCAGCCACTCGGTGTTAGTGGAACGTGAATGCTGGGCTGCTCGGATGCTCGCTCAAGCAGGCTGGCGTGAAAATACTTCAGGTATCCAAGTAGATGCTGGGAGACTGACTACACGGCGCCGGATGGAGGGTAGGGCTGTGGGCTGGTCATGGAACCAGTGTACCGATGCCCTATTTGACATAATGTACATTATCGGACAGTTATTTGTTTTTGTAGGCCGTACGTAGTTGAAACGCTGTCAGAACAAACAAGATCAGCGTGATCCCGGCTACGAGCGGCATCTGCTGCGTCATGACGAAGATAAAGAACGCGAGCAACGCCACCAGCCGGAACCACAGCCACGGGATGAGCTTCTCTGTGGGCATTTACTTCTCCAGCGCGATGCGGATGTTCAGGTGCCCTTCGGTATCAATCTTCGCTGCCACGAAGTCTGGCGTCTCCACGCCGTAATCCAACCGGTTGATTGGGATGTTCGCTCCCACGACCATGTTGTCGCCAGTGCGCAGCACTTCCATCTCAGCCTGGATGTGCTTAGACACGCCGTGGATGGTGAGGGTTCCCGGCACGGTCACTTTGCCGATGGTCCCGTTGTCTGGCACTGACGACACGTCAATTCCCGCGCCTTCATCGACTGCGAAGGTTGCCGTTGGGAACTGGTCCGTCTCAAGCAACTTCATGCGCACGTTGATATCGCGCTTTTCTCGGTCGGTGTGAATGGTCGTCATATCGACCGTAATTTTCGCCGCATTGAGCTTCCCCTGTGCGATAGTTACGTCACCCGTGACGTTATTAGTGCTACCCGAGGTAGCACGACGTTCGCCAGGAAGGATCTCCCAAAATGTGTAACCGACGGATGTCGGGTTACCAGGAGCCGCTTTGACTACGTGCCACGCACCGTTGAAATCAGTGGAAGCATTCTTCGCGCCCTCGACTTGGATGCCTTCAGTTTTCACACCGGGCGTCATGTAAGCCTTGTACGCAACCGGAACCACGCTGGCGAGTGCGACGACAATAATCGCCACGACCATACCGATGATCAGTTTCTTGTTGTACGTCTGTTGCATGGAGGAATTGACCTAACGTAGTTTCTCGATGGACCGAGCAAGCTCGACTAAATCTTCGCACAGCTGCCGGATTTCTTCTCCATCAGCTCCCTCTGACGCGGCCGTCGCAACGTCCTCTGCAGCGCAACGCAGCTCAAACAATGAATCCTTGAGCCGAGAAGCTTTCTCCGGCCGCAGAATCACAGCCTCGGCGGGAATAGCCGTACCCGCAACATTGTTGCGTTGTTCGTAGGCGCGTTGTCGGCAGGAATGACTGCAGTATTTTTTCGGTCGACCTCGACCCGAAACCTCAATCGGTGTGCCACACCAGGCACACGTCGTGGGCTGTGGGGTCTCTGCATACGAGGGTGACGAAGCAGAATACGGTTTCACGTGCTAAACCATAGTCGATTCGTCCTCGCCTTTGCTAAACCCCACGTGCAAGCCACACCCTAAAACCGCTATAATGGCGAAATATTGCCCGGAAGTCACCTTTTCGTGGGTGTATCACTAGCTAAGGACTGAATTTACATGGCAGATCGCGTACTTCGTGGCAGCCGCATGGGCGCTGTTTCCTACGAAACGGACCGAGACCACGATCTCGCGCCACGTCAAATGGTCAAGTACAAGACGGACACCGGTGAGGTGTACGAGGTCCCATTCGCCGACGACGCTGAAATCCCAAGCACCTGGCTGTGCAAAAACGGCCAGGTAGGCGTGCTGATGGAAGGCGAAGGCCAGGAAGCGAAAGAGGTCAAGCCACCTCGTACCCACTGGGACATGCTGCGCGAGCGTCGCTCCATCGAAGAGTTGGACGTGCTCCTGGAAGAGCGCATCGAGTTGTTGCGCAAGCGCCGTCGTAACGCTGCCCGCCTGCTCAAGCAGCAGCAGGAGGAAGCCGCACAACAAGGCTAGAAAGCCACACAAAAACCCTACTCAGGTGACCTGAGTAGGGTTTTACTTTTAGTACAAGCGCTTCTTGCGCTTGTTCTCGATTTCGTACTTGACCAGGCCGTACATTTCCTTAGCCAATTCACGAACCTGCTCGCCGCGGTGCGCCAGGCCCCACTTGGTTACCTCAAGTAGGGAATCCTTGACAAAGGAACCATCGAGCTTGGACTCCCCGATCTCCCGTTCGGTGAACGTGATCGGCACCTCTACGACATCCCAGCCGGCGGCGACGGCGCGACGTGCCACATCTACTTGGAAGATGTAGCCGGCGGCGGAGAGCTCTTCGAAGTTTAAGGATTCCAGCAGTTCGCGTCGGAAAGCGCGGTAGCCTGCGGTCATATCGGTGAGCCCGGAGCCGAGCATCAGGCCGATGTACAGGTTGCCGCCCTTGGACAGCAGCCAGCGATTCTTCGGCCAGTTCACCACCTTGCCACCTGGTACGTAGCGGGAACCGATCACCAGGTCTGCCCCGGCATCGATCTTCTCTAGCAGCAGGTGGAGCTGTTCAGGGGCGTGGGAGCCGTCGGCATCCATCTCGCAGAGCACGGTGTAGCCCTGCTCCAGACCCCATTCAAATCCGGCAAGGTAAGCGCCCAGCAGGCCACCCTTGCCTTCGCGGTGCAGGACCTTGATGTGGCTATCTTCGGCGGCGAGCTTGTCGGCTGCTTCGCCGGTGCCGTCTGGGGAGTTGTCATCGACGATGAGGATATCTACCTCAGGAGTTGCCTTGCGGACGCGTCCGGTGATGAGCGGCAGATTCTCCAGTTCGTTGTACGTCGGAATGATCACGAGCGTGAGATCACTTGGATTGCTCATTAGTTTAAGTTTCTCCCCTATTCGGTGACAGTTCTTGTGCCCATTCTACCTGTGGCGGCGCGACACCATCAGCGACAGGACCGCTGCAGCCAGCCCGAGCCCCACCATGATCAGCTCCATGAAGTGCCCGTACCGGACTGCGATGGTGCGACTGTCCTTCAGTGGCAGCGTGTCCACGAGCGTCGCAGGTTGGAAAATCGCGGTTTCCTCGATGACCGAACCGTCGGGACGGATCAGCGCCGAAGAGCCAGAGGTCGCTGCGATGACGACGGCGCGGTCGGTCTCGATGGCCCGCATTCGGCTCATGGCCATCTGCTGGTAAGTCATGTTGGTGAACCCGAAGGTGGCGTTGTTCGTCGGCGTGGCAAGGATTTGCGCGCCCTTATCGACGGCCGTCCGCGCAGCAGCATCAAACGCAACCTCATAGCACGTGGCAATACCCACCTTCACGTCCTTCATGGTCACCACGCCGTCGCCATCACCCGGCTGGAAGTTGCCAGCCATGTCTACGAAGGAGGAAAAGCGCCGGAAGAAATCCCGGTAGGGCATGTATTCCCCGAAGGGCTGCAGGAACTTTTTGTAGTGGTACTCCCCTGTCGTGCCATCCGGGTTGAACACCACCATGGTGTTGCGTGGCCCAACCTCGTCCACGGTGATCGTGCCGACTAGGGTCGGCGCGTTGACCTTGGCCACGGCACCGGTGATGAGCTGCCGGGCCTTATCGTCGCTAAATGGGTTGACATCGGAGGAGTTCTCCGGCCAAATCACCAGATCCACCGGCTCTTCGAGCTCTTCGGTGACGCGGGCATGATTGGCGAGCACCGCGCGGCGCTGCGCATTGAAATCAAGGCCCAACCGGGGCACATTGCCCTGGATCGCAGCGACCTTGATCTCCCCGGTGGGCGCGCCAGCGGGCTGGACCAGCGGGATCGCCATACCAGAGCACACCAGCAGAAATGCGCCGATTGCGGGGATGAGGCGTCGTGAAGCAAGCAACGCGCCTACGAAGACCGCAACGAAGGTGACCAGCGCTGGCCCGCCTATCGACGCCCACTGCGCCACCGGCCCCTCAATCTGACCCCAGCCCAGGCGCCCCCAGGCGAAGCCACCAAACGGCCAGTTGGATCGGACGAACTCCATGGCCACGAACCACAGCGCGAACGCCAGCGGTCCCCAGTGCTTCCAGCGCGCGATGGGCACAGCCAAGAATCCGAAAACCACGAAATACAGCGACTCAGTCACCGCCAGCGCAAGCCACGGAACCGCGCCCACAAACTCGCCGATCCACGGCAAGAGCGGCACATAAAGTGCCAAACCATAAGTCAGGCCGATCAGCGCGCCAGAGCGCTTACGGGGCTGGTCATCGCCCCACGGCATCAGGGCCACAGCTAACGCGGCGAGGCCGAGAATGCCGGCCCACCACCAACCGAGCGGTGCAAAAGAAGCGTACGAAGCGTACCCGCCGATTCCGGCAAGCACGAGCCGAGCCAGAAGCCTCACTTAAAGTCCTCCGGCTTGACATTGTCCGACCAGCCTTTGAGCTCGTCTTCGTCGATCACCGGCTTGTTAGGATCCGCGAAGGACCCATAGACCGTGTGCTCCCGATACCTATTCGTTGCCTCAAAACCACGCATGCCTAAGTTTTCAATCTTCACACGCAGCTTCTTTGCCAGGGCTTTCCGCGCCAACGCCCGCGTGGGCGGCACAATGAGCAACAATCCGAGCGCTGTGGTGACAAAACCAGGCGCAGCCACCAAGATCGCACCCGCGGCCAACAAACCATAGTCACCAGCCAGCCGACCAGGGTTAACCTGCTGCTGGTGCAGCGCGACGCGGCCAATGCGCTTCATCTCAAAGGCCGCCAAGAATAGGCCGCCAAAGAAGCACAGAAACAGCGCAAGCAGCGCCCAGCCGACGCCGATGGCCTCGGAGACACCCCAGAACGCGAGGGCCTCGATAAGGAAATAGGGAAGAGCAATGATCAAAGGCACGCTACTACCCTACCGGTTGGCTTGCTAGTCTTTGTAAAGCAGCGCGGGTTTGCTGATAGTGGATTGACGATGTTTCCAGGATGGGGTTCGTGAACTGTGTGGGTGTCCTGGGGTTATCGTCAACGCGACATCGTCAAAACCGGGGCCAGCGCAGCCCCGGAGTGTTTTTCCAGGTGGGTGCTGCGGTGGGTGGTGATGCTGATAGTGGTTTGACGATGTTTCCAGGATGGGTTAATGAAAAACATCGACATCCTGGGATCATCGTCATTGCAACATCGTCACAGCCGAAAACAGCACCGCCCCGTCCTATTTCTCCTCCAGGTTCCCTTCCATTTCCAGGAAGGTAGACCGCAGGGTCTCAAGGTCTTCTTGGCTCGGAGAAGCCCACATCCCGCGATCCGCAGCCTCCAGCAGCCGTTCGGAGATGTCGCGCAGCGCCCACGGGTTGGACTTCTCAAAGAACTCACGCATCGTCTCATCGCGGACGTATTCCTGTGTCAGCGTGGAGTACATCCAGTCGTCCATGAGCCCGGTGGTGGCGTCGTATCCGAAGAGGTAGTCGACGGTGGCTGACATTTCGAAGGCGCCCTTGTAGCCGTGGTTTCGCATGGCTTCCAGCCAGCGCGGATTGACCACGCGCGCGCGGAACACGCGGCGGGATTCCTCGTGCAGGGTGCGGGTCTTGACGGTTTCTTGGCGGGTGGAATCGCCGATGTACGCCTCCGGATCCTTGCCGGTCAGTGCACGCACCGTGGCGACCATGCCACCGTGGAACTGGAAATAGTCATCGGAGTCGGCGATGTCGTGTTCCTGGGAGTCCACGTTTTTCGCGGCGACGGAGATGCGCTGGTAGGCCTCGCGCATTTCGTCCCGAGCCTCCACGCCGTCCACTCCCCGACCGTAGGCGTAGCCGCCCCAGGTGGTGTAGACCTCGGCGAGGTCTTGGTCGTCGCGCCAGTTGCCGGATTCGATCAGTTGCAGCAGGCCAGCGCCGTAGGTGCCGGGCTTGGAACCGAAGATGCGACGGACTGGTTTCCCAGCGGTAGCGTGCGCCCGGACGAAGTTATCCGTCGCCGGCTCGTCCAACCCGGCGACGAGCTGGACGGCGTCGTCAAGCAGTGCCACGACGTGCGGGAAGGCGTCGCGGAAGAAGCCGGAGATGCGGACGGTGACGTCGATGCGCGGGCGGCCGAGTTCCTCCAGCGGGATGACGGACAGGTCGATGACGCGGCGCGATGCCTCGTCCCAGATGGGGCGCACGCCCAGCAGCGCGAAGACCTCGGCGATGTCGTCGCCGGAGGTGCGCATGGCGGAGGTGCCCCACACGGACAGACCGACGGAGGCCGGGTATTCGCCGTGCTCGCCCAGGTAGCGCTGCAGCAACGAATCCGCCAGCAACGTTCCGGTCTCCCACGCCAGACGCGAAGGGATGGACTTCGGGTCCACGGAGTAGAAGTTGCGGCCGGTCGGCAGGACGTTCACCAGGCCGCGCATTGGTGAGCCTGACGGCCCGGCCTCGATGAACTCGCCGTTCAGGGCGCGCAGCACCTGGTCGATCTCGCGTGGGGTTTGCTCCAGGCGCGGCACCATCTCGGTGCAGGCGAAGCGCAGGATGTCGCGTGCTGCCTCCGGGGCATCGAGCTTATCGACGGCCCGTGGATCCCATCCTTCTGCAGACAGAGCTTCCAAGAGTGCCTTTGCTTTTGCTTCCACTTCGTCGACCCGTGCGCGGGATTCGTCCCCGGACTCGGACAGGCCGAAGGCCTCGCGCAGGCCCGCGACGGATTGCTCGCCGCCCCACAGCTGGCGGGCGCGGAGCATCGCGAGCACCAGGTCAATGAGCATTTCCTCTTCGATCGGTTGACCTAGGATGTGCAGGCCACCGCGGATGGCGACGTCCTTGATTTCGCAGAGCCAGCCGTCGATATGCATCAGCATGTCGTCGAAAACGTCCTCGTCTGGGCGTTCGTCCCAGCCGAGGTCCTGGTCCATTTTCGCGGCGGTGAGGAGGGTCCAGATCTCCTGGCGGATGGCTGGGAGCTTCGCTGGGTCCATGGCGGAGATGTTTTGGTGCTCGTCCAGCAGCTGTTCCAGGCGGGTGATGTCGCCGTAGGACTCGGCGCGGGACATCGGTGGGATCATGTGGTCCACCAGCACGGCGTGGGCGCGGCGCTTGGCCTGGGTGCCCTCACCGGGATCGTTGACCAGGAACGGGTAGATCAGTGGGATGTCCGCGATCGCCTGGTCGGTGTAGCACTCGGCGGACATGCCGACGGTCTTGCCTGGCAGCCATTCCATGTTGCCGTGCTTGCCCATGTGGACGATCGCGTCGGCTCCGAACACGCTGCGCAGCCAGTGATAGGTACCCAGGTAGTGGTGGTTCGCTGGCAGGTCAGGGTCGTGGTAGATGCCGACCGGGTTTTCGCCGAAGCCACGTGGTGGCTGGACCATGACCACAACGTTGCCGAATTGCAGGCCAGCAATGTAGATCTCCCCCGTGTTCGGGTTCACGTAGTGCGTGCCGGGGGCGGCGCCCCAGTGCTCGGTCATGTCCTCTTGCACTGCTGAAGGCAAGGTAGCGAAGTACTCCAGGTACTGCTCACGGGGCAGTTTCAGCGGGTTGTTGGCCAGCACGTCCTCGGTGAGCCACTCTGGGTCATGGCCGCCGGCTTCGATGATGGCGTGCATGAAGGCGTCGCCGTCCATCTCGGTGTAGCCCGGGATCTGGGTAACGTCGCCGAGGTTGTAGCCTGCTTGCTCGAGAGCGCGCAGGACGCGCAGCGTGGATGCTGGGGTGTCCAGGCCGACGGCATTGCCGATACGGGCGTGCTTGGTTGGGTACGCCGAGAGCATGACGGCAATCTTTTTCTCGGAATTATCTAGCGACCGCAGCCTTGCGTGCTTGACCGCGATCCCTGCTAGGCGCGCGCAGCGTTCCTCATCTGGGACGTAGGCGATGAGGCCATCGGAGTCGAATTCCTTGAAGGAAAACGGGATGGTGATGATGCGCCCGTCAAATTCCGGCACGGCCACCTGCGTCGCGACGTCCAGCGGGGTCAGGCCATCGTCGTTCTCCTCCCACGTGGCGCGCGGCGTGGTAAGCGCGAGGCCTTGGATGATCGGGATGTTCAGCGCCGCGAGTTCTTTCACATCCCAGGCTTCGTCGTCGCCACCGGCCTGTGCGGTGGCAGGTTTGGTGCCACCCGCTGCCAAAACGGTGGTGATGGCAGCGTCCATGGTGGCCAGTTCCGCCAGAAGTTCCGGCGCCGCCTGGCGCAAGGAGGCCGTGAACATCGGAACAGCGGTCGCCCCCTGCTCTTCGATCGCGCGGCTCAGCGCCTTGATGTACTCCGTATTGCCGGCCAGGTGCTGGGCGCGGTAGTAGAGTACGGCAATGCGGGGGCCGACCGGGGCGTGGTCAGCAGCCCAGGTGTCGCGCTCCAGGTGACCCCACATCGGCATGTGCTCCGGCTCGTCGAAGCCGTAGCCGGTGAGCAAAATCGTGTCCGAGAGGAAGCGGTACAGGTGCTCCAAGTTTTTGGCGGAGCCTTCAGCAAGATACGTGTGGGCGGTCGTCGTGACGCCTGCCGGGACGGTGGACAGCTCGGTCAGCTCGGCGTCCACCGCCAGCTCACCCGAGACCACGATGGTCGGAATGCCGGTCTTGAGGACGGCGTCCAGGCCCTCTTCCCAGGCGCGCTTACCGCCGAGCAGCCTCACGACGGCGATGTCGCACCCCTCAAGCCACTGCCCAATCTGGTCGGCTTTGAGGGACATAGGGTTGGCGAACGTGAACTCGACGTTCTCGGCCTCATTCGCGGCCTTTGCAGACAGCAGATCAGTGTCCGAGGTGGATAGCAGTGCAATCACTAGATACAAACTTTCTGTGCAGTGGTTAAGGGTTTCGCGCCCTGGTCGCTGCGCCGCGATAACGGGAGCTCAAGGTCTGACTGTGACAGTGGCGCGACCGCCCGGACTTGCACCGGATTCTTGAACTTCCCACGGCCAATGCGTGTGGCGTTCCCCTCATGGTACGTGATTGCTATTCCTCGACCTGGTATCGGCGGTGGCGAAGCTCACGTTCCGCACCAGTTAAAGGGGAGCCGGTGAAAGGAAGCAAGGAAAGATCAATGTCAGCGACAGCACCGAGCACTAGCCTTATCGACGCCGCTGCTGCCGCTGGCGGTAGCCCAATCGAGTGCGCAAAGTCTAACCAATCCTGGCGCTTCAAGTCCTTAGTTTTTCCATTGACGGGCAACGCCATCGTGAAATCTCGGTAGAACGCTGTGCACGGCACGTCGTACATAGGAGCAACATCCCAACGGCCATCCTGCTGGAGGATCGAAACGTTTTTGGCGTGCGATGTCCGGTCCGGAATATTTGGGTGAGTACTCAAATACAACTTCGCCAGCGTCTGTGCGACGGAGATGTCCTGCAAACACCCCGTTTTTACACATCTGCGACAGAAACAAACTTCAGTTCATCCACATGGATCACTGGAGTATCTCGATTCTGAGACCAAGAGTGTTAAGTACTGTTAAGACTGCTCCAATGCTGGGCGTTCCTGTCCCTTTTTCGATGTCGCGAAGGGTCCGGTCCGAAATGCCGGTCATTTCCGCGAGTTGCTGTTGGGTGAGCATATAGCGCTTGCGCATGTCTCGTATCGCTTGGCCGATAGATGTGGCTTCAGGGGAACTAAGATCTGCCATGTCGGCAATATATTTCCGAATTAGTGCAGCCTCTCCAGCAACCACTCCATCTGCTGCGGCACCGAAAGATAGTACGGGAGGAAGTGGTTGAGGGAGGTCCTACCGGGAAGTCGGACCAACCGTGATTCGGTATAGGACACAGCACCTCCCAAAGCCGACCACCTATCCCGCAGCCGTTGCACCTGTTCCACGGGGATCACGTCGTCGTTGCGGGAACCCCACAGTCTCACCGGCATCGCCGGAGGGCAGTGCCCTAATTCCTGTCGCTCGAGCGCCGCGCGCACCAGCGGAATCTCGCTGACCACCTCGGAAAACGATCTGCCGTCTACGGTCCACTTACGGGTATGTTCCCACCCACTGGCCAGGACTGTTCCGCCCGCGCAGGTGCCGATATTGGCAAGTACTTGGCGCCGACCATGCTCGTTGAGCAGGGGCCATAGGATTTCCCAGAGCTCGGGAGTTTCTGCCATCAGCCCCATGAACGAATAGGCCAACGTTCCAACCACAAGGGAACCGTCAACGTGGGACATGACGTCGAGAAGCGTGCTCGGTGGGGCGCCCACCACTGCCGCGCGCGCCGGGAGCTGCGGGTTTTCCACGCACCACCCCACTGCCCCGGCGCCTTGGGAAAATCCCCACAATCCGATCTGCTGCGTATCGGAAATGCCTAGCGTCCGGGAAGCGCGCAGCGCGTCATAGAGTGATTGACCAGCGGCGATGTGGTCGACGTAATACTGGATAGCGGCGTCGGGATCACGCGGGTAATCGATAAACACCACGTCGCAGCCTTGGCGTAGGAACGCGAGCATGACAGGTAGTTCGTAAGCCATGATGGCGTCGCGCGGTTTGTCCAGAAACACCTTGAGGCCGATGGCGCAGCTGTGGGACGGGTCGCAGTGCTGCGCCACACCCTGAGTGGACGGGGCGAACCCGATGACCGGGCGCTCACCATATGGCCAGGAGGCGGCTGAGCGGATCAGCCCGCCCGTAGCCGTGAGCTGGCGGCCATGTGAATCGGTGGTGACATATTCGAACCGTTGAGCCTGCTCGCGGGCACCGAGGAAACGCAAAGGGCCGACCTCTGTGACAGTGCCTGGGGCCATTCCGAACACGCGCTCCGAACCACCAAAGTTCGGCACCTTCACATCGTCAATGATTGTGCGGCGCACGGGCTGCCTACGCAGGAGAAACCGGATGAAGTCCCTGCGCAACGGGGCGGATACGTGCGCGAGCAGTTGCACGTCGGAAAGCCGGTAGCGTCGGAGCCTCATGCCTCCACCCTATAGTGGTCCCCATGGAAACACGTTTCTTTATCCAAGCGGCCGACGACATCACCCCGGATTGGCAGGACCTCAGCACGTGGGCGCCGAGCCTCGAGATTGCCGAACAGCTCCTAGAGGTGTTCCAGGAGACGGTCGCGCAGTCTGGCGAGCTGAAGAACCCTCGGCTGCGTATTGTGACGCGTCCCGTTGGGGAGGCGACAGCCATAAAATAGAGTCTATGACTCTGCCTCAACACGCTTCGACCGAAAAAGTAGCCTGCGACCTGGGGCTTGGTGACCGCACCCGATCCGACGGGTGCCCCGGAGCCCTAACCTTCCACCACGCCTCAGATGGATCGATCGGCCGAGTGCGCTTCCCCGGCGGCATGATGTCCGCCACACAGTTTGCGCAGTTCGCACAGGCATCTGCTGACTTTGGCGACGGCGACATCCACCTCACCACCCGCGGCAACGTGCAGATCCGTGGCATTACCGACGAAGCAGGCTTCACGACGGCCGTCCTCGCAGCCGGATTCGTCCCCAGCATCCCCCACGACAAGATCCGCAACATCATCGCCACTCCCCTTGCCGGCCTGGACGAACTCGTGGTTGAGCTGGATCAAGCCCTGCTCGCCGAGGCGGAACTTGCTGGACTTTCGGGCCGTACCTTATTCGGTATCGACGGTGGCGACGGCGCGATCCTGGCACAGCAGCCCGATTTTGGCGTGTTCAGTCCCTCGAATCAGCTCATACTAGGCGGGCAACTCACCACGCACGTCCTCACCAACCCTGCCACTGAGCTAGCCGAACTGGCCCTGAAGTGGCAACGCACCCGGGGCGACAAATGGCGCGTTGCCGAAAAGCCCGAGTTCAACACCTACGATACTGCTGCCGTTGAGTCGCAAGAACCGACTCACATCGGCTGGTTTGACCGCGAAAATGGCACTGTCTCCCTCGGTGCGGGCCTGCCGTTTGGCGTGATCACGGCCAAGGTAGCGGAGCTGTTGCGGGCCGTCGACAAGCCTGTGCAGGTCACGCCGTGGCATAGCGTGCTCGTCCACGACCTCGACGAAGGGGAAGCCGAAGCGGTAGCGAAAGTACTCGCACCGATGGGGCTCATTTTCGACGCCCACTCCCCTCACCTGCTGGTCACGGCGTGCACGGGACTGCCGGGTTGCGCAAAATCGCGGGATGACGTCCGCCGCGACGCCCTCCAGCTGATGGCCAGCGGGGCGAGTGAACGCACGCATTTCTCCGGCTGCGAGCGCCGATGTGGGCACCCGCGCGTGGCATACACCGATTACTTGGCGCGGGGCGATGGAGAGTATGAGGTGTCTAGTAGCTGCTGAATTTCTGGCGCCGTTTGACCAAAAACTACCCCCATTTCGGCCATCCGGAACCACAAATCCGACCGCGCTAATCTAGTAGTCATGCACGAGTACATCACCGACGGTAACGAGATTTATCGCCAGTCCTTTGCCATGATCCGGGAAGAATCGGATTTGTCCGCGTTCGATGAACTGCAGGCTCAGGTTGCGGTGCGCATGATTCATGCTGCGGGACAGACGGATTTAGCGGATGACATTGAGTTTTCTGCTGGGTTAGTCCCAGCTGCCCGGGGCGCCCTGGAGGCTGGTAAGCCGATTATCACGGATGTGAACATGGTTGCCTCGGGTGTGACGCGCAAGCGCCTTCCTGCTGACAATGAGGTCTTGTGCTTCCTGCGTTCTCCTGAAGTACCGGAGCTTGCTGAAAAGCTTGGTACGACCCGTTCTGCTGCGGCGGTTGAGCTGTGGAAGCCAGTTCTTGACGGCGCTGTGGTGGCGATCGGTAATGCGCCGACCGCTCTTGTTCATTTGCTCACGTGGTTGGCGGAGGACGAGTCGCGGCCACGCCCGGCTGCAGTTCTCGGTATCCCGGTTGGTTTTGTTGGGGCTGCGGAATCCAAGGCTGATCTGGCCAACGCAGCAGCTGATTTGGGGATTGAATTCCTGACGGTGCATGGCCGTCGTGGTGGCTCTGCGATTACTTGCGCCGCCATTAATGCGCTGGCAACCCACCAGGAGATTCTGCCATGAGCACACTGTATGGCATCGGAGTTGGCCCCGGCGATCCGGAGCTGCTGACCCTCAAGGCTGTGAAAGCGATCGAAAGTGCGGACGTGGTGGCCTACCACGCTGCGCCGGGTAAGCCGTCAACGGCGGCAGCGATTGCCTGCGAGCACTTCCGCGAAGGTCAGATCCATGAGTTGCTGGAGTACCCGGTGACCACGGGGGCCACTGACCATCCTGGTGGCTACGCTGGCGCCTTGGCCGATTTCTACGTGGATGCCACCGAGCGGCTTGCTTGCCACCTGCAGGAGGGTAAATCGGTTGCGATCCTATCTCTCGGAGACCCGATGCTGTATTCTTCATACCAGCACCTGCATCGCACGCTGACGGAATTTGCGTCGCAGACGTGTGTAATTCCCGGTATCCCTTCCATTACCGCGACTGTGGATGTGTTGCAGCAGCCGCTAGCTGAGGACGACGAAGTCATCACGATTCTTCCGGGCACCCTCCCGGAGCAGGAGCTGGTGCATCGCCTTGCGCTGACGGATACCGCTGTGATCATGAAGCTGGGGCGAACGTTTGAGAAGGTTAAGCAGGCGTTGGTGACAACGGGTTTGGCCGAGCGTGCCTATGTGGTTATCCGCGCCACCATGTCGGGGGAACGAGTGGTGCCTGTCCTCGAGGCCACCGAGGTGCCGTATTTCGCCTGCGTGGTTGTGCCGTCCCGCGTGATCTCCCCGGCCCCGGAACCCCGTGGCGAGGTCGTCGTCGTGGGGCTCGGCCCTGGTGCAGAGCGCTGGACGACGCCAGAGGTTGCCGCCGAGTTGGCGCAGGCCACCGACATTGTTGGTTACTCCACCTACGTCAATCGTGTCCCGGTCCGGGAGGGGCAGCACCGACACCTGTCGGACAACAAGGTGGAAGCGGAGCGCGCCGCGATGGCGCTGGATATGGCTAAGCGTGGTGCCCGGGTTGCCGTGGTTTCTTCCGGTGATCCAGGCGTATTTGCCATGGCTGCAGCTGTGCTCGAGACCGCCGACGATGACCTGTGGCGTGACGTTCCAGTACGTATTGTGCCAGGCATGACCGCAGCTCAGGCGGTGGCATCCCGAGTGGGCGCGCCACTAGGGCACGATTTCGGCATGCTTTCGCTCTCCGATCGCCTCAAGCCCTGGTCGGTGATTGAGAAAAGGATTCGCGCCCTGGCCAGCGCAGATATGGCTTTCGCTGTGTACAATCCGGCCTCAAAGACGCGCCGGGAGCAGGTGGCACAGCTGCGCGACATCGTCGCTGAGTATCAGGCGCCGGAAACTCCGGTGATTGTGGCCCGTGCGGTGGGATCCACAGAGGAGTCTGTGGTGGTCACTAATTTGCGAGACTTCGACCCTTCGATTGTCGACATGCGCACCATGGTCATCATCGGCGCCTCCACTACCCATGTCTACGAGGGGCCAGATGGGCCGCGGGTGTTTACTTCCCGCAGGTATGAGGGCTAGCCGACAAGCTTTTCGACGACCGGCTGCCCGGCCTCCCTTGCCCGAGCGAGGTCGTAGGCGGTCTGCATATCCAGCCACAGTTTGGCCGTGCCGACGCCTGCAGCCTCGAAACGGATAGCGAGTGCCGGGGTGACCGCAGCGTGTGCGTGCAGAACCCGGCTCAGTGCAACCCGGGAAACCCCAAGTCGACGGCTTGCCTCCGCAACGGAGATTTCTAGTTCGCTGAGCACATCCTCACGGATGACCTCACCTGGGTGAACTGGGTTGAACATTTGAAAACCTCCTTTAGTGGTAGTCAAGGTAATCGACTAACTCGACATCTTCGCCTACAAACCGAAAGATGACTCGCCAGTTTCCGGTGATCCTCACTGACCAAAATCCCTTGCGATCGCCGACCAATTCATGCGCCCGATATCCAGGAATCCGAAGGATTGGCTCGATCGTGGTCGCTTGATCGAGGACGGAGAGCACACGTGACAGTTTGTTTGCATGTTGTGGCTGTATGCCTCGCTTAGACCCGGTCTTGAAGTACTCTTCCAGTCCGCGGTGCTGGAAACTGACGATCACGCAACTAGCGTATCGTATTGCGATACACGTGTCCATCGCCTCAAACTGGGGCTGATTACTTCACCGTGTGGTTACGGCAACACAGCGAAAGCGCGGGCCGGAAATCCTGTCCCCTCCAGCGGTTTCGGCCATGATGCGACGATCAGCGCGCCGGTTTCCGGAACCTGGTCCAAGTTCGCCAGCAGTTCGATCTGCCATTTATCCTGGCCGAGGACGTACAGCTCCGTCGGCAAGGAGCCTTGCGCTGCGACGACGCCCTGGTCGGTGTCGGTGGTTTCGTGTCCAATGGCCGAGATGCCGCGCTTGTCGACGAGCCATTGCACCACCTCCACGTTCCACCCTGGGTAGTGAGTGACGCCTTCGGTATCAGCGTTGGCCATGGCTGCTGCATCTGGCCAGCGCTTGTGCCAATCGCTCCGGAAGGCGACGAAAGCACCTTCCGGGATCTGGCAGTTTCTTTCCTCCCAGGCCAGGACATCCTCGATACTTGGGGTGAAGTCATGGTTCGCAGCAACTTCCTCAGAGAAGTCGAGTACGACCAGGGGTAGGACCATCTCGGTCACCGGTATTTGGTCCAGGGGCCGAGCATTCTGCACGAAATGAACCGGTGGGTCTACGTGGGTGCCCCACTGGCCGACGAACTGGTACTGGTCGATCTCGAACCCGTGCTCAGCGACGGTAAAAAGCCGAGTACGCGTTTCGTCTGGAAGTGCCGAGAACTTTGGTTGTCCGGCATGGAAGGAATGAGTGAGGTCAACGAACGTGTGGTCGGTGCGTAGAGAGGTTGCGAGTTGCCAAAGATCAAGAGTAGCCATAAAGACAGCATGGTCTACTAGGGTAAGAGTTATCAAGACCGCTCGGTCTAGAGAGGGTTAGGGGTGTCGAATTTGGTAACGCAAACTGACGAAAACGTGGTGTTCTGTACAGTTTCCACTATCAAATCCGACATGCTAGATCTCTCTGAGCGTCCGCAGTACCTCAACCGGCGTGTGCACCACATAGGCCCGCGATCCCCCTGGCAGCGGTGGTCGCTCAACCATCACTACTGGAATACCGAGAGATCGTGCTGCCTCCAGCTTCGCCTCGGTGAGTGACCCGCCGGAGTTCTTGGTCACCAGCACGTCGATCTGGTTGCCAATCATCAAATCTTTTTCGCCCGCGACGTCGAACGGGCCGCGAGACAAGATCAATCGGTGGCGCGGCGGCAACGTCACTGATGGCTTCTCGACGCACCGGATCACATACAAATTGTGCGGATCGTTCGCGAATGGCTCGAGCTGCTGGCGGCCGATGGTGAGGAAGATGTGGTGGTGGTCGCGAGCTACCACCGACGCAGCTTCCTCCATGGAAGACACCGGGATCCACTTGTCCCCCGCGCCAGGAGTCCAGGCCGGCCGGTGCAGGCAAATGAGTGGCACACCTGAGGCACGGGAGGCCTCGGCAGCGGACGTCGATATGCGCTCGGCAAAGGGGTGGGTGGCGTCGATGACGACTTCTACCCCGTTTTCGAAAATCCAGCGAGCCATTCCGGCGGGGCCGCCGAAGCCGCCAATGCGTACCTCACCGACCGGAAGGTGCGGGTTGGAAACACGCCCTGCCAGCGAGGACGTGACCCACCACCCCTGGCCCATCATCAGGCGAGCCAGTTCGCGGGCTTCGCCGGTGCCGCCGAGGATTAGTGCGCGCATGGGATGGTCCTTCCGTGCGCATCACGAGGCCGATCGTCGGAATACAGGAAAGAATCCGGGAAACCAGACGCCCCCAGCACCTTGCCGACGATGATCATTGCAGTCCGGGAAATCCCAGCCTCTTTAACCTGTTCAGCAATATCTGAAAGCGTGCCACGCAGGATCTGTTCTTCCGGCCGGGAAGCAAACGCGACGACCGCCACTGGACAATCGGGGCCATAGTTCGGCACCAGTTCCGACACCACCCGTTTAATATCATGGGCCGCCAGGTGGATACACAGCGTCGCCTGGGACTGCCCCAACGTCGCCAGGTCCTCCCCCTCCGGCATGGCGGAGGCTCGACCCGAAACGCGGGTGAGGATGACCGTCTGCCCTACGGTTGGCACCGTGAGCTCGTGCCCAAGAGACGCTGCCGCCGCCGCGAACGACGGCACCCCGGGAACGATCTCGTAGTCGATCTCCAGCTCCACCAGGCGTCGAGCTTGCTCCGCGAGCGCCGAATACACGGACGGGTCCCCCGACTGCAGTCGCGCGACGTCTTTACCCTCTTCGTGGGCACGCTGGAGAATTGCAGTGATCTCATCGAGTGGCATCCGCGCGGTGTTGATTACTTCCGCGTCGGCCGGCACATTCGCCAGCACCTCCTGCGGCACAATGCTGCCCGCGTACAGGCACACTGGGCAGCTGCGAATCAGCTTGTCAGCACGAATAGTGAGCAGGTCAGCCGCGCCGGGGCCGGCACCGATGAAGTAAACCGTCATGCAAGCAACTATAGCTGCTTAGTCACCTTCCACTGCAGCACGGGTAGCGCCGACTTCATCGCACGGAACGCACCAACGTCCTTGCAATGAGCCACCGAAATTTCCGTGAGCGAGCCCCCATACTGGGCGTGCAGATCGTATAACAATGATGCAGACTCCAGGGTGACGGCATTAGCGACCAGGGTTCCGCCGTCGTGAAGCGCGCCCCAGCAGCTCTCGAACACGCCCGGGGCGGTGAGTCCGCCGCCGATAAATACCACGTCTGGGGTGGGGGCAGTCGTGGGGAACGCGCCCTTGACCTTAAGGTGTGGCACGCCGAGGTGGAGTGCGTTCGCGCGGATGCGGGCGCGACGTAAATCCGACTGCTCGAAACAGATCGCGCGGGTGCCGGGAGTGGAGCGGAGGAACTCGATGGCGATCGAACCGGAACCACCGCCGACGTCCCAAAGTAACTGGCCTGGCGCCGGTTCGAGGGCTGCGATGGTCAGGGCACGAACATGCTGCTTAGTGAGCTGCCCGTCCGTGTCGTAGGAGTCGTCGGGCAACCCGGGAACCAGCGAGCGGGAGGCCACCGGGGTGATCGCGATGACGTTTAGGGCACTATCGGGTGCGCGCAGCTCATCGGCTCGCGTCGTAGCGAT
The DNA here is from genome assembly GCF_055583565.1 of Corynebacterium sp. NPDC104732. Taxonomy (NCBI): domain Bacteria; kingdom Bacillati; phylum Actinomycetota; class Actinomycetes; order Mycobacteriales; family Corynebacteriaceae; genus Corynebacterium; species Corynebacterium sp. NPDC104732. The sequence continues at coordinate 52,641 of NZ_JBVJNS010000001.1, forward strand.
GGTGCAGTCGGGGCCACCCAGATCACTGAGGATCGTCACCTCAGCATCGCCCTGCCCCTGCTCAACCAACAGCTGGCGGATCAGCCCGGGCGTGGTGCGGTCGCGACCCAGCACCAAAAACGGCCGCCCCTTATCCAGCACCGGGATGATCGCAGCGACCTCATTAGTCACGAGCGACACCACGTCAGTGCTGTTCAGCGACCATTTCAGCTCCGCGCAGGCGAGCGACACCGACGACGGCGCCGGGATCACACTGAACGGCCCCTCGAACTCCCGCTGCAAGGTGCTGCCAATGCCATGGAACATCGGGTCCCCGGAGCCGAGCACCACAATATTTTGGTAGCGCCAGTTCGCCAGCATGCCCGGTATAGCTGGAACCAGCGGCGACGGCCACGCCTTGAGCACCGCGGACAGCCCCACCGGCAGCAGATCGAGCTGGCGGGGCGACCCGATGACCACTCCAGCGTCGTGGATCGCGCGCTGCGCCCGGCCGGACAGGTCATCGAACCCACCCGGATTGATCCCCACCACCGTCACCCCGGTATAGGGAATCCGCACCGAAAAATCGGGGTCCACCGCGGAAAGTGTCGGGCGGGCGGGTTCTTCGTGAGCTACTGCCGGGCTGGTCATAACCAAAATTCTAGCGTGGCATATGGCGCCACAGGGGTCTCGGCACGAGCTTCATCACCCACGCCAACACCCGCAACCGGCCGGGAACCCACACAGTGCCACTACGCCGCTGCCTAACGACGGCCCGAGCAACCTCCTCTGAACGGACCGACATCGGCGCTGGCTTCATTCCTGTCGTCATCGAACCGATCACGAACCCCGGCCGGGCCAATACCAGCGACACATTGGTGCCATGCAACTCGTCCATAAGGCCCTGGCAAAACGCATCCAACCCCGCCTTGGTGGAACCGTAAACGAAATTTGCCTTGCGGGCGCGCCACCCCGCGATGGAGGAAAACGCGTAAACCGTCGAGCAAACCTCTTGCTGTCGCAAGATATCCGCCAGCACCGTGAGCATGCTGACCTGGGCCGTGTAATCGACGGTGGCGATCTCCGCGGCGTGCGCTTCATCTCTTAGGGCACGCTCGTGATCACCCAGAATCCCGAAACACACCACTGCATGCGTGATGGGACCAAAGTTTGTGGCCTCCTGTACCACGAAGCGATGAGATGAAAGATCCGTGGCCTCGAACGGCAGCACATGGACTTCCTTGGCCTCTGGCAACTCTGGGATGGCCTCGGGGCGGCGGGCACACAGGACCACGGTCTGGTCCTTGCAGAGGCGCTGGGCGATCTCACCACCGATGTCGCTGGTGGCACCGAGAATAAGAACTGTCATGAGCTAGTTACCAAATCCGGCACTGATTGAGCCGTGTTACCCCTTCTTCCGTCACCACCACAATGTCCTCGATGCGTGCGCCACACTCCCCCGGCAGGTAGATGCCTGGCTCCACCGAAAACGTCATGCCTGGCTCCAACACCAGATCATTGCCTGCCATGATGAATGGCTCCTCGTGAAGCGAAAGGCCAATGCCGTGGCCCGTCCGGTGGGTGAAAAAGTCCCCGTATCCGGCTGCTGCGATGTGATCGCGGGCAGTGGCGTCGATAAGCGCTGCCGTCGCGCCTGGCCTTACCGCTGCCACCGCGAGCTCTTGAGCCTCTCGCAGCACCTGATACCAGTCTGGCTGCTGCCCGAGGAAGTAGGTGCGCGTGCAGTCCGAATGATACCCATCGCCCCACGTGCCACCAATGTCGACGACCACCACATCGCCGTCCTGCAGCACCCGATCCGAGTAGCTGTGGTGCGGGTTGGCCCCATTGGGACCCGATCCCACAATGACGAAATCGACGGCGCTATGGCCGGCCTCCAGGATGAGACGGTGGATATCAGTCGCGACTTCAGACTCGGTTCGGCCCGGCACCAGCAAGCCCGGCACCTGCTCGTGCACACTATCGATGGCCCGGCCCGCAGCCGCAAGTTGTTCGATCTCCGTTGGGTCCTTCCGCATGTATAGCTCAGCTAGCAGCGGTGTTGCTAGGCGAGCGGTAGTTCCCAGCTCGTCTTGGATAGCGAGGAGGTGCGCAGCCGTGAGCTCGGACCCCACACCAATGGTCTTGGGGGTGCCCAGAATCTGCTTCACCAGTGCGTACGGGGACCTACCGTCCTCCCACCCCAGGATGGGGACCGGAACCTGCAACGATTCCTTGTCTACCATGGGCGCGATGTAGACGGCGTCGCCGGTGTTCGGGATGACGAGGCCGGAGAAGCGCTCATGGGTCTGCTCCCAGGCGCCCGTGAGGTAAGCCAGTTCCGCACTTGGCCCGAATACCAGACCTCCGAGGTCATGGGCCTGCGCGAGTTCCCGGGCGCGTTCAATACGGTTAAGAAAATTGTTCATCGCGTTAAGATCCGATCGCTACTACGCCGCGACGGATAGCGTCGACGGCTTTACGGGCATTGATTTGGATGGTGTCGGTGTATCCGGTTTTCTTGACCTGTTCAAGGGTGTCTATCACCTGGCGACACCAGCGGACAAAATCGCCCGGCGTCAGCTCAGCCCCGGACGCAGCCGCGGCCTGCATGCAGTAATCGAGTGGTGCGCCGGCCGCCCACTGGTGGATGGCGAGAGCAAACCCGGCCTCCGGCATCTTGGTTATGGGCAGGCGGTGCCGACGCTCATCAGATTCCAGCTCAGTCCAGATACTGTAGGTGGCGTTCATCGCATTGGCCATCGCATCGGTCGCAGCCTCTGCTTCCCCCTGGGTCTCCTTGCGGTTTTCGAAGACACACATGGATACCACCCCGGCTAGTTCTGCCGGGTCGAGCTCGTTCCAGATACCGCGACGCAGACACTGCGCCACCAGCAGGTCCGCTTCACCGTGGATCAGTGCCAGGCGCTCGCCCTCATCGGTGATGACGGGGACACGGTTGTCATCGAATTCCACGTAAGTCATTTCTTCCAGCAGGTTCAAGATGCGGTCAAAAGTCCGCCCCAGGGTGTCGGTGGCCGCGGAGACTTGGTTTTCAAGTCGGGTGAGGTCACGAGTGCGACGTGTAAGGCGCTCCCCAATCCTAGCTAGCTGCGCCAGATCTGGCCATTGATGGACCGGATGCTTCCGAAGTTGCTGCCGTAGCAAGTTTATTTCTTCGTTGCCTCTGGTTCGGGGCTCCATGCGCATCTTCTTCGGGCGTGGGTAATGATTGCCTCGGAACTGATCCACCACGTATTTCGCGTGGCGCTTCGGGTGGTGAGTGACATCTCGCGACAGCCGCATCTGGCCAATGACGATCGGTGGCATAGCGAAGCTCTCGGCATCGACCCGGCCCGACCACCCCGATTCCATGATGATCCACGGTTTCGGGTCGCGCGCGTTGTTTGCCGCGGACACCACTACCGCGAGTAGGGGCTGCCGCTTACCAGGCATAGCGATAACCTGCCCGTTTTGTAGCTTCGCCAGGACTTTCACCACTTCCCGGTAACGCTCTTCAATGCCGTGCTTGCGGGCCTTTCGCTCAGCATCCTTCAAATCACGACGGATTTGCATGTAGTCCAGGAACTCGGTAACGGGGTCGTCGGAAAGCGCCGGCGGGTTGGTCGCTGTGATGGCGGCGGTGAGCTCAGCGCGTAGCTCGGCCACCTTTTTCTCGGCGCGTTCCAGCTCGCGAACCTCGTCCACCACGGAGCCGTCCGCTTGGTACTGCGCGAAGGACTTCTCCAACAGGCGGTGCGCGGGCTCGTAGCCGATGGTTTTGAGGAGGTTCACGCTCATGTTGTAGCCCGGGGCGAACGTCGAATTGAGCGGATAGGTGCGCGTGGACGCCAATCCGGCGACAGCGCGAGGATCCATGGCGGGCGCCCACTGGACGACGGCATTGCCCAACACGTCGATACCGCGACGACCAGCTCGTCCCGTGAGCTGTGTGTATTGGCCCGGAGTGAGGTCCACATGGGCTTCCCCGTTGTATTTGACAAGTTTTTCCAGCACCACGGTTCGGGCAGGCATGTTGATGCCCATCGCGAGGGTTTCGGTGGCAAATACCGCGCGCACGAGCCCCTTGACAAAGAGCTCCTCCACAATATGCCGGAACGCCGGGAGCATACCGGCGTGGTGCGCGGCGAAGCCACGCATGAGTGCCTGTTTCCAACGGCGGAAATCAAGCACCTTAAGATCCTCTTCCGGGATGCCTTCCACGCCTTGGTCAACGATCTGTGCGATCAGCTCTGCCTCTTCCTGACTGGTGAGTGTCAGTTGGGAACGCATGCACTGGTAGAGTGCGCCGTCGCAGCCGGCACGAGAAAAAATGAAGGTGATAGCGGGCAGCATCTTCTGGTTCCGGAGGATCTGCAGTACCTCCGGTCGGCCGAGGGGCCGGAATCGGTCCTGCTCGCGTGGGGCGCCGGAGCGTCGCACTACCCTGTCGCCACCTTTCGACCGAGACCGAAATCCAGCTGCTTTGTTGTACTGCGAACGCTGATCCTGGGCCTGGCCTGATTCTAGGCGGTGGATATAGTGCTGTAAATCCCTGTTGACTTTGCCCTCTGCATTTTCGAACAACGGGAAAATTTTGCGTCCTACCAGCATGTATTGGTCGAGCGGGACGGGACGCTTGTCTGTGACAATCACTTTGGTATCCCCGCGCACCGTGGACAGCCAATTGCCGAACTCTTCGGAGTTGGAGACCGTTGCCGAAAGGCCGATGATCTGCACGGATTCGTCGAGATTCAGGATGACCTCTTCCCACACTGCGCCACGTGATTGGTCAGCAAGGAAGTGAATTTCGTCCATCACCACGTGGGTGAGGCGATCGAGGTTGCTGCTTTCGGCGTAGATCATGTTGCGCAGCACCTCGGTGGTCATCACGACGATCTCGGCGTCGCCGTTGATGGATACATCGCCGGTCAGTAGCCCCACGGCATCCTCGCCGTGGATTTTGCGCAGGTCATGGAACTTCTGGTTACTCAAGGCCTTGATTGGGGTGGTGTAAAAACACTTTGTCCCACGACTCAGAGCGAGGGAGACGGCGAACTCCCCCACGATCGTCTTTCCTGCGCCGGTCGGTGCGCACACGAGAACGCCGTGCCCCTCTTCGACGGCTTGGCAGCCTTCCACTTGGAAATCGTCGAGCGGGAACTTGAGATGCGCGGTGAACTCAGCGAGGTGTGTCATATGTACTAATCTACCTGTTAAATAAGGGATTGGTTCAGACGTTCTAATGTAGTTGTGGGGCCTGCTTGGTTATCTCTAAATTAGCTATTGCGTTCTAAAATGTCAATGGTATGGTGGAGGTAGAAAAGTTCATACGGGGGAAGTTCATGAGAACACTTGAACAAGCACAATTAGCCATCAAACACGCATTGGTATCCGGAGCTTCATTCGAAGCCTTTCCACTGCTCCTGGGCATATACGAGGATCTTGCGCGTCTGCTCACCGACACTGCCCGAGGGCGTGACATTAGCGAGCTTATCGACGCCGGAATGTCCCGAAGCTCGGCCCGTGCCCTGCTACTCAGGGCCGACAATCCTTGGGATGAGGACATCCCAGTGGGACACCAGGACCGAATTTTAAGCGCGATGAAGGCATTATCGTCATCATCGCCGAGAGCGAGGGAGCTCTACGCCGAGGCGGCGGAAACGGCACGGACGTCCTCGGAGCGACAAACTCACCGCCACACTAAAGAACTCGTGCGCCAGGAAAATCAACGTCTGGGCAAGGATCCGTGGGAAGCGTATCGGCAGCGAAGTTTCCGAATGCGGGAAGCGGATGAACACGGTGGATACCGGATTTCGGGCTACCTTCCTCCTGCCACAGCGGCCCTGCTGCGTGGGGTGTTAGATAGGGCATTCCACTTGGGGAGAAGCCACGATGACGATCGCCGGACCGTGGATCAACGCAGCGCTGACGCATTCGACCAGGTTTTACGATGGGCATCGGCCCAACAAGTAGAAAGCACCGGCCATGCGGCAATCGTGGTTTCAGTGACCGAGGATGATGAATTCGATCTGGAAGCCAGGTTTGGTTCCAATGTTGGAGTCGATCTGAATCTGTTCGAACTAGCGATGTTGTCCGGAGACAAACTGGTCGACTACATCGCAGTGCATACACATAACGGGGCATTAGCATCCCTTTACAGTGCGAATAGATCCGCCACATTCTTGCAGCGCATCGGACTTATCGCTCGGGACCTAGTGTGCCAGCATCCTGGGTGCGATGTGCGGGCCAGCCGCTGCGACGCACACCATGTCATCCCGTGGTACAGGAATGGCCTCACTGATATCGGAAACTTGGTTTGGCTCTGTCGAGCGCATCATGGCTGTAATGACGATACCCATGAGAAACAGCACATGGAGATGGAGGATGGAATGCCGGTATGGGTGGACAAAAACGGAAACCGCAGGAGAAACGATTCCCCTGCGGCGCGAAAAGCCGGTGGCCGACGGCTACAAAACATCGTCAAAAGCTGAGCCAGGTCGAGCCGAAATGTCCCCTACCGGTTTCTCGATCGGTGCTGGACTTTCCAGGCTACCGGCGGAATCATCGTCCTCATCCAACCAGTCTGGGCGCTTGCGGTCACGACGTTTGTCATTCAGGCGACAGAACTGCAACGCCAATTCCACCAAAATCACGAGAGAACAACCCAACGCCACCATCGACATCGGGTCCTGACCTGGGGTCATGAATGCCGCAAAAATGAACAGCGACAAAATGATGATCCGACGCTTGTCCTTAATGGCGTCATATTCGAGGATGCCCGCAATATTCAGCATCACAATAATCAGTGGCACCTCAAAGCTGACCCCGAAGACCAGGAGCAAGGCGATAAAGAACCCGTAGTACCGTTCGCCACTGAGCGCTGTGGTCTGGGTTTCGTTACCGATTGACAGTAGGACTTCCAAGCCATATGCCATGACGAAGTAAGCCATTCCGGCACCGGCGACGAAAAGCAGCACCGCGATTGACACGAAGCTGAACGTCCACCGACGCTCGTTCTTCATCAATCCGGGAGTAACAAATCCCCAGATCTGTGCCAGCCACACCGGGGAGGCAAACACCGCTCCGGCCAGCGCGCCTACCTTCAGGCGCAGCATGAACATCTCGAATGGTGCGGTAGCCAACAACTTGCACGAGCCATCACGCGAGAAATCGGCACGAAGAGCGGGATCCAACTTGCAGTAGGGGCCCTTCAGCAACTCACCCAGCGAGATCACGCCGAAGAAGGAGTGCTGGTACCAAATGAAACCGATCACAGTGCCAACGGCGAGTGCTGCGATGGAGATCAGCAGGCGACGACGTAACTCCTGAATGTGTTCAACGAGGGTCATTGACCCATCGGCGTTACGTTTCTTCATTAGTGCTGCTGCTGATTAGGGTTCCGCTCTGGTTCCTGGATTGGCTGTGGGTGCTGGTAGCCCTGCTGCTCGATGGCAGGCGGCTGTGGCTGTGGCTGACCATCGTTTTGCATTTCCCTGACTTCGGACTTGAAAATGCGCATCGAGCGACCCAGGGAACGGGCAGCATCGGGGAGCTTCTTCGCGCCGAACAGCAAAATCAGAACAACGGCGATGATAATCAGCTCAGTGGGGCCAAGGTTTGGCATGTGGTTACCCCTTATAACGATCAGAATGTGACAACAGCTCATCATACGCCCTGAGGCCTGCCTGCGCTCGTTCCGTGACGATGTCGGCGAGTTCCTGTGGGGCGACGATAGTGAGGTTTCCTTCGCAGGCTAACACAAACCGCACGAGCCACTCTTCGGAGCCTATGGGGATGGTGCCGGAAATCCACCCAGTGGTGTCTGCTTCTCTGAGTGTGAGGGGAATGTAGTCTGCGATCCATGCGTAGTGCGGGGCGACGCGGACGGTGGCCATCTTGCGGGTTCGGGCAAATCCGAACGGGTCGGTTGCGGACAGGGACAGTTTCGCTAGATGTGGCTGTGAAGCTTCATCCGTAAGTGTGACGTCGCTCATCCGGTCGGTTCGGAACGTGCGGTGCGCATCAATACCGTGGTCCCAGCCGGTGAGGTAGGTGAATCCGTCGCGGGTGAAGATATGTGCGGGAGAGACAACACGTGTAGAGGTGTCGAACGTCGTTTGCGAGAAGTAGGCAAAGGTCAGTTGTTTACCTTCGTCCATGGCGATGCGGACGGTGGTGAGGATGGGATCTTCCGGGGCGTCGGCGGTGGCGTCGACGACGGCAGCGACTTCGGAGCCCATAATGCCGCGGAGTTTCGTCGCCGCGCTGGTGACTGCTGCCTTGTCGACAAGTCCGGGCGTTGCCTCTAGGTTCTCCAAGGCCAGGAGCAGGGCGGCGGCTTCTGTCGTCGTGAGGCGTAGCGGGCGGTCCATACCTTGGGCGTTGTCGACACGCACTTTGCGGTAGTCATGCTCCATTTCCACTAGGTCACCCGGCATCAGGCCTGGTAGACCGCAGCACCAGAGGCGGTTGAGGTCGTCCATGATGTGGTCCGGGGCCCGGCCGAGGTCTCGGGCGGCTTCCATGACGGTGCGTTCGGGGTGGGCCTCGAAGTATGGCAGGAGGTTGAGCATCCGGACGAGGTCGGCTAGGCGTTCATTTTTTCGTGACATTACGCAGTCCTTCTATCACCGATTCGCGCACGTCGGGTGGCGAGAGCACGAGCACGTCGGGGGCGTTGCCGACGCAGGTCCGTACGAGCCATTGCTTGTCGACGTCCGTCAGCGTCACCCTCTCCCCCGAGCGTTCACCCAGGTGCTCGAGCTCCGGGACGAGGCCCGGGGACATCTGGACGACGGCGGATACTAGTTCTTTTCCACGGCGAAGGGTGTCCTCGACGATGCGTTGCAGATCAACATCGGGGCGTGGGTGACTGCCCTTGCCGACAGTTTTGATACTGGAGAGGCGGGTGATGCGGAACACGCGAACGTCGGAGCGGTCAATGTCGAAACCTACGAGGTACATCCGACCACGCAGTGGGACGAGTCCCCACGGGTCCATGGTACGGGTGACTGGTTCAGCGACGGCGTGTGCGGTGTAGTCGAAGATGAGGCGTCGCCCGCGGTTGCAGGCGTCGACGATGTGGTCGAGGGTTGAAGCAGACAGGTTGCTGAGGTCACTGTGGGTGCTCATGCGGTCCACCCCGGCGAAGGACCTGGACGCGCCGGAGGCGGCGATTTTGGTCCAGCCGGAACGCCCGAACACGGCGAGCTCGCCGGTGAGGCCGCGCTCCCCCGCGAGTCCCAAAACGGTGGCTTCCTCGGGAGTGAAGCTCACTGCCGGGAGAGAATAGTCCTCTTCCTGCAGGCGGTAACCAGTGACCTCGCCGGCGATGACCTCGATGGGGACGCCAACTTTCTGCAGGGCGAGCCGGTCGCGTTGGAAGGCACGGTCGAAGGCAGCGGGTGATTTGTCTTGGTAGCCGTCGACGTTCCGGTGCACCCACTCTGCGGTGAGGAATTGGCGCCCCATCTGTTTCGCGCTGAGGAACGCGAAGGTGAGGTTGGTGAGGCGCTCCAGGGCGGCGTCTTTCTCTGTCACAGATACTCCAGGAGTTCATCGACGTGGGTATCGACGGCGGCAAAGGGATCGCCGAGCTCCACCATGCGTGGTTCGGGCTGGTTCACCTTCAGGCGCATCCAGTCGACGGTCACCGAAGCTTCTTTTTCGAGTGCTTTGGCCAGGAACTTACCACGCAGCGCGGCGCGGGTGGTTTGGGGCGCCTGCACGCGGGCTTGGTCGATCGCCTCATCGGTGGTCCACCGCTTCACCAGCCCCTTGTTTTGCAGGACGGAGAAAATTCCGCGACCAGGACGAATGTCGTGGTACATCAGGTCGATTTGGGCGAGCTTTGGATGGTCCAGGTCCCAGCCGTACTTGGCCACGTAGCGGTCAATAAGCTTCTTTTTGATTACCCAGTCGATTTCGGTGTCTACTTGGGAGAAGTCACCGCTTTCGATGGCATCCAAGGTGCGGGTCCATAGGTCGAGGACTGGATCCTCGCGCCACTCGGTGGCGGCGGCTAGGTAGGCGCGCTGCATGTTCAAGGCGGTGACCGTGGCGCCATTCTTGAGCTCAAGGACAGTGCTGCCAGTGATGTCGCGTGCGATTTCTCGAATAGAAGCAATGTCGTCGGCAAGCTCGAAGTCTGGCAGGTCGACACCCGCCTCGATCATCTCTAGCACTAGCTGCGTCGACCCTACCTTGAGAGCGAACGTAGGTTCGGCCATGTTGGAGTCGCCGACGATCACGTGCAAGCGCCGGTAGCTGGAAGAATCAGCGTGTGGCTCGTCGCGAGTGTTTATCATCGGGCGACTGCGGGTGGTGGCAGACGACACTCCCTCCCACACATGGTCGGCGCGCTGCGAGACGCACCAGCCGGTACCGAAGTGTGAGCTGGCACTGCCGAGGAACGACCGGTAAATCATGCCGGCGCCGGCGATCAGCTGGCGGGTGACCAGGAACGGGATGAGCTTGCGGCCGAGGACCTTGAGCACCGCGCTGCGTGGTACCAGGTAGTTTTCGTGGCAGCCGTAGGAATTGCCCTGCGTGTCCACATTGTTTTTGAACAGGTAGATCTGGGCTGCCTTGCCCTCAGCGGCGAGGGCGAGCTCAGCCTCCTGCGCGAGAGCGTCGACGATCCGGTCCCCCGCTTTGTCGTAGTTCAGAAGTTGGGTCACGGAGTCGCACTCCGCGGTGGCGTACTCCGGGTGGGATCCCACATCGAGGTACAGGCGGGAGGCGTTGGGGATAAAGATGTTGGAGCTCGAATACTTGTCCACGATCGGCCGGAACATGTAACGCGCTACTTCGTCTGGCGTCATCGGGGGCACGTCACCCGGCAGCGTGGCCATGATGCCGTACTCCGTCTCAATCCCCATGATTCTGCGCAAGGGCTACTCGCCGCCCTTCTGCACGTAGGAGCGCACGAATTCTTCCGCGTTGTTTTCCAGCAGGCCGTCGATCTCATCGAGTAGATCATCGGTGCCTTGCGTGTTCAGCTGGACTTGCCCGGCAGTGTCGAGCGAATCGTCGTCTGGGGTGCCGGCGCCGGCTGCGTAGCTTTGAGTCATGGTTAGTCCTTTCCTTCGATCAAGTGTAGGGCGCGCGGGTCGTTGGCGGTGTAGGAATCGACTTCCGGCATGCTGATGCGCTGGTTGTCGATCACAATGCTGTCCCAGCTGGCGGCCTGCACCCGGTCGCCGTGTTGCTGCATCATCGTGCCACGGGTGTAGGCGCGAGTGTCGCGGGGCGGTGTGGTGGCGGCGTGAGCGATCTCCTCTTCTGTCACTAGGGTTCGCATCCGTCCCTTGCGCACCAGGGCGTGGTAAAGCGACTTGGCGGGGTCAATATCGCAGTATTGCAGGTCGATGAGCTGGAGTTTCGGGTCATCCCAGGTCAGGCCCCGGGCGATGAATCCCTGCATGAGGGCAAGTTTCGCGGTCCAATCCAGCAGGTGGCTCGTCGCGAGGGGATCTTGTTCCAACAGGGACATGACTTCGCCCCACAGCTGGTGTTCCCGGGATCCGCTGGCGACCCGTGCGTGGTATTCCCGCAGAATCTCCAGTGCGGTGAGGGAGCGGCCGTCCTTGAGCTCCAGCTTGTGGGTGAGCGTGAGATCCCGGGAAACCTGTGAAACTTCCGCCACAGGCTCCTTCAACGTCAGGTCGGCGAAGGACACCCCGTTTTCGATAGCGTCCAGCACTAGCGCCGTCATCCCCAGCTTGAGGAAGTTTGAGGTCTGCGACATGTTTGCGTCGCCAATGATGACGTGCAGGCGCCCGAAGCGTTCTTCGTCGGCGTGTGGTTCGTCGCGGGTATTAATGATGCCACGGTTCAGCGTCGTCTCGAGCGAAATCTCCGTTTCGATGTAGTCTGCGCGCTGGGAAATCTGGAAACCCGGCTGCTCTCCCCTGGCACCGAGGCCGACGCGCCCGGCACCGATGATTACTTGCCGCGTCACAAAGAAAGGGATCAGCGCAGCCGCCAGCACATCAAAATCCGTGCTTCGCGAGTAGAGATAGTTTTCGTGGCTGCCGTAGGACGCGCCTTTGCCGTCCACGTTGTGCTTGTAGATTTTCAGTTCCGGGCACGGCTCATGCCCATCGAGCGCCGACAGCCCCTGAGCGCTCAGCTCCGCAACGGCCGCGACGGCCTCGCGCAGGATCACGTCCCCGGCGGCGTCGTAAAGCATGGCGTCCCAGGCGTTGGTGGTTTCCGGCGCGGAATACTCCGGGTGCGCGTGGTCGACGTAGAAGCGCGCGCCGTTTCCGAGCACAACATTGGCCACACCGACGGCGTTCGGATCGATAACCGGCACCGTGTGGTAGCGCTTGAGGTCGAATCCGCGCAGGTCCCGCAGGGGGTGCTCGGCTTCGAAGTCCCAGCGCGCACGCCGGGCGCTTATCGACGCCGCGTACCCCACCACCGCGTGGGTGGAGGTAATGATGGGGCTGAGTAACGGGTCTGCCGGGGTGGCGATGCCGTATTCAGTTTCGGTTCCCATGAATCTACTCATGTGCTACCCCACAATCTTTGCTTGGATGACCTTGCCGCCGTGGCGGCCGGTGATGCGTGCCCACTCGTCCGGGTTGGAGGTGTTGGGCAGGTCTTCGTTTTCTTTGTTTTCCATGTCGATCGCCGCGAGGATGTGTGCTTCGGTGATGCCAGGGCCTGCTCCGGAGAGCTGATCTTTGATCGCGAGTTTTTTAGCGCGGCCGACGATATTGGCGATCATCGCTCCCGAGACGAAGTCCCTGTAGTGCAGGGTTTCTTTGGTCCCGTCAAGCAGGGTGAGTTCCACGAAGGGTTTGTCTTGGTAGAGGTAACCCACGGCGGAGTCGATGAGTGAGGCGGCGGGCTGTGCGAGGGGGATGCCGTCGGTGAGGTAGCGGGCGAAGATGTCGGTGGCCTGTTCTTTTCCGGGGCGGGAGACGCGGATCTTCACGTCGAGGCGGCCCGGGCGGAGGATGGCTGGGTCGATGAGTTCTTCGCGGTTGGTGGCGCCGATGACGATGACGTTGGAGAGGGACTCGACGCCGTCGAGTTCGGCGAGCAACTGCGGGACGACGGTGGTTTCCACATCGGAGCTCACGCCGGAGCCGCGGGTGCGGAAGATTGATTCCATTTCGTCGAAGAACACGATGACGGGGCGGCCTTCGGCGGCCAATTCCCGGGCGCGTTCGAAGATGAGTCGGATTTGGCGTTCCGTTTCGCCTACGTACTTGTTCAGCAGCTCGGGGCCCTTCACGTTAAGGAAGTAGGAGCCACCTTTGACGCCGAGGCGTTCGGCGAGGGAATGTGCGACGGCTTTCGCGATCATGGTCTTGCCGCAGCCGGGAGGGCCGTACAGCAGCACGCCTTTGGGTGGGTGCAGGTCGTAGGTGCGGAAGAGGTCTGGGTGGGCGAAGGGCAGTTCGACGGCGTCTTTGATGTGCTCGATTTGTTCGTCGAGGCCGCCGACGTCGGCGTAGGTGACGTCGGGGACGTCTTCGAGGGCGAGGCGGTGGACTTCGGATTTGGGGATCACTTCGAAGGCGTACCCGGATTTTTGATCGACCAGTAGTGTGTCCCCGGGCCGAGGTTTGCGTTCTGCGCTGAGTAGTTTGGCGGCGAGGCGGATGACTTGCTCCTCCCCTGCTTGGTTGGCGATGAGGGCGCGGTCGGTGCCGAGGCGTTCGGTGAGGGTTGCGAGGCTGCCTTCTTCGGAGTAGCCGCACGCCTCGACGACGACGGATCCCTCTCCGAGCCGGACTTTCATGCCCGGGGTGAGGGACTCTTTAGCCAGCGCTGGGTCAACCATGAGACGCATGTGGCGGTTGCCGGTAAATACTTCGGCGGCGCGCCCGTTTTCGGCGTATTCAAGGAATACTCCGTAGGTGGAGGGCGGGGTTTTGAGTCCCTCGATCTCTTCGTAGAGGAGGGCTAGTTTGTCGCGGGATGCTTTGAGTAGCTCGGCGAGTTTGGTGTTGCGGTCTGCGAGCTCGCGGAGCTGGCCTTTGAGGCGGCGCACTTCTGCTGCGTGCTGCGCTTCTTCGGGCGTGGGGATAGTCATGGTTCTACGATAGCGTGAACACTGGTTTGGCCATTTGCCAGCCACCGGATCGAGTGGCGGCTGGGGATTCGTTGCGTGTTCGGGTGCCATCCCGGCGGACGAAGATTGGGCGACCGAGGCTCATTTCGATGTGGTCTTCCACCCAACCATCGTCCACCATTCTGTGATGATTGGGGCACAGCAGACTCAGGTTGTCTAGTGAGGTTGGGCCTCCTCGGGACCATGGGACCACGTGGTGGGATTCGCATCTGCTGGCGGGCACGTTGCACCCAGGATGTTGGCAGACGCCATCTCGGGCGAATAGTGAGAGACGTTGGTAGAAGTTTGCGGTTCTGTTGCCTGTGACTAGTTGTTTTACTGCCCCGTTGTGGTCGTGGACTGGGATGTAGTCGACGTCCATGAGGCTGAGATCGATGCCGACGTTGCTGCCGAATTTGGCTCGCCAGTCGAATTCGTCCCATTCGGTGACGCTGACGATGAGGCAGCAGTGCCCGTTGTGGCTGCGGCGGTCGCTGGAGGCCCAACGGAGTACTTGTTCGAAGGCGTCGGCTTCGCGCTGGGTTATGGTACGTCGGTCGTCTTCGGGATCTGCGGACTTCTTGTCTGCGCGGAAAGCCTGGTCGAGCAGAGACTTAAACAGCGCCGCGGTGGCTGCGGGGGCGTAACCGTTGAATTTGCATCCGCCGAGCCTGAAGCGACGCTGGCGGTATGCCTCAAAAGGATCCTGAGCGAGCCGTTCGTTTTCCTCCCGCACGAGTTTCCGTGCGTAATCACGGGTCTGGCGTGGAGTGGACTTCAGCGCGGCATGCGCTGCAGCTTGGTAGATTTCCGTGCGTCGATCAGATGATGACGACAACTTTTCCATGGCGCCCAGGATAAGATCCTGGTGCTCTACTGGAACTCCGGGGTTCCACCAGTTGTTGGCCCTTCGTTCGATCCGGTAGGCCTCCGACGCGCTGGCGCCGGACTTCTCTAGTTCGCGGCGGCTCCTGCCTGCTGCCATGCGGGTTTCGAGTCGGGCCACGATCTCTTTTAATGCGAGTAGATCGCCAAAAGATTCGAAGCAGTTGCCGTCGTGAAGCGCCTGCTCCAACAGCGCTGTAGCCTGCTTAATCATGGCAACCCCCTCCCGAAAAATTACCCTAATTTTAGCACGGCATAAATTAGAACACAAGAGCTAAATCAGGGTATTGTGTGACGACCCCGTTTGCGTTCACCGTGAGAGAAACATCGACACCCCGAGTGCCCGAAGCGTACCGGACTTGGCGGCTATCAATAGAGCTGTAATACTGGTCGCTGGCAATGACGCGCAGTGAAGGCATATCGATCCACGCCATGATCAATTGCGTTTTTGGCACGTCGCCAGACAACAGGCCGAGGCGCCGGATCGGCATCACATTAGTGAGTGGGCATTTGCCCAAATCCACATCAAGGGCCGACGACAGGTCCGTCCCGGGCGCAATTCCCGGCTCAGGCCCCTCGGCCGGCTGGATGCCACTGAGCGAAACGGTCTGGTCCCACACTCCGTCGGAATCCCGAATGAGCTCCAGCGACCGCTGCCACCCCGCGCCCTGAACCTGGACATGGATCCGGGACGTGATCCAATCCGTGCTGGCATCAAGCATCCAAGACGCCTGGTATTCAGAACAGGTCTGGATCCCAACGGCGGTAAGTCCCTTATCTTGCAGATCAACGCAGCACACGTCGCGCTGCGACTCGTCCTGTAAAATGCGCCATGTGTAGTAATCCATGGCACAACGCTACCTAAGAACTACTTCCGCCCGCGGCGCTGTGGGCGTGGGGCGACGGTGCCGTCGGCAAGCCTGCGCGCCCAGACGAGGAACGCGGTGTGGGCGTTCATGCGGTGTTCTGGGCGGGTGGCTAGGCCTTCGACCTTCCATTCGCGTACGAGGGATTCCCACGCTTTTGGTTCGGTAAAGCAGCGCAAAGAGCGGATGCCTTCCATGACTTTCATGAGCTGTGGGACGGTGGCGACGTACGTCATAAAGACGCCGCCGGGCTGCAAGATGGCAGAGCACACGTCGAGGCATTCCCATGGTTCGAGCATGTCCAGGATGATGCGGTCAACCGGCTCGCCGCCGAGATCATCGAGCGTAACTGAACGCAGGTCTCCCAGACGTGGGCTCCAGGTAGCAGGCCGTCCGCCGAACCAACCGTCAACGTTGGACTCGGCGTATTCCAGGTGGTCCTCGCGGATTTCGTATGAGATCAGCTGCCCCTCAGGCCCGATTGCGCGCAGCAGCGCCATCGACAGCGCACCGGAGCCAGCACCGGCCTCGAGTACGCGGGCGCCTGGGAAGATGTCGCCTTCCACCAGGATCTGGGCGGTGTCCTTCGGGTAGATCACGGCCGCGCCGCGGGGCATGGACAGGATGTGGTCCACCAGCAGGTGCCGGAAGCAGAGCCACTGGCCGCCCATGGCGGATTCCACCACGGTGCCTTCCGAGGAGCCGATGATTTTATCGTGCTCGATGATGCCCTTGTGGGTGTGAAGCTTTCCGCCAGGCTCCAAGATGATGGTGAAGTGGCGACGCTTCGCGTCGGTGAGTTGTACGCGGTCGCCCGCCTGGAAAGGTCCGGAATTTGCCATGCGCTGTAGTTTAATCGGCCATCGTCAGGTAAGAAAACAGCGCCTGCTCCATCCACTTCATGTCCGCCACGTGCGCGAGTTCCCGCGCGGAGTGCATGGACAGCAGTGGGATGCCAACGTCCACGGTTTCAATGCCGAGCCGGGTCGCGGTGATTGGCCCGATGGTGGAACCGCAGGGGCTGTTGTTGTTTCCGGCGAAGACCTGGGACGGAACCCCGGCGGCGCGGCAGGCGCGCTCCCACATCCCTACGGTGACCGCATTGGATGCGTAGCGCTGGTTGGAATTCACTTTCGCCACCGGCCCCTGGCCGAGCACCGGATAGTTCACTGCATCGTGCCGGGAAACATAGTTCGGGTGCACCGAGTGGGCGGCGTCGGCAGAGACGCAGGTAGACCGCGCGTACATCTGCTTCGTTTCCTCAAAATCGCGCCCCAACGCACAGGCGGTGCGCCCCAGCACATCCTCTAGGATGGGGCCGGCCGCGCCGGTGGTGGAAGCCGACCCGATCTCCTCGTGGTCAAAAGCGGCGAGCACCAGCACGTCCGTGGCCGTGGCGGTCGCGGCGAGGAATGCCTCCAGCGAGGCATAGACGCTGGAGAGGTTGTCCATGCGGCCTGCGGCAATAAGCTGCTTATCGACGCCGAACAGCGCGCCCGGTTGCGCATCCACCGTGATCAGATCATGGCTGGCAATGTCTTCCTTGGCCACGCCAGCGGCCGCAGCCACCAAGTCCAGCACCTCCACATCCGGGTTCCCCACGGAATAGATCGGCTGGGTGTGGGCCTGGCGGTCCAGCTTCAATCCTTCGTTGGCGCTGCGGTCCAGGTGGATAGCCAGATGGGGGATCCGGAAATCCCCGTCGGTGACTACATTGCGGGTTGTGCCGTCGTGAAGCGCGATGCGTCCGGCGAGCCGCAGCTCGCGGTCCAGCCACGACGGGATGATCGGCCCGCCGTACACCTCAACGCCAGCCTGCTGGAAAGTCGCGGTGCCCAGGTCGCCGCGGGGCTTGAGCTTGAACCCCGGGGAGTCGGTATGGGAGCCGATAATTCGGAACGCCGCCGCCTCCGGGCTCGGCAGCCACCATGCCATGAGAGCGCCACCGCGGATCAGGTAATGCCCGCCGGGAGTGGCAGACCAATCGTGCGTTTCCACTTGCTCGGTGAACCCGGCATCGTGAAGTCGCGCTGCCACCTCGTGCGCGGCGTGGTAAGAGCTAGGAGAAGCCTGGATAAAGTCAAGAAAAGCGTCGGACATACCCTCCAGCTTGCCATGTCCAGCTAAGCTGTAGCCATCATGGCTGCAAAGAAACCTCGTCCCCTCGCCCTGTCCCCCTCTCGTGCTTCGGATTACCAGCAGTGTCCACTGCTCTATCGCTTCCGGGCGATCGATCGGCTTCCGGAACCGAGCACGGTTGCGCAGGTCAAGGGGACGTTGGTGCATGCGGTGTTGGAAGAAATGCACAAGCTTCCGCGCGAGCAGCGCACCTACCCGGCCGCGGTGAAACGCCTCAAGCCGCATTGGGCGCGCATGTGTGCCGAGGATGCCGAGCTGGAGCAGCTGGTCCCCGACGATCAGCTGTATGACTTCCTGGTGGAGTCCCGCACTCTCCTGCGTGGCTACTTCGAGATGGAAAACCCGCAGGGCTTCGATGCACACGAGTGTGAGATGTACGTTGATGAGGTGCTGCCCAATGGGGTGCCGGTGCGTGGCTTCATCGACCGGGTAGATATCGCTCCTACCGGCGAGGTCCGTGTGGTGGACTACAAGACGGGTAAGAAACCGCTCCCCCAGTATTCCCAGGCCGCGCAGTTCCAGATGCGGTTCTACGCGCTGGTGTATTGGCGGCTATTCGATCAGATCCCCACCCAGCTGCGCCTGATGTATCTGAAGGTGATGGATTCGATGATCCTCACTCCATCCCGGGATGAACTGGAGTATTTCGAGCGTGACCTAGGTGAATTGTGGGCCAAGATCGAAGGCGACGGCAAGGAAGGGACGTTCCGCCCGAAGACCTCAAAGCTGTGCGGTTGGTGCCATCATCAGCCGATCTGTCCGGCTTTTGGTGGCACGCCTCCGGACTACCCGGGGTGGCCGGGTAGCACCGCAGACTAGAACAATCCGGTGATCTCTCCGCTGGGGGTGACGTCGATTCCTTCCGCGGCAGGGAACTTGGGTAGGCCCGGCATGGTCATGACGTCGCCGGTGAGTGCGACGATGAACCCGGCACCTATGCGGGGAATGAATTTGCGCACGTGCAGGGTGTGCCCCGTTGGGGCGCCGAGCGCAGTGGGGTCATCGGAGAAGGAGTACTGGGTTTTGGAAATACACACGGGAAGCGTGTCCCAACCCTGTTGCTGCAGGTATTTGAGGTCTTTTTGGGCGTTGACGCTAAGCTGCACCGCATCCGCCCCATAGATCTCCCGCGCGATCGTCTCGATGGAGGAAAGGACGCCGTCGGCGGGGTCATAGAGTGGCTGCGTGTGCGCAGGCTTATCGACGCCCTCGTCCAGCACCACCCGTGCCAACTCAGTTGCCCCTTCCCCACCATCAGCCCAGACGGTGGTGAGCACCACGGCCACGTCGTGGCGACGACCCCATTCAATGACCTCATTGACCTCGTCTTCGGTGTCGGTGATGAAGTGGTTGAGGGCTACCACGGGTCGGGCACCAAACTTGCGAACGTTGGCTACATGGCGTTCCAGATTCTCGAAGCCACCGTTGTATTTCAGTGCGCGGACTGTGGCGACGACCACCACGGAGGCGACGTCGAGGTCACCTGCTCGGGCCTTGATGTCGAAAAACTTCTCTGCGCCGAGATCGGAGCCGAACCCTGCCTCAGTGAGCACCACGTCGGCGTACCGCAGAGCAGTATCGGTAGCGATCAGCGAGTTGCAGCCGTGCGCGATATTGGCGAAGGGACCGCCATGGACGATTGCGGGGGTTCCGCCCAAGGTCTGGACCAGATTCGGGTTGATGGCGTCGCGAAGCAGTGCGGTGAGCGCACCCGCCGCCCCCAGCTGCTCGGCGGTGACCGGCTCCTGGTCGAAGGTCTGGCCGACGACGATGCGGCTCAGGCGAGCCTTGAGGTCAGCAAGGTCGGTGGCCAGGCACAAGATGGCCATGATTTCGGAGGCCGCCGTGATATCGAAGCCGCTTTCCCGCGGAACGCCTTGGCCAGGCCCGCCGAGGCCAGTGACGATGCCGCGGAGGCTGCGGTCATTGACGTCGAGGCAGCGGCGCCAGGTCACGCGGCGCGGGTCAATGCGGAGCTGATTTCCCTGGTGAATGTGGTTATCGATCATTGCCGCAAGGGTATTGTTCGCCGCGGCAATCGCATGGAGATCGCCCGTGAAGTGCAGGTTGATATCCTCCATCGGCACGATCTGGGCGTAACCGCCACCGGCTGCCCCGCCTTTAATACCCATGACGGGGCCTTGGGACGGCTCGCGGATCGCGACGATGGTGCGGTGCCCGGCAGCGCGGATGGCGTCGGCAAGCCCGATCAGTACCGTGGACTTCCCCTCCCCCGCCGGCGTGGGCGACATGGCGGTGACCAGCACTAATTTTCCGGTGCGCTCTCGGTCAGGAAGGGCAGCTACATCAATTTTGGCTTTTCCCCGGCCGTATCCGATGACGTGCTCGGTGGGGATTCCGGCCCGCTCGGCGATCGTCGCAATGGGCTCCAGGGTGTGAGCACTCGCGATCTCGAAATCTTGTGGTTGCGTCATATCCACCAATTTAATGAAAAGACCACCCCGAAGGGTGGTCTTTGCGCAGAAAGTAGGGGCTACAGCATGAAGCTACCGAACAGGAAGCCGAACGCAACAGCCAGGGCGATGCACAACGTGCCCGGGATGATGAAGGAGTGGTTGAACACGAACTTGCCGATGCGCGTCGAGCCAGTATCGTCCATCTCCACCGCGGCCAGCAGCGTTGGGTAGGTAGGCAGGATGAATAGCGCGGACACCGCAGCGAAGGATGCGATGGCGACCAATGGAGAAACACCCACAGCGAGGGCTGCCGGAATGAGTGCCTTGGCGGTAGCGGCCTGCGAGTACAGCAGTGCGGCGGCGAAGAACAGGACCACTGCGAGCATCCATGGGAACTGGTTCAGAACGTCGCTGGACAGCGCCTTGATCTGATCGATGTAGCCGTTGATTAGCGTGGTGCCGAGCCAAGCCACACCCAACACACAGACGCAGGCGGACATGCCAGAGCGGAACACGGAGGTCTGCAGGATCGTGTCAGCCTTGAGCTTGCACACCATGGTGATGACGGTGGCAGCGCCCATCATGATGGCCATGATGGCTTCGTTACGAGGAACGGTAGGTTCCTTGATCAGGCCGACCTGGTCGGAGATAGCGGTGGCGTAGAACATGACCACCAAGATGGCGATCAAGAAGATGACCACGGAGGCCTTGGCTCCCTTGACGGGCTCGTAGGCGTGCATGCCCTGTGGTGGCTTTACTGTGCCGTTGGCTAGGCGTTCCTGGTAGACCGGATCATCTTTCAGATCCTTACCCAGGAAGTTCGTGACGAAGGCGGTGAGGATGATGGCCAGGAAGGTGGACAGAATAAACACGGCCAGCATGGACAGGTAACCGACGCCGTGTTCCTTTTCCATGATGCCCGTCATGAAAACGACAGCTGCGGAAATAGGTGACGCGGTGATAGCCATCTGAGAGGCAACGACGGCGATGGATAGCGGACGAGAGGGGCGAACGCCACCCTCCTTTGCCACCTCAGCAATAACTGGCAGCGTGGAGAATGCGGTATGGCCGGTGCCGCAGAAAACCGTCATGAGCCAAGTGACAATTGGGGCCCAGATCGTGATTTGCTTCGGGTTTTTACGCAGTGCCTTCTCTGCGAGATAAACGAGGTAGTCAAGGCCACCGGCTTTCTGCATCGCGGCGATAGCGGCGATGACGGCCATGATGATGCCGATGACGTCGAACGGAATGTCCTTGATGGTGACGGTGAGTCCGGTGAGCCCGAGCAGGAGCACACCTGCGCCGCCGGCGAAGCCGATGGCGATGGAACCCAGTCGCGCACCGAGGAAGATCGCGGCGAGCACGATGATGATGTGTAGTGCGAGTAACACAGTTCTTTCCCTTGGGATACTAGAGTTTCGCACGAAAAGGAGGTTATCTTGCCCGTGTGAAACTCGGGATTATGTAGTTTCACTGCATATTCAGTTGTGAAAAAAAGTCTTGGGGGTTTTCTCGGATACGCTCCCCGATAGGCTCTGCGCAGGCCTATCGGGGGCGCTACCCAAGGCGGGCACCGATTATCGGCCACCCGAGTACGAAGCGTTAGTCTTCGTACAGCTTGCCACGGTAAACAGGCTTCATGAGGTTCTCAACGGAGAGAACTTCATTCAGCTTCTCTTCATCCATCAGGCCCTTCTCCAGCACCAGCTCGCGGACCGAGCGGCCGGTGGCGGCGGCTTCCTTACCGATCTTGTCGCCGTTCAGGTGGCCGATGAATGGGTTGAGGTAGGTGATGATGCCGATGGAGTTGTGCACAAAGTCGGCACAGATCTCTTCGTTGGCGGTGATGCCGACGACGCACTTCTCACGCAGCGTAACGACAGCGTTGGTCAGCAGCGACAGGGACTCGAAGATTGCCTGTGCCAGTGCTGGCTCCATCACGTTCAGCTGCAGCTGGCCAGCCTCAGCGGCCATGAGGACGCACATGTCATTGCCGAAGACCTTGAAGCAGACCTGGTTGACAACCTCAGGAATCACTGGGTTGACCTTGGCCGGCATGATCGAGGAACCTGCTTGCATTTCTGGCAGGTTGATCTCCTTCAGACCAGCGCGTGGGCCGGAGGAAAGCAGGCGCAGGTCGTTACAGATCTTGGACAGGTTCATGGCAGACTGCTTCACTGCCGCATGGGCGTGCATGTAGCAGGAGTTGTCGTAGGTTGCCACCAGAAGGTCTGGTGCGCCCTTGATGTCCAAACCGGTGACCTCTGCGAGGGCCTTGACGATGGCGTCCTGGAAACCGTCTGGGGTGTTCAGGCCGGTACCGATTGCGGTGGCGCCGAGGTTGGTGGTGAGCAGAATCTTGATGGCTTCCTCGAGGAAGTCGGCTTCTTCGTGGAGGCCGTGGCCGAAGGCTTCAAACTCCCCACCCAAGGTCATTGGGACAGCGTCTTGGAGCTGGGTGCGACCCATCTTGAGGACATGGGAGAACTCCTTACCCTTGGCGAGGAAGGCGTCGGCAAGGTTGCGCAGTTCCTCAATGTAGCCGACCGCAGCGTGGTAAATGCCGAGCTTGAGGCCGGTTGGGTAGGCGTCGTTGGTGGACTGTGCCATGTTGACGTCGTCGTTTGGGTTGAGGTCGTGGTACGAGCCCTTTGGCTTGCCCATGTGCTCCAGCGCAAGGTTAGCGACAACCTCGTTGGTATTCATGTTCATGGACGTGCCGGCGCCACCTTGGAAGGAATCCGTGGGGAACTGGTCCATGCAGCGACCCTCTTCGAGGATTTGGTCGCAGGCCCAGACGATGGCTTCGTACTTGTCCTTTGGCAGGGTCTTGCAGGCACGGTTGGCCATAGCGGTGGCCTTCTTGACCTGAACCATGCCACGAATGAAGTCCGGCACTTCATTGTGTGTCTTGCCGGAAATGTTGAAGTTCTGGACCGCGCGGAGGGTGTGGATGCCGTAGTAACAGTCGTTTGGAACTTCCATGGTTCCGAGCAGGTCCTCTTCGGTTCGGGTCCCTTGGGTGAAGGTTGGATCAGTCACGGTGTTGCTCTCCTTTTCGCCACATGTGGCCTAAAGGTGTGTTGGTATCTCCAACAAGCGCCTTGAGTAATCTCTGATGGCTCGCCGCTCCTGTCTGCAGTGAGCCAAATAATTGGATTGGGCAATTGATTCAATAACGCATTGTACCGAGCGCATGTTTTCAAGCCAAGGGTTTTTCCAACAAAGTGGGCATTTTCGGATGTGGCATTATGCACGTTTTAGGTGGGGAACTTTTACCCCTATCTATTTGTTTTCATTACCTTCTTGACGGTTGTTCAACAATGCAGGTCAGCGGGCTGTGAAGCGCTGCTTTACGTGGAGAAATAAAAATAACCCGAGGGAAGAAGATGTCCTCCCACGGGCCTACTCCCCCAATTAGTGGGGAGATTAAACACCTACATTCGGGCAATCCTGATCTCGGAAGCCAAAATCGCCTTGGCACCCAAAACGGACAGTCGGTCCATGATTTGGTTTGCTTCCTTGAATGGCACCATAGCGCGCACTGCAACCCAATCCTCGTGTGCCAACGGGGATACCGTCGGCCCGGACAGGCCCGGAGTGATCGTGGTTGCTTCCGCCAGCAAATCCCGCTGAATGTTATAGTCCAGCATGAGGAAATTCTGGGCGTGCAAAATGCCCTCCATGCGGCGCAGGAACACGCGGTGGGCGTCGCGAAGCTCAATGCCCTGCCGCGCCACGACGACGGCCTCGCTGTCGCAAATCACTGGGCCGAACGGCGCCAGCCCCTGCTTGCGCAGCGTCCGACCGGTGGACACGACGTCCGCAATCGCATCAGCGACACCCAGCTTGATGGAAATCTCCACGGCGCCGTCAAGGCGGATAACCTCAGCGGACACCCCACGAGCCTTGAGATCCTCGCGCACCAGGTTGGGGTACGACGTCGCAATACGCAGCCCTTCCAAGGAATCCACCGTGTAATTGGCCTCCCGCGGACCGGCGTAGCGGAACGTCGAAGCGCCGAAGCCCAGCGGCATCACTTCCTCCACCTTGGCCATGGAATCCGCGGCCAGGTCACGACCGGTGATCCCCAGGTCCAGGTGCCCCTTGGCAACGTAAATCGCGATGTCTTTCGGACGGAGGAAGAAAAACTCCACCTTGTTCGTCTGATCGAGCACCGTCAGGGCTTTAGGATCTTGCCGACGCTCGTAGCCAGCTTCCTGCAAAATAGCGACGGCGCGCTCAGACAACGAGCCTTTATTCGGTACAGCAACTTTGAGCATGAGAAATCCTTAGAGGTACTTGTAGATGTCTGCTGGTTCCAGGCCTCGGGCCACCATCATGACCTGGGTCCAGTAGATGAGCTGAGACATTTCTTCCGCAAGCTCCTCGTCGGACTGGTATTCCGCTGCAATCCAGACTTCGCCCGCTTCTTCGATGATCTTCTTACCCAGATGATGGACGCCCTTATCCAAAGCAGCGACAGTGCCGGAGCCCTCTGGGCGTTCCTGGGCGCGGGTTCGAAGTTCAGCGTACAGCGAGTCAAAATTCTTCACGGGGCCTATTGTTTCACAAGCAATGCTTAGTGTCGTGCACAGGCCCTAAACCACGCGCCACAAAGCTGTGGAGTTACCCCTATAAAGGAGGTACTTCCGTGCTGTGCGCGCATATCCAGGACGCCGTCTGGCACCGGGCCGTGCTCTGGCAGCCCAACGACGCGGCAGCCCGCATCCCGGGCGGCCAGCATGCCAGCCTGGGAATCCTCAAATACCAGGCACTGCTGCGCGTCCACTCCGAGGCGGGCCGCCGCAGTGAGATAGATCTCCGGGTCAGGCTTGCCCGCAGAAACCTCATTGCCACAGATGGTGCTGGTGAACAACTCCCGGCCGATCGCATCGATCGCGGGGGCTGCGAGCACCCGGTTGGTGTTGGTGACCAGCATCATCGGGGTGCCTGCTGCTTTCAAGGAGCCGAGTAACTCAGCAACCCCGTCCCGCAGTTCAAGTCGGGTATCAAACAGCTCCTGGACGCGGGTGAACATAGCGCTGCGGTAGCGTTCGTAATCAGCATCGCTGACGCTCACCCCGGCATGCTCGGCGCAGATCGCCAGCGTGTTGGCAAAGGTGCCGCCAACGGTGCGGGCGCGCAGCTCCGGGGTGAGGCGACGCCCCATCGATTCGCTCATCTCATAGGTGGCGATCCCCCACAACGGTTCGGAATCGACGAGGGTGCCGTCCATATCCCACAAAATTGCTTGGTACATGAACCCCAAGCTTAGACGTTAAAGTACTTAGCCTCCGGGTGGTACAGCACGAACGCATCCGTGGATTGCTCGGGGTGCAGCTGCAATTCCTCAGACAACGACACGCCGATGCGCTCTGGCTGCAACAACTCCACCAAGCCACGGCGGGACTCCAAGTCCGGGCAGGAACCATAACCGAAGGAGTACCGCGCGCCGGAGTAATCCAGATCGAAGAAGCGACGGGGATCCTCGGCATCCTGCTGGCCGACATTCGTACCGTCGGAGAGTGTGAGCTCGGCGCGGATCCGGCTGTGTAGCCACTCCGCCATGGCTTCGGTGAGCTGCACGCCCAGGCCGTGGACCTCTAGGTAGTCGCGGTATTCGTTGGCGGCAAACAGCTCGTTGGCAAAGTCTGCGATGGGCTGGCCCATGGTGACCAGCTGGAATGGCAGCACGTCGATCCGATCCGGGGCGATAAAGTCTGGAATGGACAGGAAGCGACCCCGCTGCTGGCGCGGGAAATCAAACCGGGTGAGTTCCGGAGCGTCGAGCGAAGGTTCAATGTGCACGATGATGGATTCGCCCTCCGCGTGCGCCGGGAAATACCCGTACACCGCTGCGGCGTGGTCCAAAATTCCCTCGGACTTGAGGCGGTCGAGCCACATGCGCAGCCGTGGGCGGCCTTCGCGTTCCACCAGGTCTTCGAAGGTGTCGTCGGAACCCTTGGCGGGTTTAAGTCCCCACTGCCCCATGAACAAGGCGCGCTCATCGAGCATCGGCAGGAAGTCTGCCAAGGTGATGCCCTTAAGGATGCGGGTACCCCAGAACGGCGGCGTGGCGCGTGGCACATCGACGGCAACGTCAGAGCGTTCCGGCAGCACCACCGGTTCGGCGGTCGCTTTGCGCTCCTCGGCGATGCGCAGTGAACGCTCGCGACGGGCTTTGCGCTCGGCCTTCTTCTTTTCGGCCGCCTCGGCAGCGGCGATCTGCTCCGGGGATTGCGACCCATTCTTCAGCGCCATCACGTTGTCCATGAGGGTCAAACCCTCGAAGGCGTCTTTGGCGTAGTAGACGCTGCCCTCGTAGATCTCATCCAGGTCGTTTTCCACATAGGTGCGGGTCAGGGCCGCGCCGCCGAGGAGAACCGGATACTTGGACAGTCCAGCGGCATTAAGCTCTTGCAGGTTTTCCTTCATCACCACGGTGGATTTCACCAGCAGACCGGACATGCCGATGACATCGGCGCCGTGTTTTTCGGCGGCCTCAGCGATGTCGCGGATGGGCTGCTTAATCCCGAGATTGACCACTTCGTAGCCGTTGTTGGACAAGATAATGTCCACCAAGTTTTTGCCGATATCGTGGACGTCGCCTTTGACGGTGGCGATGACGAGTTTGCCCTTGGATCCGGTGGAGTCGGTGGCCTCCATGAATCCCTCCAGGTAGGCCACTGCCGTTTTCATGGTTTCGGCGGACTGGAGCACGAACGGCAGCTGCATTTGGCCGGAGCCGAAGAGATCACCCACCGTCTTCATGCCTGAGAGGAGGTCTTGGTTGATGATCTCGATGGGGCCCTTCTCAGCCATCGCGAGGTCGAGGTCGGCTTCGATTCCCTGCTTCTCGCCGTCGATAATGCGCTGCGCAAGGCGCTCAAAGAGCGGCATAGCGGCGAGCGCTTCGGCCCGGGCGTCCTTGGCGCTGGAGGCGTCGACGCCTTCGAAGAGCTCCATGAACACCTGCAGTGGGTCGTAGGTGTCGGTGCGGCGGTCGTACACCATGTCTAGCGCTACTTCGCGCTGGCGCTCGTCGATGCGGTTCATCGGGATGATCTTGGAGCTGTGCGCGATCGCAGTATCCAGGCCGGCTTCGATGCATTCGTTGAGGAACACGGAGTTGAGCACCTGGCGGGCGGCTGGGTTTAGCCCGAAGGAAATGTTGGACAGGCCGAGGGTGGTGTGTACCTTCGGATGCGCTGCTTTGAGGCGCTTGATGGCCTCGATGGTTTCGATGCCGTCGCGTCGGGTCTCTTCCTGGCCGGTGGAGATTGGGAAGGTGAGGCAGTCGACGATGATGTCCTGCTCCTGGAAGCCCCAGTTTTGCGTGATGTCGGCGATGAGGCGCTCAGCCACGGCCACCTTGTGGTCGGCGGTGCGGGCCTGTCCGGATTCATCGATGGTCAGCGCCACCACTGCGGCCCCGTGCTGTTTGGCTAGGCGCATGATCCGTTGGTAGCGGGAGTCCGGGCCGTCGCCATCTTCGAAGTTCACGGAGTTCAGCGCGCAGCGACCACCGAGTACCTTCAGGCCGGCTTCCAGCACAGCAGGTTCAGTCGAGTCGAGCATGATGGGCAACGTGGTGGCTGTAGCGAGGCGGGAGGCCAGCTGGTGCATGTCGTCGCGGCCGTCGCGTCCCACGTAGTCGACGCACACGTCGAGCATATGCGCGCCGTCGCGGGTCTGCCCTTTGGCAATGTCGATGCACTTTTCCCAGTCCCCGGCGAGCATCGCTTCACGGAACGCCTTGGAGCCGTTGGCGTTGGTGCGCTCGCCGATCATGGTGATGCCGGTGTCTTGTTTAAGTGGAATGGCCTGGTAGAGGGAGGAAACGTAGTCTTCCGGCTCGCGGTCTGGCAGTGGGGCTTCCAGCTTTTCGACGGCGTTAGCCAGGAGCCTAATGTGCTCCGGAGTCGTGCCACAGCAGCCGCCGACCATCCGCAGGCCGTATTCCCGGATAAAGCTCACGAGAG
This sequence comes from Corynebacterium sp. NPDC104732, assembly GCF_055583565.1. Lineage (NCBI taxonomy): Bacteria > Bacillati > Actinomycetota > Actinomycetes > Mycobacteriales > Corynebacteriaceae > Corynebacterium > Corynebacterium sp. NPDC104732. Next base: position 80,986 of record NZ_JBVJNS010000001.1, read on the forward strand.
CCTCTTCAAGTTCGGGGGCAGTCAGCGGGTAGACCGCACCGTCTTTACCGAGTACGGGTAGGCCGGCGTTCGGCATAACGGTGACCGGAACGGAGGCGTGTTGGGAGAGGTAACGCAGGTGTTCGCTCATTTCGGCGGGGCCGGTGGCGCAGTTCAGGCCGATGGAGGAAATTCCGAGGCGTTCCAGAGCAGTGAGGGCGGCCCCGATTTCGGAGCCGAGCAGCATTGTGCCGGTGGTTTCCACGGTGACGTGCACCATGATGGGAAGGGTGACCTCAAGTTCTTCGAAGGCGCGCTGGCACGCGAGGACAGTCGACTTGACCTGCAGCAGGTCCTGGGCGGTTTCGATGAGGATCGCGTCGGAGCCGCCGCGGATGAGGCCCTTGGCGGCCAGGTAGTAGTGTTCGCTGAGGGCATCGAATAGCGCGTGCCCGAGGGATGGCAGCTTCGTGCCCGGGCCGAGCGCACCGACGACGAACTTGCCCTCAAAGGTGTCGGCTACCTCGCGGGCGATGCGGGCACCAGCGTAGGCGAGTTCCTCGCAGCGGTCGGCGATGTCATAGTCGGCGAGGTTGGGGAGGTTACACCCGAAGGTATTGGTTTCGACGAAGTCGGCGCCGGCTTCATAGTACGACCGGTGGATGCTGGCGACGATGTCGGGCCGGGTGACATTGAGGATCTCGTTGCAGCCTTCCAGTCCGAGGAAATCGCTGTCCACGGACATATCGAAGCCCTGGAGCTGGGTGCCCATGGCACCGTCGCCCACCAGAATTCGGGTGGACAAGGCATCGAGGAAAGCTGTACTAGTCTTCATAAACTAGACAGCTTAGACTATTCCAGTTCTGGAAGTGAAGACAGGGCCTCATTAGATGCAGCGGAAGCAGCAACGGCCTTCTTAAACAGCGCATTGAGCTCCTCGCGCTCCTCCGGCTCCACCACCGCATCCGCGTGTCGAGCATTGAACTCGTCGATTGCGGTAATCGTGGTTCCCACCAGCTGATTCACCGCGTCAACCTCTGCACCTTCCGGAAGCGCATCGAGGCCATCCAAGAACGCTTCCAGGATCTCTCGCAGCTGTGGCAGCACAGCAGGATCAAACGGCTGATCCCAGAACTCGCGTTCTTCTTCTCTCAGGTAGGAGCCGGAAGCGAACTCCTGCAAATCGGAAATAAACTCATCAACATCGGACTGAAACTGCGTACGAATAGTCATGGTCCTCATTCTCTCCTAAAAACCGTGTGCGCGCTTGTGCTACAGGCGTACCCCGAGCAGGGCATGGACAGCGGTACGCACAATCTGGCCAGCTTCTGACTCTGCAACGTCCTCGTCGGCCACGCTCAACGCCCACGCATCAACGGCAGACAATGCGCGTGGGGTGTCCAGGTCGTCGGCAAGCGCGCTGCGTAGTTCGGCAACCAATGCCCGGGCCGTGGTCAGGTCGGTAGCACGCTGCACGGCGCTGCGCCACCGCTCAAGACGCAGGGTGGCAGTGGTGAGCCCTGCATCGGACCAATCGCGGTCGCTGCGATAGTGGTGCGCGAAGACACCCAGGCGGATCGCGCTCGGATCGTGGCCAGCGGCCGTGAGCTTCGATACGAACACCAGGTTGCCCAGGGACTTCGACATCTTCACGCCGTTGAGAGACATCATGCCTGTGTGCACATAGGTCTCCGCCATCCGGTGCACGCCGTGCAGTGCCTCCGCGTGGGCCGCGGAAAACTCGTGATGCGGGAAGATCAAGTCACTGCCGCCACCCTGGATGGCAAAGGTAGGGCCCAGTCGGTTCGTGGCGATCGCCGAACACTCGATGTGCCAGCCGGGTCGGCCAGCGCCAAACGGCGCATCCCACGACGGCTCCCCCGGCCGGGCCGCCCGCCAAATTAGCGCATCCAGCGGATCCCGCTTGCCGGGCCGTTCCGGATCTCCGCCACGTTCTGCAAAGAACTTTTCCATCGTGGCGCGGTCATAGTTCGATTCGTAACCGAACTGCTCCGTGGCATGAATCGACGCGTACACGTCTGGGTACTCGTCGCCTTCGATCTGGTAAGCAGAACCGTTGTCCAGTAGTCCCTGCACCATCGCGATCACTTCATCTACCGCGTCCATGACGCCTACGTAATGCTGCGGGGGCAGCACCTCCAGTTGCTCCATATCGGAACGGAACAGATCGATTTGGCTGGTACCCAGCTCCTGCCAGTCCACCCCGTCGCGCTCGGCGCGTTCAAACAACGGATCGTCCACATCGGTGATGTTCTGGACGTAGGTCACCTCTACCCCGTTGTCCAGCAGCTGCCGGTACGCCAAATCGAAGGCGAGGTAGGTGGCCGCATGGCCGAGGTGCGTGGCGTCATAAGGAGTGATGCCACACACGTACATGCCGGCGCGACCGTCGGGGGTAGACACGACGTTGTAGTCCTGGCTGGAGGTATCGAACAACACCAGCGGAACCGGGGCGCCGAGCGCAGGATCAAGACGGGGAACTTCAGGACGTGGCCACGAATGCATACCTAGAACTTTAGCGAGGCCCCAGTTTGCGCGCTTCAGCTAGGGCTGCAATACCCCTGCAGCCAGCAGACCCATCACCAACAGACCCGCAGGGATGCGGTACGCGGCGAACCACGAGAACGAGTGATGCGAGACGAACTTCAGCAGCCACGCAATGGATGCATAACCCAGCACAAAGGCGATACCGGTTCCCACCAGCAGCTGCGCCCCACTGGCAGCCTGACCAGCCTGCGGAGCAAACGCGTCAGGGAGCGAGAACAACCCAGAGGCCAGCACTGCCGGGATAGCGAGGAGGAAGGAAAACCGCGTCGCTACCTCACGATTCAGGCCGGTAAACAGACCCGCTGACACCGTGCCACCCGAGCGCGACACGCCCGGAATCAGCGCCAAGCACTGCGCGCAGCCCATGATCAGGGCGTCCTTCATCGTGAGCTCATCAAAGGAGCGTGTCTTCTTACCGAACTTCTCCGCCGCGATGAACACGAACGAAAACAGCACCAGCACCGTGGCGGTGATCCACAAATTGCGCAGGTTATCGCGGATTAGGTCCTTGCCCAGGTAGCCGAGGATCGCGACCGGCAACGTACCGACGATCACCATCCACCCCATCCGGTAATCAAAATCCCGCTTGTTCTTATTGAACAGGCCCGTGAGCCACCCCTTCGCGATCGTGAAAATATCGCGCGCAAAGTACACCAGCACAGCAGCCTCAGTCCCCAGCTGCACCACAGCGGTGAAGGAAGCGCCAGCGTCCACACCCCAGAACAACGAGGAGATGATGCGCAGGTGGCCGGAGGAACTGACCGGCAAAAACTCGGTCAAGCCTTGGACGGCGGACAACACAATGGTCTGGGACCATGACATAGCTTCGGTATTCACGCCAGTAACCCTACGGTATCGTTGAGGGCTGTGAAACAACGGCAACTTGGGACAAGCGGTCTGCGGATCTCGTCCATCGGCTTGGGCACGCGGACGTGGGACGCGGGGATGGACGTCGATAAGGCGCGCGATGTGCTCCGCGGTTTTGTGTCCGCAGGGGGCACGCTTGTCGACGCTGCCTCCCTCCCGTTACTCGCCGCGGCGCTGCCGGCAGTCCCACGAGAAGAGCTCGTGTTGTCGCTTGCTGCCGGCGTGGACCCCACTGCTCCGGTAGGGATGCGAGTGGACTGTTCCCGCAGGTCATTGCTGGCTTCGTTGGATCGATCCCTCGCCGTGCTTGGGGTGGATCACGTCGATATTTTCAGCGTGGAGTACTGGGATGGCCTGACTCCCCCGGCTGAGATAGTGGACACTTTGGAGTCCGTGGTGCGCTCCGGACGGGCCCGCTACGCCGGGGTCCGCGGCTATTCGGGGTGGCAGGCGGCCGTCACCACGTCCCCACAGATCGTGGTCGCTCAGGCCGAATATAACCTCTTGGACCGCTCGGCGGAACAGGAATTGCTGCCCGCCGCGGAGTTTTTGGGGCTCGGCTTCATAGCAAGTTCCTCCCTCGCGCACGGGATCCTGACAGGCAAATACCGCGACGGCGCCCAGCCGACGGACGCCGCGGTGTTTGGTCGGCTCGATCCGCACAGCAGTCGCGTGGTGGAAGCGTTGGGTACCGCCGCGACGGGGCTCGGCATCTCTCCGGTCACCGCGGCACTGGCCTGGTCGCAGGGGCGACCGGGGGTATCGTCCACCCTGGTAGGTGTGAGCGACGCTGCGCAGTTGCCAGATGTCCTGCGTGCAGCCTCGGTGGTCCTGCCGACGGCGATCGTCGAGGCGCTAGATGAGGTTTCGGCTCGGTAACCCTCTGGTAACCTTGTTAGGCGTGAAGAAATCCCAGCGTAGCTCCCTCATCGCCGCCGTCGCGGTGGTTTCCACCTTGTTGACCTCGTGCACCCCACCAGGCGTGGAAGATCCACAGAAACAAGCCCAGGAGCAAGCCGCCAATAATCAAACGGTGTCCGGCGCCCTGGGAGGTGCTACCCCGGCGCAGTCGCCCGCATCGGAGCACCCCGCAGGTGAAGTGCTGCGTCTGGAGGCCCCCTTTGATAAAGCCACCGACATCGAACTATCCGGTGACATCTTCCTCGTGCGTGCCGCGGAGAAAATCGCTATCGGCACGATCGACCAGCTGCGGACCAACTCTTACAAGGAGATGGACATCATCAAGGCCTGCGGCGACGTTTCCGTTACCGGGGATACCTTCGTGCTGCCGTGCCCGAAGCCCGTGGACGGCGCGGGCGGTGGAACCATCTACCTCATCGATGCGAAGAACCCATCTTTTAAAGACACCCGCCGGGCGGACATGGAGTTCACCTCCGCAGCGCTGACCACCACCGGTGAGGTGATCGGCGGTAGTTCGAACCAACCGGATGTTGTGGTGTTTAGTGGATCGGGCTCCAAGAAAATCTCGACCTCCCGCAAGGCGGACGAGATGGTCTCCAGCGCAGTGTCTGGCACCCGTGACGGTGTGGTGTTCATCGAACGGGAAAAGACCGTTATCCAGGGCGTGGACTTTAGCAATAATCGTCCGGGTGGTGCGCTGCGCATGGGAGTGGGCGTCGGCTCCATCGCCGCAGGCGAAGAAGGCCTGTTCCTAGCCTCGGATACCTTGGGCCACCAATTGGGCGTCTACACCGACGACGACATCTTGATGCTGCACCAGACCGTCAGCACCGACCCCTCGCCGTGGGCCGTGGCGTGGGACGCCAAGCGCAAGCTCGCCTGGGTATCTTCGAATGCGACCAACAAGATTCAAGCCTTTAAGATCTCCTCTGGCGTCCCTGAACTCCAGGGCGCTGTGGACTCCGTGGCCAATGTTCGTAGCATGACCATTGACACGGACGGCAACATCTACGCACTTTCCGATTCCGGCGCTGGGCTGCAGTACATCCCGGCCACCGACGTGGACAAGCAACTCTAAGGACTGTTTTCGATGACCGCTCACCCGCTGCGTACCGCCGGCTACAACTTCGCACTGAAACAGATGTTCCGCCTGCGCCCCGAACGCATTCACATCCTCATGGCGCAGGCACTCGGGCTGTTGCACAAAGCCACCCCGGTTAATCGCGCGCTGAACAAAGTGCTGCCAGTCCATGACCCGATCCTGGCGCAGACCGTGTTCGGGGTGGAGTTTCCTCGTCCACTGGGGTTGGCAGCTGGATTCGATAAGAATGCCACCTGCGCCGACGCCTGGGCGCCCCTGGGGTTCGGTTACGCCGAACTCGGGACCGTGACGGCACAGGCCCAGCCGGGCAACCCGACTCCTCGCCTGTTCCGCTTGCCTGCGGACAAGGCGATTTTGAACCGGATGGGTTTTAACAACCGTGGCGCCGCTTTTGCTGCAGAGCAGCTGCGGCAGCGGTCGTCGAAGGACGTCATCGGTATCAATATCGGCAAGACTAAGGTTGTGCCCGCTGAGGAAGCGGTGGCGGACTATTGCGCTTCCGCGTCCCTGCTGGGTGACCTTGCGGATTTCTTGGTGGTCAACGTCTCCTCCCCAAACACCCCGGGGCTAAGGGACCTGCAAGCGGTGGAATCTTTGCGACCGATCTTGACCGCGGTGCTGGAATCCACCACGTCTCCTGTGCTGGTGAAGATCGCGCCGGACCTGTCCGACGAGGACGTGGACGCCGTCGCTGACCTCGCGGTGGAGTTGGGGCTTGCTGGCATCGTGGCCACTAACACCACTATTTCCCGGGACGGATTAACGACGCCAGCTGCTGAGGTAACGGCAATGGGCGCCGGCGGTATCTCCGGAGCCCCAGTCGCAGCACGATCCCTGGAGGTGCTGCAACGGTTGTACGCGCGGGTGGGATCTCAGCTGGTGCTGATCTCGGTTGGTGGCATCACCACCCCGGAGGAGGCTTGGAAACGCATCGCCTCCGGTGCAACGCTGCTGCAGGGCTACACCCCGTTCATCTACGGTGGTCCGGATTGGATCCGCGACATCCACCTGGGAATCGCAGCGAGGCTGCGGGAACACGGGTTCAGTAATATCTCCGAGGCCGTGGGCTGTCAGAAGTTCTAGCTACGTGGGATAGCTGCTCGGCGTAGGACCAGGCTACACAGCAGGGCTGCGATGGCGTAGGCAGGCAACCACCACTGCTCCATCACATATAGCGGCTCATTTGGAATGAACCGGCCACCCACGACGAGCAATAGCGCCACAGCAAGCGCGAACACGCTCCATACGGAGCGTGGCTGTCCGGGAGCCGCCATGCCAAAGCCTCCGACGAGTGCCCCGGCCACCACGATGAGAAGAAAACGCGGTGTGACCTGGAATGGCACCAGGAAACCCTCCGTGACCACAGCCACGAAGGTGAAGATCGCTAAGACGATGGCGATGGCGACGAAAGCTCCGCCGAAGCGGATGGCGACGGGAAGATCACTCATAGCGGGTGATCTTAGTGGTTTTCGTGCCAGCCCCACGTAATAGCGCGCCCGAGGGTGTGGAAGTACAGATTGAAGCCCAGCACCGTGGGGGTAGCATCCTCAGGGATGTCGAGCTTCTCCACATCCAGGGCGTGGACAGCAAACAGGTAGCGGTGCGGCGCGTGGCCTGCTGGTGGCTGGGGACCGTAGTAGCCGCGCTTACCGGAATCACCCTTGAGGGTGACGACGCCTTCGATTCCACCCAGGGTTTCATCGCCAGCACCCGAGGGAACCTCGGTGACGGTGGCGGGGATGTTGAATACTGCCCAGTGCCAGAAACCAGAAGCAGTCGGCGCGTCTGGGTCGAAGCAGGTGATGGCGAGAGATTTGGTGCCTTCAGGCAGATCAGACCACTGCAGCTGAGGCGAGACATCGTTGCCGCCGAGCTGCTCAGGTTTGAAGGTGCCACCGTCAACGAAGTCGGAGGAGCTCAAGGGGAAGCTGGGTTTATCCCCTAGAGGTGCGTAAGGATCAGGGCCGGGAAAACGAGAATCAATGTAGGAAGTCATACTTCCCTTATACCTAAGATTCCCACTTCTCATACAGCTGTGCGTATTTTCCACCCAGCGCGAGCAAGCTGTCGTGGGTGCCGTCCTCGATGATCCGGCCCTGCTCCATCACAATGATCCGATCCGCAACTCGGGCTTGATCCAGCCGGTGCGCCACCACGAGTGAGGTGCGACCGCGCGCCACCTTCGTGGCTGCCTGTTCCAAAGCTCGGGCGTTGTCACTGCCGGCTTCGGCGGTGGCCTCATCCATAATGAGCACTGGTGGGTCGAGCAAGATCATGCGCGCCAGCGAAATCTGCTGCTGTACCTCGGGAGAGAGTTCTTCAGCTCCGGCACCGACCTTGGTATCGAGCCCTGCCGGGAGCCAGCGGTGCCAATGTGTGGTTCCTGGAATCAGACCCACTTTTTCCAAGGCCTCGAGCAGTTGGGAATCGGAGGCACTTGGGGCGGCGAGGCGGAGGTCGTCGGCAAGCGTGCCGGCGAACAGGTGCACTTCCTGGCTGATGAGGGCCACGTGGCGGGCGGTCCAGTTGTCGGGGACGCTGGCCGTATCGACGCCGCCGACCAGGATCTGGCCGGTTGTTGGCCGTTGCAATCCGGCGATCAGCCCCGCAAGCGTGGATTTCCCGGCACCGGAAGCACCGACGAGTGCGGTGGTGGTGCCGCCGCGGAACGTGATGGTGATGTCGGACAGAACGGGCGCGCCACCGGGATAGCAAAATTCGAGGTCTCGGATCTCGACATCAGGGCAGGCGTCGATCGGTGCGGGGTCACTGGCTTCAGAGGTGGTGCGCAGCTGAGCCAGGGCTACCGCGCGCCCCAGGCAGGTCAAGGCGTTTTGGATCTCGCCGGAGAAATACATCACGTTGAACAGGTGCACTTCCATGCGGGAGATCAACAGCATCGCGGTGGTTGCCTCCCCGATGGTCAAGGCTTCGCGGTGGACCAGGAGCGTGGACAGCAGGAGGCCGCTGAGCACGAGCAGCGCGTAGGCAGCTGTTCCGTGCATCGTCAGCCTATTGAACAGGGGTTCGCGGGCGGCCGTGGTATTCACCGCATTCCACGAGGAACGCTGCAAGCGGTTGTGCGCCCACTCCTCTAGCCCCAGGGCCCGCAGCGTCGGCAGGCCACGGATGGTGTCCAGCAGCTGGTTGTTGCGCGTTGCGTCGGCGTCGGCGACCTTGTTTGAGGCAGCTGGAAGCAGCGCGATGTTACGTACCGCGACGGGATACAGCAGCAGGCCCACACCAACAAACGCGATGCAGTAGCTCCAATGTACGAACGCGAGGGAAACGAAGGTGAAGGGGAACATCAGCGCGGTGATGACCACCCGCGAGCCAATGGCGTTGACCATGCGGATTGCGGTGTCAATGTCCTTGGTCAGCCGTGAAATCACGTTGCCGGTACCCAGCTCCATGATGGTAGGAATGGGTGCCCGCAGCGTCGCTGACATAGCAGAAATGCGCAGGTCAACGCTGAGTCGTCGGGCGCGAGAGAGCATTACCCACTGGGCGAGCGCGCGGCCAGCAGCTTCCAGCGTCAGCCCGAGCGCAATGAGCGCCATGAGCCACACGTATGCGTTCGTCCCGGTCCCGATGAGGGGTAAGGAGCGGCCGGTGATGGCGTCGACAAGCTTGCCGATCGCCACGGAGGTGCCCATCATGGCGGTGAGCGTCACGGCGAACACGACTGTGGCCAGCAGCCACCAGGAGCGCCTCGGGCGGGACGGGAGGCTGCCGAGATAACGGCCGCACTCGTTTAACGACGCCGGATGCTGGAAATCTGCCATCTATCGCTCCCCTTTCTTCACGATCCGATCGGCCACGCTCACCCAACCGCGGGACGTGGTCAAAACAATGGTGAGTTTTCCTTCCCGCAGCTGTTTCGTGGCGCAGGCGACGTTGTCCAACGTGACGGCGTCCAGGCCGGTTGTTGGGTCATCGAGGACGAGCACGTCGGGGTCGAGCGCCAGGACGCGTGCGAGAGCTACTCGTTGGCGCTGGCCGCCAGACAGGTTCAGTCCGGCCTCGCCAATCGCAGCTTCCGGCAGCTCACCATTCGGGCTGAATCCACCGAGGCGTCGGATGATGTCCTCGCAGGCCGCGGCCTCGAGTGCTTCCTTGACCTTGGTGGCAGAGCCGGTCGGATCAATGTTGTCCGCGAGCGTGCCCTCGAAGATGTTTGCGCTGTGTGGCACTTGGATGGCGGCCATGGTGGCGAGCTCGCTCCGTGCCGCGTCGCGGGCCGCTGGAGTGTCCGTTAGCCACACTTCGAGACCGGTGCGTGTCGGAGTGATGAGGTCGCCATGCTGCGCGGTGATGGCAGTGGTCTCGGCCAGCTCCAGCACCCGGCCTGAGCTAGCGACGGCGCGTGCCCAGTAGTCGGTGAGGAACCCCAATGCAAAACCCATTACCGTTAGCGCTGGGGGTGCTACCAGCGTCACCGTGAAGAACTCACCGGGAGTGATGCTTCCTCGCACTGCGAACCAGCCCGCGCATCCCAACACTGCGATGTTCGCTAGCAACGGGATGAGCTGACGGAGGAAGTTGGTGAGCGCGAAGATCCGGGCGTCGTCGAGCATCAGGCTGAGCGCGTCCGTTGCTTTCTGGGTGAATTTTTCCTCGGCTCGTTCCACCGCGCCCAACCCCTTGAGCACCCGGGAGCCCTGGGCGTAATCCGTCGCCAGCGAAATTGACGCAGCCTCGGCGGCGCGACGAGACCGCGAAATCTTCGCGATCGCTTTACCAGTGAAATAGCTTGCAACCGCAGTGCCGACACCGCCGAGGAACATCAGCGATGCGAGCTGCCACGAAAACTGCGCGACGATGATAATGGTCGACGCTAGATAGCCCACCATCACTAGCGGGAAGTTGAGGATCTGCTTAACATCCCCCACCTGTTGGGCATCCTCGTCAACAGTGTTGAGGATCTCGCCCGGGGTTTTAGAACTGTGTCCCCTCACGAGTCGCTGCACCAGCTCCAACCGCATGTCGTGCGCCACCCGGCTGATGGAAAGCGTGGTGAGCGAATCACCTGTTGCGTCGACGAAGAACATGATCGTCATCGTGAGCACGATTGCCGTGACGGAAGAAACTAGCAGCGTGATGTCTGCAAAGGGTACCACCTTGTCCACGGCGAAACCCACGATCCGAGAAATCAGTGCGGACATCATCGATGACGAGAACCACGCGATGGCCAGGGCAATAACGGCCCGGCGGTGGCTCCCGAGAGCCGTTAACGCAACCTGAAAACCACGCTGTTGGCCAGACAGAATGGGAGCAGCTTCCGGTGGGTGCTCCGGAACAAACCACGCCCATGACCGCATACGTGGCGGCACTTTCGACGGATGGGTGAACATGACAGACAAACCTACCACAAAGTGCAATTAACCTGCTGATTTGTTAATTCAAGTCTAGTCGGGCTATTGTTTACGAGTGCCCAGCCGAGAGGCTGACAAACACCCAGCCCGGGTGGCGGAATGGCAGACGCGCTAGCTTGAGGTGCTAGTGTCCTACTAATGGACGTGGGGGTTCAAGTCCCCCCTCGGGCACAGTTTTTAAAACCCCAGTTCTTCGGAACTGGGGTTTTTGCGTTAAGTAGCAAAATGTGTGCCCGGGCGGCGCTTTTGTGTTGTCACTTTACCCGTCATGGCCCCGAAGTTTCTTGCTAAAACCCGGGAAGCATTCCCCGGATCTTGGGCCGAAATCAGTGAAATAGCAGGTGTGAAGCCTGAAAAATCGCCAAAACCCGGGGAACGCTTCCCGGGTTTTGTGGGGGGTGATCGATCTTGCGTTGGAGATGGCATTCCCGGTTTTCCGGCATAACAAGGCGCACTCTGATAGTTGGCTCTGAATGTGGGTCCCGTTGTGTGTAGATCTGCAAACCAAGCACCCCACATTTGACAGACTAAGCTGTCTAGTGTTCTAATTTGCTTCACCAGTGTTTTGCAACACAATGCGCCACATCACCCCTGTTAGGGAACGTGTGGAGATTGTGCGGTAAAAAGCAGGGGAATCCGGTGAGAATCCGGAGCTGTCCCGCAACGGTATGCATCGAAAAACTCTGTGGTTGTCTCCCAGACTCTTCGTGTTAAGTCCGATTACCTGCCGCTGGGTTATTTGTCCGACAAATTCGACTGACGAGGATCAAGAGAATTATGACCTTCCACGCGACCATTGCTGGTGTGCCACGAATTGGCCCTAATCGTGAATTGAAAAAAGCCCTTGAAGGCTACTGGAACAAGAAAATCTCTGGCGATGAACTAGCCGAGGTGGCGACGCAACTCACAGACACCTACACGGCTGACTTGCTTGCTGCGGGAATCGAGGCGGTTCCTTTTGCAGGTAAATCGTTCTATGACGCGATACTTGACACCACGGCGCTACTTGGAGTCCTCCCCCACCGCGTATCCACTATTGCGGATTACGAAGGAGACGCGCTGCCTAGTTTTATCGATCGTTACTTTGCCACAGCACGGGGATCGGTAGATTTTCCGGCGTCGGCATTAACTAAGTGGTTCGATACTAACTACCACTACATTGTGCCCGAGCTGTCTGCTGATACTGTCTTTTCGCTAGACGATGATGCGTTCTTGGCCGATCTCCGGCATCAAATCGACAAGTTCGGCGTTGCAGTCCGACCTGTGATTATCGGTCCTTTAACCTATCTCAATCTTGCCCGTACCACCGATGGATCTGATCCGCTTGATCATCTGGAGGAGCTGTTCGCTATCTACCGTGAGCTCCTCAAGCGTATTGGCGGTAGTGGTGTCGAATGGGTGCAGATTGATGAGCCAGCTTTGGTCACTGATCTTCCGGCAGCGGTGCTTAGCCGGGTGCGAGCAGGCTATGAAACTCTCGGGGGTAGCCTGCCCGCAGTGAAGATCCTGGTTCAAACCTATTTTGAAGACGGTGATCAGGCTGTGGAGACACTCAGCGGAACCGGGGTCACCGCAATCGGTGTTGATCTTGTTGCCGGCTCGGCGGAGCTGCCGCATTGGACTGGTGAGGAACTCCTGGTTGCCGGTGTGGTGGACGGCCGCAATGTGTGGCGTACTAATCTTGATGAGGCACTTGACACTCTGAAACAACTGGCTGCACGAGGCCCAGTCGCGGTGTCCACCAGCGCCTCCCTCCTCCATGTCCCTTATAGCCTTGATAAGGAGGATCTTGGGCAGATCCAAGATTGGCTAGCCTTTGGTAAAGAAAAGGTGGCCGAAGTGGCTGCACTTGCAGCAGCGTTGCAGGGCGAAGATGTCTCGGAGTTTTTTGCAGCGGCGCGAACGGCATTGCAGGATCGCGCGCAGTCGGAGTTGACGCATGATGCTCAGGTTCGGGAACGAATTGCAGCAGTAACGGATGCTGATCGGCAACGAGCATCGCGGGAGGAGCGTCGGCAAACGCAGCTCGCAACTCTCGACTTGCCACCGCTTCCGACGACGACTATCGGCTCTTTCCCACAAACGCAGGAGATTAGGCGTGCCCGGGCGCAGTGGCGTGTCGCAGAACTTACCGACGCCGAGTACCAGCAAGCCATGGTCGACGAAATTTCCACCGTGATTGAGGCTCAGAGCAAACTGGGGCTGGATGTCCTAGTTCATGGCGAGCCAGAGCGAAACGACATGGTGCAGTATTTTAGTGAGCAACTGCAGGGGTATATTGCGACTAGCCACGGCTGGGTGCAAAGCTACGGTTCCCGATGCGTACGTCCTCCGATCATCTACGGCGATGTACGACGCACCGAACCAATGACTGTTCAGTGGTACAATGTGGCCCAAAGCCTCACAGACAAGCCAGTGAAAGGCATGCTCACCGGCCCGGTCACCATGCTGGCGTGGAGCTTTGTGCGGGACGACCAACCGCTTGGTGATACCGCTGATCAGGTAGCGCTTGCCCTACGCGATGAAATAGCTGATCTCATTGCAGCGGGTGCAGTAATCATCCAGGTCGATGAACCGGCTATTCGAGAATTACTGCCACTACGCAAAGAAAAGCAGGCTGCATACCTTAAGTGGGCCGTGGGAAGTTTCCGTCTGGCTACGGGTGATGCACCGAGCAATATTCAAATACACACCCACATGTGCTACTCCGAGTTCAATGAACTCATTGATACAGTTAGCGACCTCGACGCAGACGTTACCAGTATCGAAGCTGCCCGTAACGGTATGCAAGTGCTGAAAGCCCTCAAGGAATCCGGCTTTGACATGGGCATTGGTCCGGGTGTGTGGGATATCCACTCCCCTCGTGTGCCGCGCCAAGAGGAAGTGGATCAACTGCTAGAGGCAGCACTCGATTCCATTGATCCCCAACTGCTCTGGGTCAATCCTGACTGTGGCCTCAAAACCCGAGGCTGGGAGGAGACGACTGCCAGCCTAGAGGTGCTGGTAAAAGCTGCCCACAAGGCGCGCGTTTAGAAACTAGACGAGCCCCCTGCCCCGGAAAACCCAGAGCTGAATGATGTGTTCGTGTTGCTCGACGAGGACTGCTGCGCAGCGACGTTGTTGTTGTGCCAGCTTTGCATGGCCCAGAACGGCACGAAGTCCGAGTAGCCGTAGCCCGGGCGGTAGTCACGCTCGTAGACCTTGGGGGCTCGGAGCTGCTCCACTTCTTTGGCATCGCTAAACTGCTGAGCCTTTAGTACCGCGAGGGCTGCCTGGTAATCCTTCAGCAGCCCGGTGTATCGCTCCAGGAAGTCAGGGGCAGCGGGCTCATCTACCAGTGCGTCAGCGGTGGCGCGGGCTTGGCTTAGGCTCTGGTACAGCCCGGAGTTGGTATTCTTAACCTCGGCTTGAGCTGCGACAATGTCGGAGCGTAGGGCTGTGGCCTCAACCTGCCGAACATCGACGTCGCCGTGCTCGATGCGGAAAATTGTATCGATGTTCTGCTCCGCGGTGCCTACTTGCCGTGCGGTCTCGGCGGCGGTGTTGATTCGGTCGGCGTTGGCGAGGATCTGCTTCGGCTCGTCGGAGGCAGTGAGACCGCCGAAGCTGTCCACTTGGCTGTGCATGGTCAGGAATCGATCGCGAACCTCTGCCCATTCGTCGCGCATCGTGGCGTGAGCGAGCGGTGAGGTGAGCGAATTGGCGCGGATGTCGATGCCATCAAGGCGCTGCCCCAAGGAGCCGTACTCCTTTGAAATAAAGGCGAGGTTTTCGCGGGCCTTGGCCAGTTTCATTTCGCGGCTGCGACGTGCGGCCCCTCCGATACCGACGACGGCAGCTGCGACGCCACCGACCCCTACCCCGGCACCGAGTCCAGCACCGACGCGGTTCTCGACAGCATTGTCGTAGCGAGCCTCGGCGAGGCCAGCAATGTCGGAGGCTTCATTAGCCCCAGCGAACAGCCCGGCAGGGATGTTGCCGTCCTTCACTCCTGGCTTGATGGCGTTGACAGCCGCGTCGAGGTGGTTGCCAGACCGCAGATCGAGCACATCAGCGACGTCTTCACCTGCGAAAACGAACGCCTGTCGCGGATTTAACCCAACCCCGACAAACAAGGTGCCGTCGGCGAAATGGTCGTCACCGATGAGGTCTGGGTGGTGGTCACGGAGGAAGTTCTCGACGGAGTCATTGACGTTGTCTTTGTTGCGCGCGAAGACGATGTAGTGGAGTTGTTGCACCGTGGTGGGTGCTTCGATGCGCTCGGCGTCCCGCAGCATGCGCGCTTCGTCTTCATCGCTCAGCACATTGTCAGGGTCGTGGACTTGGGTGTTCGCTATCCCCCGCTGGGTGGGAGCGGATATCGCGTAGTCAGCGCGTTGTGGTGGGTCGATGGATAGGAACGTGGCCAGGCCCGCGCCGGTACCTAGTGTGAGTCCCGCGACGAGGGCAGCCCCTGCAATCTTTGCCGGTGATAATGCGCTCATGCCACGACTATAGTCTTAAATCTATGAGTATCGACCCCGCTGATTTACGTACCTGCCTCCGCGTTCTTGAGGAAGCAGGCTCGTTGGATCCCACTTCCCCGGATTCTGTGACGCTGCAACGGGCTGTCGGAAAGCTTTTCAAGGAGGTCAAGCGCCAGCGGCGGGCGGCGGCCAAGCAGCGGCGTCGTAAAGCAGACGCTGCCGTGCTCGCGCGCACCGCCACCGCCAACCCGCAGCGTATCGACGACGAAACCGCCGGGATCCTCGTGCGCCCCGCGGGTTCCGAACCCGTCGTTCTCGAACGAGGAGCTGTCGCCACCCCACATGGTTGGGCCGGGAAGCTGTACCGATCGCAGAACTGCTATGTGTGCAAACAGCCGTACACGCTGGTCGATTCGTTTCATCACCAACTGTGCCCCGACTGCGCAGCGGACAACCGGGCCCGCAGAGACGCCCGGGTAGACCTCACAGGCCGGCGGGCGGTGCTCACCGGCGGGCGGGCGAAGATCGGGATGTATATTGCGCTCAAGCTGCTTCGCGACGGCGCCGACCTCACCATCACCACCCGTTTCCCGCGCGATGCGGCCCGTCGGTTCGCAGCGGTCGGTGACAGTGCAGACTGGCTGGACAGGCTCCACATCGTAGGCATTGACCTGCGAAACCCCGTCGCTGTGAGTGAGTTTGCGGCGTCGGTGGTCGCGGCGGGGCCTCTTGACATCCTCATTAACAATGCCGCGCAAACGGTGCGGCGCTCACCTGGCGCGTATTCCGGCTTGGTCGCAGCTGAATCCGCACCACTGGAAGGCCCGGCTAGCGAGGTCAAGGTGTTGTCCATAGGCGATACCGCCGCACTGCACCCGGCTGCCCTCACTGGCGGGACGAGCACCGCGCATGCCCAGGAGCTGGCGCTAGCGGCACTGTCAGGTGGCGCAGCGTCATTGGAGCGCATTGCCGACGGTACCGCTGTGGACGCCGGTGGCCTCATCCCAGATCTGGGTAGCGCCAACTCCTGGTCGGCCGTCGTTGGCGATGTGGATGCGCTTGAGCTGCTGGAGGTGCAGCTGTGCAACCAGACCGCCCCGTTCATCCTCGTGAACGAGCTGCGCCCCGCGCTGGAGGCCGCCACGGCCCGGCGAAAATACATCGTGAATGTGTCCGCGATGGAGGGAGTGTTCGGGCGGGGATACAAAGGCCCAGGACACCCGCACACCAACATGTCCAAAGCAGCGCTCAACATGCTCACGCGCACGGCAGCGGGGGAACTCTTTGAACACGGCATCCTCATGACGGCGGTGGATACCGGCTGGATCACCGACGAGCGCCCACACACCGTGAAAGAACGCCTCGCGCGGGAAGGATTTCACGCCCCACTTGATCTGGTAGATGGCGCCGCCCGCGTGTACGATCCGATCGTGCAAGGCGAACATGGCGTCGACCTCTACGGCTGCTTTCTAAAGGATTACCGCCCGCACCCGTGGTAGCCTGCGGTTATGATTCGTGAAGCTGAGCGTTCGGATATTCCTCACGTTGCGCGGTTGATGGCAGAGGTATTCGCGGACGATGCGGCATTTCGGAGCTACTTTCAAGGATGTGGTCCGGTAAACCGCGCCGGAGACATGGCCCCTATCTTCGAGCGCCAGTTGGCAGTGGAGTTTGTTCCCGAGGGCGTCGTGGACCTGTGCTTCGATGGCACGACACTCGTTGGCGCCGCTTGCTGGAATCTCCCAAACGACGACCACTGGTTCCACTTCCCTAGCTACGTCGCGATGTATGGTGGCGACGCTTATCGCATGCTGCTTCGCGACGCCCGCTCCATGTCCTACCACCCCACCGAACCGCACTGGTATCTCTACGCACTGGCGGTCTCTCCCGCAGCTCAGGGCAAAGGTGTCGGTTCGAGGCTGCTCAGGCACGGATTAGAGCGCGCTACAGGGCTGGTCTACTTGGAAGCGACCACCCCGGGATCGCAGCGGCTCTATGAGAGGTTCGGTTTCTCTGTAACACGGCAAATCCCCACCACTGACCCGCAGGTCACAGAGATGGGGATGGTACTGCGTCGATAAGCCTAGTGCTGCTCGTTCGGATCGTTGTCCGCGTCCTCCTTGGTGGCGTGGACGGTGCCTGGGAGGTGATCCGGGGCGGCGTAGATTGAGTAGACCTTCAGTGGCTCGTCGCCTTCGTTGACCACGTTGTGCCACTTGCCGGCCGGGACAAAGATAGCCCAGTCGTCCTCCACGACCTGATCAATGTCGAGGTTGTTTTCGTCGGCGCCGATCATCACATGACCCTTACCAGCCTCGACGCGGAGGAACTGGTCGTGATCATCGTGGACTTCAGCGCCAATCTCGCCACCGGCAGGGATGCTCATGACAGTCATCTGCAGGTGCTTGCCGGTCCAGAGGGTGTCACGGAAATTCTCGTTATCCGTGGTTGCCTTTTCGATATCCAGGACATAAGGGTTGGGGCCGTGGTCAGCCATGATTGAACTCCTTTGTTATTGGGTGCAGATGGTGCCCATTGTACTTAAACTTCATTCGAACAGGTGTGCTAGTTTTCTTCCGGTTGTGTCCGGCCCAATTTTTATAATGGGGCCATGAACACATTAGAGCAGGTCAAGCAAGGCTTCGTGGACGCGATAGCGGCGCAACGGGCAGCCTTTGACGTGCTCGAACATCATGCCATGGATGCTGAACAGTTGTGGCAGATTCTCGATCTTACGCGCGAACTAGAGCGACTCGCCCAACTTACTACCCTGTACGCCCTCCGGGAGCTAGTCAACGAACGCGAGGTTTTTCCGAGGACGGCAGGAGGGTCAAACAAACTCAGGCATGTCGGGAGGTTCTCCCGAGCCGAACTACGGAATTACCTACGCATCGCTGAGGACGTCTTTGAAAAGCCACCGTTTCTCGGTAGTCCCGACACCTCCCCGGCCGCGCACCCGCATACTGCACAAGGAATGCGTGAAGGGCTGTTCGGCGTCGAATCCGCTGTAGAAATATCCAAGACAATGGCGGCGTTGCCCGACGACATCACCGCCGAGGTCCGCGCCCATGTCGAAGCCATGATGGCAGGGTTCGCCACCGAGCTTGCTCCGGACGACCTCCGGTCGGCTGGCCAAAAAATCCTTCAAGGACTCGCCGCGGATTCTGAACCAGCCGACGACAACCGCCGCAAGCTTCGCGACGCCACACTGTCCCGCCAGGGCGCTGACCTGATGTCTAGCCTCTACGTCACTGCAACACCGGAGCTCCACGCCCTGCTGAGCAGGCTGTTCGCTGACTACGCTGGCCCCGGTGACCTGCTCCCGGCTGGAGAAAAAGACCACGATGACCGCTTCGCCGGGCAACGCCGTCACGACGCGCTTGTCGCAGCACTCAAATGCGCCCTGGGGCCGGGTGGAGCTATGACTCCCACCAGAGGATGCTCGACAGTCGTCGCCACCATGTCTATCGAACAGCTCGTCCACGCTGCAGGGCCCGTTGCGACAGACGTAGGCACTCTCCTGCCAATCCCCGACCTGATTAGGCTCGGAGCTGACAAAAACGCCTTTCTTGCCCTCCTAGAAGAAGGCACCGGCAACCTGATCGAACTCGGGAAATTCAAACGAACTGCAGACCTCCACGCCTACCTCGGACTCGTCGCAGCCCAAGGTGGTGACATGACGCCGGGCTCTCACCTGCCGGCAGCCATGTGCGAAATCCACCACATTTGCGCCTGGCGGTACGGCGGACGGTCAGCCGGCGACAATCTCACCTTCATCGGACACGCCACCCACCGAAACACCGACGATGCTCAGGAAGACCCCGACAAGTGGTGGACCTACTGTTCCAAAACAGGCCACCTGCTGTGGCGGCCCCCGAAACACATCGACCCGCACAGAACACCGCGCATCAATATCAGCCCCCACACCTGGTTTAACCCAGGACAGATGATGCGACTCTTCGGCGCGGCACCACCAGGAACTACCTGCCAGCACTGCGCCCAAGCAGCCTAGTCGCCAGTAGCTCCATCAAAGGCACGCAAGATCTCCTCCGCAGCCAGCGTAGGAGTAATCTCGCCGTGCCGTAGTTGCGTTTCCACGGATTCACGGGCTGCCACCACATCCGGGTTAGTGTTGAGACGCTGCAACAAGGTCTCATGCACCATCGACCACATCCAACCCACCTGTTGTTCCCGGCGACGATGCTCAAACTGACCGGACTCACGCATCACCTTGTGGTGCTCCTGAACGTGACCCCAGAACTCCTCGAGCCCTTCATGCTCCACAGCTGACATGGTGATTGTTGGTGGGTGCCACAAGGAATCCTCGGGACGCACCATCCGCATCGCAGCCGCCAGCTCGCGGGCAGCTCGCTTCGCCTGTTTCAGGTTCGGCCCGTCGGCCTTATTGATGGCCACGATCTCAGCCATCTCCAGCACGCCCTTCTTAATGCCCTGGAGCTGGTCTCCCGCGCCCGCGAGCGCAAGGAAACAGAACACATCCACCATCTGAGACACCGCCACCTCGGACTGGCCCACACCAACGGTCTCCACGATGATGATGTCAAATCCCGCGGCCTCGAACACCACCATAGATTCCCGCGTCGCCTTCGCCACACCTCCAAGGGTGCCGGCGGACGGCGACGGACGAATGAACGCATTGTCCTCGGCGGACAGCTTTGCCATCCGGGTTTTATCACCCAGGATGGAGCCACGAGTCTTTGTGGAAGAGGGGTCGATAGCCAAGACCGCTACCTTGTGGCCCTCCTTGATCAGCTTCATTCCCAGTGACTCGATCGTGGTGGATTTACCTACACCAGGAACACCGGTGAGGCCGACGCGGAGTGCGTTTCCGGAGTGCGGCAGCAGCTTGACCAGCAGCTCTTGTGCCAAAACGCGGTGTGCCGGGGCCGTAGATTCCAGCAGGGTCACTGCCCGCGCCATCTGGGTGCGATTCCCCGCCAGCACAGCCTCATACAGCTGGTCTACGTCGATGCGCCGACGGGCACGCTTAACTGCTTCCGGGGCAACCGCCATGCCGACGTCCGTGCCCGCGGTCGTGGTGAGGGAACCGAGAGAATGCTCGAGGAAGTTGCTGGACATTATGGGGTGCGCTCCTAGTGGCGTCGAAAAGCGAGCGGGGGCGACGCACTGTGCGCCACCCCCGAATGATTGCTGGTGTTTGAGGCTGTATTAGGCGTCGACGTTCAGGTCAAAGCCCAGGTTGGCCGACAGCTTTGTCATCATGTCGATCGCAGACTCCGCGATGACGGTGCCCGGTGGGTAGATCGCAGAAGCGCCCATATCGTACAGCTCCTGGAAGTCACCCGGTGGGATCACACCACCAACGATGATCATGATGTCCTCGCGGCCCAGCTTGGCCAGTTCCTCCTTCAGTGCAGGAACCAAGGTCAGGTGGCCTGCTGCCAGGGAGGACACGCCCACCACGTGGACGTCAGCGTCGACAGCGCTACGAGCTGCCTCCGCAGGGGTCTGGAACAGCGGTCCAACATCAACGTCCATGCCGAGGTCAGCGTAGGCGGATGCGACGACCTTCTGACCACGGTCGTGGCCATCCTGGCCCATCTTGGCGATGAAGATACGAGGACGACGGCCCTCTTCCTTCTCGAAAGCGTCGGCCATGGCAATGGCCTTGGCAACGTTAGACACGGTGCCTTCCTTTCCGACCTCGTCCTTGTAGACGCCGGACAGGGTCTTGATCTCAGCCTCATGGCGGCCGAAGACCTTCTCCAAAGCCATGGAGATCTCACCAACGGTAGCCTTGGCGCGGGCGGCATCCACGGCCAGCTTCAGCAGGTTGGATTCCAGATCGCCCGGCTCGCGCTCCTCAGTAGCAGCAGCGGCGGTCAGGGCATCCAGGGTGCGCTGCACCTCGTGCTCATCGCGCTCGGCACGCAGGCGCTCCAGCTTCTCCAGCTGCTCCGCACGCACCTTGGAGTTCTCCACCTTGAGAACTTCAATCTGCTCGTCTTCCTCAACGATGTACTTGTTCACACCAATGAGGGCCTGGCGGCCAGAGTCAATACGAGCCTGGGTACGGGCAGCGGATTCCTCAATGCGTAGCTTCGGAATACCTTCGACGGTTGCCTGTGCCATGCCACCCGCAGCCTCAACCTCTTCGATGTGCTTACGTGCGCGGTTAGCCAGCTCATTGGTCAGCCACTCGATGTAGTAGGAACCAGCCCACGGGTCCACTGGACGGGTGGTGCCGGACTCCTGCTGCAGCAACAACTGGGTGTTACGAGCGATACGAGCCGAGAAGTCAGTCGGCAGAGCCAGTGCCTCATCCAGAGCGTTGGTGTGCAGCGACTGGGTGTGGCCCTGGGTCGCGGCCATCGCCTCGATCGCAGTACGGGAGACGTTGTTGAAGACGTCCTGTGCGGTCAGCGACCAACCAGAGGTCTGGGAGTGGGTACGCAGCGACTGGGACTTCGGGTTCTTCGGGTCGAACTTAGCCACCAGCTCGCTCCACAGTAGACGGCCGGCGCGCAGCTTAGCGATCTCCATGAAGGTGTACATGGAAATGCCCCAGAAGAAGGACAGACGCGGAGCGAACTTATCCACGTCCAGGCCAACTTCCTTACCCGCGCGGATGTACTCGATGCCGTCGGCAAGCGTGTAGGCGAGCTCGAGGTCAGCGGTAGCGCCCGCCTCCTGGATGTGGTAGCCGGAGATGGAGATGGAGTTGAAGCGAGGCATCTTCAGCGAGGTGTACTCGAAGATGTTCGAGATGATCCGCATCGATGGCTTCGGCGGGTAGATGTAGGTGTTACGAACCATGAACTCCTTCAGAATGTCGTTCTGAATGGTTCCGGCAAGCTGCTCCGGGGTCACGCCCTGTTCCTCGGCCGCCACGATGTACAGCGCGAGGATCGGCAGCACAGCGCCGTTCATGGTCATGGACACGGACACGTTGCCGAGGTCGATACCTTCGAACAGCTGGCGCATGTCCAGGATGGAGTCGATAGCCACGCCGGCCATACCGACGTCACCGACCACACGCTCGTTGTCAGAGTCATAACCGCGGTGGGTAGCCAGGTCGAATGCGACCGACAGGCCCTTCTGACCAGCCGCTAGGTTGCGACGGTAGAACGCGTTGGACTCGGCTGCAGTGGAGAAACCAGCGTACTGGCGAATCGTCCATGGCTGGTTGGTGTACATGGTTGGGTATGGGCCACGCATGAATGGCGCAATACCAGGGAAGGAATCAATGGGGTGTCCCTCGGCAGCGGCCGCGTCGCGGTCGGAGCGGGTGTACACACGCTTAACGTCAATGCCTTCCGGCGTAGACCAAACCTGGCCATCAGCAGGGGGCTCAGTCTGAGCAGCCGCGTCGGAAGTGCGTGGCACCTCAGCGAAATTCGGGATAGTAGTCATATTTCCTTACGCTCCCAGCTTGGTCAGCAGCTCAGCCAGAACCTGGGCTGCATCGATTTTCATGTTGACGTAGCCGTCCGGCTTAACCTCAGCGTCCGCGAAGGACTTCTCCGCGCCAGCGACCAAGATAGTGCCAGCACCGGCCTCACGCAGCGCCTTAACGACGTCCGCACCCGTAGCCGCATACTCCTGGTCAGTGCCACACACCACCACGATGTCGGTTTCCTTCGCAGCAGCCGCAAACTCGTCAGTGCCAGCAACAAGCTGACCTGGGTTCAAAGTTTCGATACCACCGGACGCGAGCAAGTTCGCGGTGAAACCGGTGCGCACATTGTGCTTGGCCAGCGGACCAATCGGAATCATGCCGATCAGCGGACGCTTGCCATTGGCTTCCAGGAAGGCGTCGGAGCGGTTACGCAGCGCCTCGAACTCGGCAGCCCACCGGCGCACACCGGCTGGTTCGACGCGCAGCTCGGCAGGCAGTGGCTTCTCGCCCAGGTTCGGGAACTCGTTAATGCCCGTGACCTTCTTCACGCGGCGGGCGATGTCGGCGCGCACCCGCTCGTAAGAAGCATCTAGCTTGTCCTGAACTGCGTCGGCAGCAGCTTGCAGGCCACCCTTGCCCTCAACCTCGGTGAACTCGCCCCATGCCTTATCAGCCAGCTGCTGGGTCAGGGACTCGACGAAGTAGGAGCCACCAGCAGGGTCAATCACGTGACCGAGGTGGGACTCTTCCAATAGCAACAGGTTAGTGTTGCGGGCAATGCGAGCAGCGAACACACGAGAGGTTCCCGGCAGACCACCTGAGATGGAGTGGTCGAACGGCAGGACCTCGACATCGTCAGCCCCACCAACACCAGCAGCGAACGCTGCGACGGTCACGCGGAGCATGTTCACCCATGGATCACGCTGGGAGAACATCGCTGGAGCAGTCAGCGCGTGCTGTGGTGCCAAACCAGCCTCAGGAGCTCCCAGAACCTCTGCAACGCGGGCCCAGAGGGTCCGGGCAGCGCGGAACTTAGCGATCTGCGCGAATTGATCATCGCTAGCGGCGAAGCGGAACGCGATCTGGCCCAGCGCATCCTCGATGCTCAGACCGGCTGCGGTCAGCGCGCGGACGTACTCAACACCGGTTGCCAGAGCGAAACCAATCTCCTGGGCATCCGTAGCGCCCTGGTTATTGAAGGCCACGGCGTCGACAAGCAGCGTGCGGATGCTGCCAGCGAAGGCGGCGTTTTCGACGGCCAGCGCTACGGCGTCGGCAAGAGCGATGGATTCGGTGCCAACAAAGCCAGCGGTCAGCGGCGCGGCGGACAGTTCGAAGCGAGCCTTCTCCGCGACGCCAGCTTCCTCGGCCAGTGCCTTGAGTGCGTCACTGGCTGCCTTGAAGTTGGCGCCAGCAAGTACGCGAACCTCAACCAGATCCAGGTAGACGTCCTTCAAGACGGTAGGAAGATCCGCAGCAGTCAGCCCCGCGGTGAGGTCAATCACCACAACGGTGGAGCCATTATTCAGGGCGTGCAGAATCGCCTTATTGGTTGCGGCCGCATCACCTGCGGTGCCGGAAGCCAGGCCACCAAACGTTTCAGTGACACCCCAGCCCGAAGGCGTGACATCGCCACGAGTGAATGGGAACACACCAGGTGCAGAAACCTCAGCGAGCTCATCTGCGCGGGTGTAGAGCGGATTGATGTCGATACCTTCGTAGGTGGTGTGGATCAATCTCGTCCACACGTCGAGTGGGACATCAGCAATGTCCTTCTTTTGCACACGAGCAAACACCTTGGCTACTGCCTTGTACCAATCCTGCTGAGTTTCAGCGAAGTCAGCAGGAAGCGAGGTGTTTACCGCGTCAGACTGTACATCAGTCACTACGGACCTTCTCCCCTTGAGCTTGAACCCGGGCGAAAATGAACTCTCGTCCGGATCGGTTACGTTCAGTTCAAAACACCATGAGCAATTCCATACAGGTACGGCTTCGCTCACAATCACTAACAAGTGTAGCCACCACCGCAGTGAATTGTTGCGTATTTGCGCACATACAGGGAGGCGAATTCACCATCGAACTCATAAAGCTGCAGTTAAAGCGGTGTAACAACGCTGAATTCGGGGCTAATGTTGACGCCGCCCACTACACCCGCTCAACCACTAAACTAACCTGGAATACCATGCGAACCCAAGGACCACCGTGGTGGCGGATCTGTGCATTTCTCGCGTTCCTCGCTGCCGGAATCGTCCTCGCGACGACAGTGCAGCTCCCCTCCATCACTGAGATGCGCCAATGGGTAGACAGCTACGGCCAGTGGTCCATCGCGCTGTTTGCACTCCTCTATGTCACGGTGACGCAGTTCCCCATCCCCCGTACCGCACTGACGGTTTCGTCCGGACTGCTCTTTGGATCAGCGTTGGGGATAGGAATTGCACTGCTGGGGACGACGCTCGCCGCCCTCATCAACATCACGCTCGTGCGGGCTTTGTTGGGATCTGATCCGGAAGGCTCTACAGCGGACTCGTGGACTTCACGTCTTGCACGGACCCACCGCAACCACAAGGCCCTAACAAAGATCAATCAGCGGTTGCAGCACCGCGGATTCTTCTCCATTTTCTGCCTGCGGTTAATTCCCGGCATTCCTTTCTCAGTACTGAACTACGCCTGCGCCATCACTCCCGTAAAACGCAAAGACTTTACCCTAGCGACACTGTGTGGCTCTGCCCCGTCGACGATTATTGGAGTGTTGCTCGGCGACTCTGTGGCGTTAGGGGAAAACAATCACGCCGCGCTCCTTTTGGGAACCCTGTTTATCATCGGAGTCCTTGGATTTATGGCGGATTTATTGCTACCAGTCAAGTCTAAAACGTAGACTAGGCTCATGTTTGCGATCCATGCCCGCTATCGTGGCCGCGCTGTCCGGCGCGCCGAACTCGTCGCCCGATCCGCGGAAGCTCTGTCCACTATGGAAGGCGTCGGCACATTTGACATCCTTGGTGTGGAGGACATTTGCGCGGTAGTTGACACCCCGGAAGCAGTAGCCGATACGACGATGGCGCTGTTGTCCGCTGGGGAATGGGCAATCGGGATCGGCATCGCGCCCACAGCTACGAACCCAACCTCGGACGTCGTCACTAAGATTGCCAGTGCTGCACTAGGCGCCCGGGCACGGGTGGGCGTCGTCGAGGTGCGGGTTCATGGCCCACGTACGCTAAAGCCGGACGCCGACGAGTGGGCCAGCGACATCGCCGCCTGTTTCCTGATGCTCGCCACCGTACTGGCTAAGCGCAGCATCGAAGGGCGCGAAGCTACGTCACTGATGCGGCGTGGCTATAACCAAAACGAAGCCGCCGCAGAGCTGGGAATCACCAAGCAGGCGATGTCCCAACGGCTGCAGGCGGCTGGGTGGCAAGCGGAAACCGCCGGGTGGCAGCTTGCCGTTAATCTTCTTCGACGGGCTGAGGAGCTAACTGAGGCTCCGGGAAGCTAGGCTGTGGCTGAGCCTGCGGCAGCTGCTTCTTGAGCTCAGGAACCTCCGGCTCGACAGGCTTGTTGGCCACTGCATTCGCAGCTGCGACGGCAGCCGCAATTTCCGGATCCGATTCCGTGTTGAACCACTCGTCGGTATCTTCCTGCTCCGTGATCTTTTTATCGGTTTCGCTCACCGCTGGTGGCTCGTAACGGAAGACCCCATCGTCGTCCTTCTTCGCCATCGCGCGGGCGAATTGTTCCAGGGAATCCCCGAACTGGCTCGGAACCATCCAGACCTTGTTCGCGGAACCCTGTGCCATCTTCGGCAACTTCTCCAGGTACTGGTACGCCAAGACTTCTGGCGTGAGCTGCGAGGACTTGATCGCCGCGTTGACCTTCTGAATCGAACGTGCTTCACCCTGGGCCTTGAGGTACTTCGCCGCACGCTCGCCCTCTGCCCGCAGGATCATCGCCTGGCGCTCTGCCTCTGCGGCGAGAATTGCAGCGTGCTTCTCGCCTTCCGCAGCCAGGATCTTGGCCTGCTTTTCACCCTCAGCGGTCTTGATGTCCGCCTCACGCTGACCTTCTGCGGTAAGAATTGTGGCGCGCTTCTCGCGGTCCGCTTTCATCTGCTTTTCCATCGACTGCTGAATCGATGGTGGTGGATCAATTGCCTTCAATTCCACGCGGGAGATACGAAGGCCCCACTTGGTGGTAGCTGCGTCCAGCTCACCACGCAGCCGACGGTTGATCACTTCACGGGAGGTCAGGGTCTCCTCCAGCGTCATACCACCGACAACATCGCGCAGCGTTGCGGTGGAAATCTGCTCCACACCCACGATGTAGTTATCCACGCCGTAAATGGCGCGCGCCGGATCGTTGATCTGGAACGTCACCACGGTGTCAATAGCCACCGTCAGGTTGTCCTCGGTAATCACCGCTTGCGGTGGGAATGATACGACGCGCTCGCGGGTATCCACCTTGGCACGAACCCGGTCAACAAACGGCACCAGCAACGTGATGCCACCGGACACTGTCCTGGTGTATCGTCCGAGGCGCTCAATAACTGCCGCTTCTCCCTGTGGAATCAACGCGATGGATTTCACCAGCACAATCACCACAAAGAGCAAAATGACGATGAGGGCAAAAAGACCTGCCATCTATAGCTCCTTCCACACGACGGCGGTTGTGCCATCGATACTTACTACGTTTACTTCTTCGCCGACCGCGATCGGGGTCGTGGGATCGATACTCCGGGCAGACCAAATCGAACCATCCAACCGGACCTGGCCCCCGGTACCAGTCACCTCTTCCAGCACCACTGCGCGCTGTCCCTCCAAGGCCTTCACCGACGTATCCAGCACCGGCTTTCTAGTCAAATGCCGATACAGATATGGCTTGAGGAAGACCAACAGGAGGAGGGCCGAGACGGCGAAGCAGGCAATTTCGGCCC
Source organism: Corynebacterium sp. NPDC104732 (assembly GCF_055583565.1). Classification (NCBI taxonomy): domain Bacteria; kingdom Bacillati; phylum Actinomycetota; class Actinomycetes; order Mycobacteriales; family Corynebacteriaceae; genus Corynebacterium; species Corynebacterium sp. NPDC104732. Next base: position 108,572 of record NZ_JBVJNS010000001.1, read on the forward strand.
ACAACGGGATGCCAGGAATGGCGGCACCGGCCGTCGCTAAGGCTGCCCCGGCAAGCATGAGCATGGTGAACTCGCCGGCGAGCAATTCCGCTGATGCCAGGACGAGCGCTGCGATAAACCAAATGATGGGTCCCACGATTTACTAATCTACCTAAACCTATACTTCGGGGGCGACGCTAACGAAAATCTTCTTTACTTAGTTCCGGGACGGTGACCCAGTCCACCAGCTTCTCCACCGCCCCGATCAGTGTCGCATCCAGGTCCCGGAAGCTTTCCACGGCGTTATATACGCGGTTCCAGCCTTCCCGAGGATCACTCCACCCCACGCGACGGCACACTCCCGTCTTCCAGTCCTCCCCGTACGGCACCTCCGGCCACGCGCGCAGGCCCAGCTTGTTCGGCTTCACAGCAGCCCAAATATCGATGAATGGGTGCCCGGTGACCAGCACGTGTGGGCCCACGTTCTCCACCAACCGGGTCTCTTTAGAACCTTGCACCAGGTGATCAGCTAACACCCCGACGCGACGACCCGGCCCCGGACCAAACTCGGCGAGGCGTTCCGGGAGATTGTCCAGTCCCTCCAGATACTCCACCACTACGCCCTCGACGCGCAGGTCATGGCCCCAAATCTTTTCCACGATCGCCGCATCATGGATGCCCTCCACCCAAATCCGCGACGGCGCGGCCACCTTGGCTTGGACGTTTGCCACCTTGCGGGATCCAGAGTTTGACTGCGCCGGGGCTTGCTTTGGCACATATCGCGTCAGGGACACTCGCTGCCCCTCCACCAGGAACGCGCCGGTGACCATCTTGAACAGTCGCTCTCGGCCGTGCCGATCCTCCAACCGAATGAAATCGCCGTCGTAGGTGCGCTCGAAGCCTACCACCGCGCCGACAAAGCCGTCAGCCAGCACCTCAACCACCAGTCCGGGCTCCGCCGGAACCGCGGGATACTGTGGCCGCTTGCTGCGGGAATGTCCGGAAAAGATGTCTCCTGCATATCGGTCAGTCATGACAGTCAAGCCTATCGGGTAACTTATCTAGATTATGGATCAGCGCGCACATGTCTACTCCCCGCTCCAGAACATCGCGATCTGGTTGGCGTCGTGGCTGCACGGCCACATCGCCACCGATGAATGTGTGGACGCGCTGCGCGCGCTGGGCGGAGACATCAGGATCGCTGGCGTGCAACCTGATGCGCCTGGAAACACGCTTGAGCTGCTGCGTACCATCCGGCGGCTGGCGGCCGAAAGCCTGGATGCTGGGGAACCCGTCATCCAGCTCGTATTGTGCGGCCCGGGTGAGGCGCCAGGGCTGCGGGCTGGCTCGCCGAGCGCCCGGGCCACGCTGGCGAGCGGAATGGGCGCGTTGGTGCTACCCACCCCGGACAGGTTTCGCAGCCACGTGGTGGTGCCCGTGGACCGCGGCGGCGGGTTGGCATGCGAGATTTTCGCCGAGGCGGAGCCGTTGCCGGCGCAGCACTACCTCTCCCCTGGGGAGGCAGACCTGCTGCTTGCCGACGCCACCCGCTCCGCGGCGCAGCTTATCGACGCCATCCCCCACGTCACTCCGGACCTGCCGAACCCCCGCCTCACAGTTGGCACCCTAACGGACTTCTATGACACCCCAGGTCTTCCGTTTTCTACCCCACCGCGCGCCGCGAAACTGTTCGCTCGCGCGGACCGGGTGGCTGCGATCATTGAAACGGTGTCCAGCCATGTTGGGGATCATTCTCTGGACCCGGTGTTGCTCCCGCTCATGCGCAATGTCCGGATGGCGCGCACCGCTGGGGTGAGCTACGCGGTGCACGAATTGGCGCGGTGTTAAGAGGATCGCGGGCGGCGCGTCGGGACGCAGCAGTTCGCGGCGCAAGGTTGCCCGTTGACGCTGCAGCCACGGCCAAGACGCTGTGGTTGCTGCTGAGCATGTTCGCGCAGCAGCTCAATTACTAGCTGGGTGAATTCCTCCGTGGGGCCGATCGTTGCGGCGCGGACAACACGCTGGCCATTCTTGTTAGCTTCGTCCGTGAGCTCCGTGTCAAGGTCCCACACGACCTCGATGTGGTCGGAGATGAACCCGACTGGGTAGACGATGAGATTGCGGACGCCGTCGTCGGCAAGCGCGGCAGCATGGTCGACGATGTCCGGTTCCAACCACGGGATGTGCGGGGCGCCGGAACGAGACTGCCAGACCAGATCCCAGTCAGCAATTCTCAGCTCGGACGCGATGAGTTCCGCGGAGCGGCGTACCTGAGTGGAATAAAGCGGGCCGTCGTCAGGGGTGCCGGAGGATTGGTCAGCGGCCGTGGGGATGGAATGGGCGGTGAAGACGAGGCGGAATTCAGCTTCGCCTAAGGCAGTGATGGCGTCCCGTACGCTATCGACGCTTGCTTTGATGAACAGCGGGTGGTCATAGAATTGGCGCAGCTTAGTGAACGTGACCTCGGGAAGGCCGCGTTGTTGCAGGTGCTTGCGGATGTGGGTGATGTCTTCGTCATATTGTCGGCATCCTGAGTATCCGCCCCACGCGGAGGTTGCCAGGACTGCGACGTTGCGGTGCCCGTCCGCCACCAGCTGCTCGGCGGCCTCGGTCCCGAAGGGGTGCCAGTTCCGGTTGCCGAAGTAGATGGGAAGCCCAGGAAGGGCCCGTTGGAGGTGCGCGACGATCTCCCGGTTCAATCCGTTGAGCGGGCTGACGCCGTCGAAGTGGTAGTAGTGCTCACAGACGTCGTCGAGTCGCTCTGGCGGGATACCGCGCCCACGGGTGACGTTTTCCATGAAGGGGCGCACGTCGGCAACGCCCTCAGGCCCGCCAAACGACAACACGAGAAGTGCATCGAATGGCAGGCCTGAGATCAAGTCCTCGTTCTGGGTCATGCAGACTACCCTAGCGCACGCGGTGTTAGATCAATCGCACGGCGTAGGGGCTCATTCCACTCCAGCGAACCGGGTTGACCGACACCGTTGCTCCGGACTGTGGGGCTTCGATCATCATGCCGTCACCGAGGTAGATCGCAACGTGATTTTCTGCGTTTGGACCGTAGAAGATGAGGTCGCCACGTTGCATCTCGCTTGGAGACACCTTGGTACCGCGCTGGTACTGGTAGCCGGTGTAGTGTGGCAGATCGATGCCGACGCCGGCGAAGGCGTAGAGCACCAGACCAGAGCAGTCGAAGCCGATCTTGTTGTAGTCGCCGTAGGAGTCAGCGACGCCGCCATCGCGGATACCCTGGGTTGGGCCGTTCGCGTCGCCACCACCCCAGGCGTAAGGTACGCCGACCTGGGCTTGAGCGCGAGCAATCATGGTTTCGATGCGTTGCGCGCGGCTACCGGTGGCCGGGGCCGTCGGTGCATTGCCGGACGGCTTAGCGACGGCCCCAACCGCCGCAGCTAATGCGTCAGCGAGATTACCCAAGTCAAGGTAATCGTTCTCACCAAAGATCCCACTGTTTGCTTGAGTGTTTGCTGCCTCGGCTGCGGCGAGCGCTGCGGCCGCAGCGGTAGCGGCTGCCACAGCATCGTTTTGCTGCTGTTGCAGTTCAGCTTCGCGTTGCTGTCGTGCGGCTGCCTCTGCCTGGGCTGCAGCAGCAGCGGCTGCGGCTTGCTCCGCCTGAGCCTGGGCAGCCGCGCGTTCCGCCTCAGCTGCCGCAGCTGCGCGGGCGCGGGCCTCGGCCTCTGCTTGTGCTTTTTGGCGAGCCTCTTCCTCGGCCTTTGCCTTGGCGGCAGCGGCTTCCGCTGCGGCCTTCTCGGCAGCCTTGCGCTCCTCCTCCGCCTTTAGGAAGTCCTGGTATTCCTTGCGCTGCTGATGCAAAGTGCCACTGTTAGCCTTCGCAGCTTCGAGACGAGCCTTAGCGGTGTTTCGCTCTTCTACCAGGCTCTTGTGCTCGGCGTTGCGCTGGGCCAACAGTGCAGAGTTGGTGTCGTACGCTTGCTGCGCAGCGGACTGGGCAGCGGATGCTTCCCGTTCCCGCTGTTCTGCAATGGCGCGCTTTTCACGCAGCACAGATTCTTTGTTTGCGGCTTCGGTACGCAGGCGATCCAGCTCTTCGATCGCTGCACGCTGCTTGGCCGCGTTCTGGCGCAGATACGTCTGGCGAGCTAGAGCGTCCTCGGTGTTGCCGGTGCCGGCTGCACCGGAGACGGCACCATTGGCGGAACCGCGTCGGTAAGCCGCGCGGGAGACTTCGTCGAGGGTGTGCTGAGCCTGTTCGATCGCTTTCTGGCTGGCATCCAAATCCTGCTTGGCAAGGTCGACTTCTTCGCGCGCCTTCTGGGCTTCGGCCTGTGCAGTTTGCAGGTCGACCATCGCCTTGTTCACGGCTTCGCGCAGTCCACCCATCTCGTTTTCGAGGCGAGTAATCTCGGCCTCTTTTTCAGACAAGGTGGTGGCAAGGCGCGCGACGTCCCCGTTACCTGCGTTGACTGCATCCTCGGCTGCCTTGATGTCCGCGTCGGACGGGTTCGGTGGAGGTACCGGTTGGGCGAGCGCAGTCGCCGAACCAATGGTCGCGCAGCATGCTGCAACCGCCACCAAAGCCCTGGCTGAGGCCAGGCGGGACTGCGGATCCTTGATCGTTGCCACGGGGTAACTCCATTCACCTTCGCTAACTGCGTACAGGATGTGGCTCACGCGTCCCGCCAACACACATTAGGTCAACCTTCTAGGCTTGATTTCTGCACAATGCTTCCCCACATCAGCAAATACAGCCTCAATTAACTTATTGTGAATCAGCCAACTCATGAGCCGACAACAAGAACAATAAGCCACAACGACCCAATAAAGACACTCTTGACTCGTTAGTCACACTAGTAAAGGCCAGCCCCATGACTTACGTTTATGGTGCTGGCCTGCGAGAATGTTACGGAATGATATCGAATGTGAAATATATCACATTGCGAAAAAGGGGCGTGTCGTTACGCGATTGAGGTGCGATTGCAACTATTGCGAGCGGTCAAGCGTTTTGGCTTGACTGTAGCGGAAGGTGTGGATGGCGGTGATAACAATCGCGAGCCCCAATAACGCGGCGATAACGATATTGATCCACATCCAAGGGAACACAGGTCCATTCAGAGTGTCGATGAACTGGCGCGCTGCCGGGGCGATTTCAGGGTTGGAGAGGAAGTCGTACTGCGCGGCCTCTAGGGCGGCGCGTGAGAAGTCGTGACTGACTACTGCCCCAGATCCAGGCGCGCGCACGATGATGGTGTCAAAGTCGGTAGTGTTTAACAGCTCCTGGGCAACGTCGCGCGTCGCACCCGCCTCCGGCGGCGTGTGATCGAGAATAACGAAGGCAGTACGTCCGAAATTGGTGTCCAGCCCGTACTGTGCCACATTTTGCAGTTCCGGTTCTAGGGTTGGGTGTTCGATGCCCAGCTGTCCGATAGCCACGCCATCTGCATTGATTTGATCGCGCATCGAGACGATATCAATATCTGACGGGATCATGACAGCTTCCTTAGTGTTGGGGGCGCGGACGGATCCAGAGTTTAGTGTCACATTTCCCTGTGCTTCGCGGTGACTCGCCCATATCGCGCAAGTTTTCCACGTAGGCTGTGAGCTAGACAGTGTTTTCGGGCCTGTTGTGGTGGCCAGTAGTCCCCAGATAGGGGCAGGTTGGAGGTTCAATGCCTCAACAGAACGCTCGTACTGTTAAACTGTCTCGTAGACGATGGTTAATACCCGATCGTTTACTCACCCATAACAATAGGAAGTGGAGCTGACTGTGACGATTAGCAAGAACTCCTTCGGTGCCAAGAGCACGCTGACCGTAGGCGACAAGTCTTACGACTACTACGCCCTCAGCGCAGTGCCTGGCATGGAGAAACTGCCATACTCTCTTAAGGTTCTTGGCGAGAACCTGCTGCGCACCGAAGATGGCGCCAACATCACCGCCGATCACATCAACGCGATTGCTAACTGGGACGCTTCGGCAGAGCCAAGCATCGAAATCCAGTTCACCCCAGCACGTGTGCTGATGCAGGACTTCACCGGCGTTCCTTGTGTCGTTGACCTCGCAACCATGCGCGAAGCTGTCAAGACCCTCGGTGGCGACCCGGACAAGGTTAACCCACTCAACCCTGCTGAGATGGTCATCGACCACTCCGTTATCGTTGAGGCCTTTGCTTCTAAGGAAGCACTGAAGACCAACGTTGACATTGAGTACGAGCGCAACGAAGAGCGCTACAAGTTCCTGCGCTGGGGCTCCAAGGCCTTCTCCAACTTCCGCGTTGTGCCTCCAGGAACCGGCATTGTCCACCAGGTGAACATTGAGAACCTGGCTCGCGTCGTCTTCGACAACGACGGCCTGGCATACCCAGACACCTGCATCGGTACTGACTCCCACACCACCATGGAAAACGGCCTGGGCATCCTGGGCTGGGGCGTGGGTGGCATCGAGGCTGAGGCCGCAATGCTCGGCCAGCCAGTGTCCATGCTCATCCCTCGCGTCGTCGGCTTCAAGCTGACCGGCGAGATCCCAGTGGGCGTTACCGCTACCGACGTCGTTCTGACCATCACCCAGATGCTGCGTGAGCACGGTGTGGTTCAGAAGTTCGTCGAGTTCTACGGCAACGGTGTGAAGGCTATCCCACTGGCTAACCGTGCCACGATCGGCAACATGTCCCCAGAGTTCGGCTCCACCTGTGCGATCTTCCCGATCGACGAGGAGACCGTCAAGTACATGCACCTCACCGGCCGCTCCGAAGAGCAGTGCGCACTGGTCGAGGCATACGCTAAGGCTCAGGGCATGTGGCTGGAGCAGGACGCCCCAGAGGCAACCTACTCCGAGTACCTCGAGCTGGACCTGTCCACCGTTGTTCCTTCCATCGCTGGCCCGAAGCGTCCACAGGACCGCATCCTGCTGTCCGAGGCCAAGGAGCAGTTCCGCAAGGACCTGGCCAACTACACCAACGACGAAGTCTGCACCGACGAGTCCCTTCCTGCAAAGCGCATGGAGGCTGAAGGTGAGGCCCTGGAGGAGACCTCCGCACAGGTCACCGACCTCAACGTCTCCCAGGCTGGCAACGGCGAGTCCGCTGCTGTTGGCCGCGTTGGTCGCCCATCCAACCCAATCACCGTGACCTCCCCTAAGGGCGGCGAGTACACCCTCGACCACGGCATGGTTGCGATTGCGTCCATCACCTCTTGCACCAACACCTCTAACCCATCTGTGATGATCGGCGCTGGCCTGATCGCACGCAAGGCCGCTGAAAAGGGCCTGAAGGCTAAGCCATGGGTCAAGACCATCTGTGCACCTGGCTCCCAGGTTGTCGACGGCTACTACAAGCGCGCTGACCTGTGGAAGGACCTCGAGGCTCTCGGCTTCTACCTCTCCGGCTTCGGCTGCACCACCTGTATCGGTAACTCCGGCCCACTGCCAACCGAGGTGTCCAAGGCCATCAACGAGGCTGACCTGGCAGCTACCGCAGTTCTGTCCGGTAACCGTAACTTCGAAGGCCGCATCTCCCCTGACGTAAAGATGAACTACCTGGCTTCGCCAATCATGGTCATCGCTTACGCCATTGCCGGCACCATGGACTTCGACTTCGAAACCCAGGCGCTGGGTCAAGACCAGGACGGCAACGACGTCTTCCTGAAGGACATCTGGCCATCCACCGAGGAGATCGAGGCTACCATCGAGCAGTCCATCTCCCGTGAGCTGTACGAAGCTGATTACGCCGACGTATTCAAGGGAGACGAGCAGTGGCAGAACCTCCCAACCCCAGAGGGCAAGACCTTCGAGTGGGATGAGAACTCCACCTACATCCGCAAGGCTCCGTACTTCGACGGCATGGAGCTTGAGCCAGCTCCTGTCAAGGACATTAAGGGCGCACGCGTCCTGGCTAAGCTGGGCGACTCGGTCACCACTGACCACATCTCCCCTGCTTCCTCCATCAAGCCGGGCACCCCAGCTGCTCAGTACCTGGATGCCAATGGCGTTGAGCGCAAGGACTACAACTCCCTCGGTTCCCGTCGTGGTAACCACGAGGTCATGATGCGTGGTACCTTCGCCAACATCCGCCTCCAGAACCAGCTGGTGGACATCGCTGGTGGCTACACCCGCGACTTCACCAAGGGCGGCGAGCAGGCCTTCATCTTCGACGCCTGCGAGAACTACAAGGCTGCTGGCATCCCACTGGTCGTTCTGGCTGGTAAGGAATACGGCACCGGTTCTTCCCGTGACTGGGCTGCTAAGGGCACCAACCTGCTCGGCGTGAAGGCCGTCATCACCGAGTCCTTCGAGCGTATTCACCGCTCCAACCTGATCGGCATGGGCGTTATCCCACTGCAGTTCCCAGCTGGTGAATCCCACGCTTCCCTGGGCCTGGACGGCACCGAGACCTTCGACATCGAGGGCATCGAGGAGCTGAACAACGGTGTGACCCCTAAGACCGTGAAGGTCACCGCAACCAAGGAGTCCGGCGACAAGGTCGAATTCGATGCAGTTGTGCGCATCGACACCCCGGGTGAAGCCGATTACTACCGTAACGGTGGCATCCTGCAGTTCGTGCTGCGCAACATGATCAAGGGCTAATTGCCACTGTGATCATCTCGACTGGGGCTGACTAGTTCCCGCTAGCGGCGGGCGGTCAGCCCCAGTTGTCTTTCACACCTCTACAAGGAGAACCCATGCCTAGAGTGAGTGACGCGGACCTCAATGAGCGGCGCCGTGAGATCCTCGTGGGGGCCCGCAAATGTTTTGCCGAGCATGGCTACGAAGGAGCCACTGTCCGGTTGCTGGAGGAAGCGACGGGGAAATCCCGCGGCGCGATCTTCCACCACTTTGCGGATAAGGAAACCTTATTCCTCGAAATCGGCCGCCAGGATGCGCTCCAGATGGCTGAGACCGTAGCGGAGGAAGGCTTGGTGCAGGTAATGCGGGATATGCTCGCAGACCCGGACCGCTTCGAATGGCTCTCCACCCGCTTGGAGATCACTCGCCTTCTGCGTACCGACGCCGCGTTCCGTGATCGCTGGCAGCAACAGCAAGCCGTGCTTGACGACGCCGTCCGCCGACGCTTGAAAGCTAACGCCGACGCGGGAACGATGCGAACCGACGTGGACCCGGAAGTGCTGTACCTGTTCCTGGAGACGATGTTCGATGGTCTCACAGCGAAATTAGCCTCTGGCGCAGAAACAGCCCAGTTCAGCCCAGTGCTGGACTTAGTGGAGGCTTCAGTCCGACGTGACTAGCGCGCCTAAGTAGCGGCGGGCCATGATCCGCTGTCCTAGGCGCGCCACTGGGCCACCTATTTTGGTGACCCAGGACTGTGGCCGGGAAAAGGCTGCGCATTCTGCCCACACGGCATCTGCTTCCATCCAGACGCGGAAGGACTCTTCCCCACTTTCCCAGTGGCCCGGCATGGTGCCATAGGAAGCGCACGCAGATTCGGCCGTTTGCTCGGCGTGGACTATAAAACAGCGATGTTTGATGGGGCCGAGATGGAGGGTGACGGTGTGGTCGTCGATAAGCGGCCTCAGCCCTGCGTGGCGTTGCATCTCCCACGCCATGAGGCGCCCGCACGCCGTTTCGAAAGCGGCTTTTCCTGTACCAATGCGGCTCCTGATACGGAAGCAGTGCCAACCCGCAGCCTCTAATAGACCCTGATGGGTGGAGAGGTTTCGAGAAATTCCGATGTATTTCTGCGGATATGTGACAGGAGCCATAGCAACCATACTAGACTAAGTGGTATGTCTAAGTTTTTGTTGGTGTCCATCCGCCATGGTGCAGAGGTTCTTGCTGCGGAATATCGCGATTTCCTGGTAAGTTCCGGTTTGCGGCCGACTGAACTGGACCAAGTTGTCCTGGATTCAGAAACCGCTCGCATCGGTGATGTGAGCCAGTACGCCGGGGTGTTCCTAGGCGGCAGCCCTTTCAATGTCACCGACGCTCAGCCCACGGCTGAGCAGCTGTGGGTGCAGCAGGAAGCCCTCACGATGGTCGATGCCGACATTCCAGCGTTCTACGCGTGCTTCGGATCCAGCCTCCTCACCCACTTCCGTGGCGGCGTTGTTGGCGACCGTTACTCCGAGACCGCTGGATCGTCGGTGGTTGAGCTCACCCAGGAAGGAACAATGGATCCGCTCCTGCAGGGCGTGCCATCACGTTTTAATGCGCTGACCGGTCATGCGGAAAGCGTGGAAGAGCTGGTAACCGGGGCAACGTTGCTGGCAACGGGGCCAACGTGCCCCGTGCAGATGTTCCGGATCAACGACACCACCTGGGCGACCCAATTCCACCCGGAGCTGGATGCACAAGGGCTAGCCACCCGGATGCAGGAATACCTCCACAATGGGTATTTCGCGCCGGAAGAATACGACGAGATCGTCGCGCATATTTCTTCGGTGGACGTTGCGCCGGTGCGACAGATCATGCGAAACTTCGTGTCCTACGCCACTATTTTTTCCGACCCCACACTGCGTATGCCAGCGGCCCAAAGAAGTTAATAAAACTCAGCCCGAACCACAGCCACTTTGAGCCCCGGGTCTTGCTGCGGGGAGTGTGGTAGATGAAGTGCCAGACGATGAGTTTTTCGAGGATTTCGTAGGCTCCGAGCCCGATAATCCAGCCTTTAGCCGAAGGATCGAGATCAGACCACTGTAGTTTGTCGTTTCTGCTCATGAGGACAATCTTAGTCGCGCTAAAGTGAGAGTCATGTACGCAATTATCTCTGTTACCGGCCCTGACCACTCGGGCATCATCGCAGCAGTCGCCACCGAACTGGCTGCCCTGGACGTCAACATCCAGAACGTCTCCCAAACGATTATGGAAGGCTACTTCACCATGATCCTGCACGTTGCTTTCGATGAGTCGAAACTCGACATCGTTACCGTGCAGGACCGGATGTCTGCTGTGGGTGAGAAGGAAAACCTCGCTATTCGGGTCCAATCCGAAGCGCTGTTTACCGCCACCAACGAGATTTAGGGGCTGTCATGAGTTTTGCGCAGCGAAGCCAAGCCATTTGGGACACCATCGAGATGATCCAGGAATACCGCCTGGACATTCGTACCGTGACAATGGGCATTAGCCTCCTCGACTGTGTCCGCGGGTCCATGGCGGAAACCTGTGATGCTGTTTATGATCGTCTCACCACTCAGGCTAAGGACCTGGTCAGCACGTGCGAGGGCATCGAACGTGAGCTGGGTATCCCGATTGTGAACCGGCGCATCTCGGTCACCCCGATTGCCTTGCTGGCCGCTTCTGTTCAGGGCAACCCGGTTGAGCTGGCCCAGGCACTGGATCGCGCGGCGAAGGAAACCGGCGTGAACTTCGTCGGCGGTTATTCTGCACTGGTGGAAAAGGGGATGTCCTCCGGCGATCGCCGTCTGATCGAATCTATCCCGGAGGCCCTCACCATCACCGAGGCCGTGTGCTCCTCCGTGAACGTGGGCACCTCCCGGGCGGGCCTGAATATGGATGCAGTCGCCCAGATGGGGCAGGTGATCAAGGACGCCGCGACGTTGACCAAGGATCGCAGCGCCATCGCCTGCGCCAAGCTGGTGGTCTTCGCTAATTCCGTGGGTGACAACCCGTTCATGGCGGGTGCCTTCCACGGCATCGAAGAGCCGGACTGCGTCGTGTCCGTCGGCGTGTCCGGTCCTGGCGTGGTGGCCCGCGCGCTGGAGCGCATGCCTCACGACGCCTCCCTCAACGCGATCGCAGAAGAGATTAAGAAGGCGGCGTTTAAGATCACCCGTGCCGGTCAGTTGGTCGGCAACATGGCGAGCGAGCGCCTAGGCGTCCCGTTCGGCATCGTCGACCTCTCGCTGGCACCGACCGCCGAAATTGGCGACTCTGTGGCGAACATCCTGGAGGCGATGGGGCTGGATCAGGTTGGCACGCATGGCACCACCGCTGCGCTCGCGCTGCTTAACGACGCCGTAAAGAAGGGTGGCATGATGGCCTGCTCTCGCGTCGGTGGCTTGTCCGGTTCCTTCATCCCGGTCTCCGAGGACAAGGGCATGATTGACGCTGTACGCGCTGGTTCGATCTCTATCGACAAGCTCGAAGCGATGACCGCTATCTGCTCCGTCGGCCTCGACATGGTCGCCATCCCAGGCGACACCTCCGCCGAGCTCATTGCCGGCATGATCGCGGACGAGGCCGCCATCGGCATCATGAACCATAAGACCACCGCAGTCCGCGTCATCCCAGTTCCGGGCACCGAACCTGGCGACGAAGTCAACTTCGGTGGTCTGCTCGGCTATGCACCGGTGATCCCGGTCAACAAGGTGGGCAACTCTTCCTTTATCGCCCGTGGCGGATTCATTCCGGCGCCGGTGCATGGGTTTAGGAACTAGCGGTTCTGATGTAACTAGCTAGGCTTGTCGCCGGCTTCATGTTCTAGGCCACACTGTTTGGGTATTTACTGCGGTGTGGCCAATGTTAACTTTCGAAACAAAGTACCCCCGTATGGAAAGCAATCTGTGCAGGTGGAATGGTTAGAACTAGCCCTCCCCCCCCCACAATTCTATTCTCCAAAAAACACTACAATCAGCTGCTAGGCTAGCTCAATATTATTCATCCAGCAGTGAAAAAGAAGATTCCTTGGTAATTGGTTTTTGGAGAAAAAGGATTTCATATGGAAGTGCTCATTTTGGTGCATATTTCATTAATCGTGATGGCGTTTTACCTGCTGCACATCACGAATAAGGCAGCAAATGGAGAGTCGCTGCCTGGGAATCCGGGGTTGCGAACGTCTGCTACCACCGCGGGTATTGATCAGTGGAAAACCGGGCATTCTGCAGCGAAACCTGTGGTTAAGTTGAATGTTTTTCTTCAGGTGGTAACAAACATAATCGCCGTTATTCTCGAACTAATTCATGTTAACCCGATATTAGCGCTCAACATCCCCGTGATTTGTCTCGTCGCCGTTTGTGGCTATGCGGTTTTCGTAGCTGATAAAGCTGTGTGCAGCCGTCGAAATACTGGCTCGATCTAGCCAAAAGCTACCCCCGCCATCACCAATCAGAACCCCAAATTCGACACCCCTAAGCTAGCTCCACCAGCTCCATATAGTCCTCCGACCACAGATCCTCGGTGCCATCAGGCAAGACAATCACGCGCTCCGGCTCCAAAGCCTTGACGGCGCCGGGGTCGTGAGTGACGAGGACGACGGCGCCGGTGTACGTGCGCAGGGCATCGAGCACTTGTTCTCGGGATTGTGGGTCGAGGTTGTTGGTCGGCTCGTCGAGAAGCAGAACGTTGGCGCGGGAGGACACCAGCGACGCAAGCGCGAGGCGGGTCTTCTCACCACCTGACAAGGTTCCTGCTGGCTGGTCGAGCTGTTCGCCGCTGAACATAAAGGCGCCCAGCAGGGACCGCAGGTCCTGCTCCCCTGCATCCGGGCAGGCTTCGATGGTATTTTGCCAAACGCTTTTGGAAGGGTCGATGGTGTCGTGTTCCTGGGCGAAGTAGCCGATCTTGAGGCCGTGGCCAGTGACGATGCCGCCTTCGCCGTCGGTACGTTCCACTCCGGCGAGTAACTTGAGCAGGGTGGTCTTACCTGCACCATTGAAGCCGAGCACGACCACACGCGAGCCCTTGTCAATTGCGAGGTTCACCCCGGCAAAGACTTCCAAGGATCCGTACATCTTGGTAAGTCCCTTGGCGTTCAAAGGGGTTTTGCCACATGGCGCCGGTTCCGGGAACTGAATGTGCGCTACCCGATCCGCGACGCGCAGTTCGTCCGTGGCGGCCACCATCTTTTCCGCACGCGCCAGCATCTGCTTCGCCGCGGCGGCCTTCGTGGCCTTGGCGCCGAGCTTGGCGGCCTGCTGCTTGAGCGCCGCAGCCTTCTTTTCTGCATTGGCGCGTTCGCGTCGGCGGCGCTGTTCATCGGTGGCGCGGGCGTCCAGGTATTTCTTCCAGCCCATGTTGTACACATCAGCTTCCCCTCGGACGGCGTCGAGGAACCAAATCTTGTTGCAGACGGCTTCCAGCAGTTTGACGTCGTGAGAGATCATGATGAGGCCGCCCTCGTGCTTTTTCAGGAACTCACGCAGCCAGGTAATGGAGTCGGCGTCGAGATGGTTGGTTGGTTCGTCGAGAAGCAGCGTGACCTTCGAGCGGCCGGAACCGGCTGTGGCTGCGAACAGGATCTGAGCGAGTTCTATGCGCCGACGCTGACCGCCGGAGAGCGTTTTCAGCGGCTGGTCCAAGATTCGTGCGGGCAAGCCGAGGGCGTCGCAAATGCGGGCGGCCTCGGAGTCGGCTTCGTAGCCCCCGAGCGAATAGTACTGCTCTTCCAGGCGGGAGTACTTGTTTACGGCGCGGTTGCGTTCCGCGTCGGTACCGCTTTCGATGATTTCCTGCTGGCGTTCCATTGACACCTTAATCCGGTCGAGGCCCCGGGCTGAGAGCACCCGGTCGCGGGCGGTTTGCTCGATGTTTCCTTCGCGGGAGTCCTGTGGCAGATAGCCAATTTCACCGGAGCGGATCACTTTGCCACCGTACGGTTCGCTCTCGCCTGCGAGGATGCGCATGGTTGTGGTTTTGCCGGCACCGTTGCGGCCAACGAGGCCGATGCGGTCCCCCGGTTGGACACGGAGGTGTTGGCCAGGGGCGTTGAGGAGGGTGCGGGCGCCGACGTGCACTTCGAAATCTTCGGTGACAATCACAGCAGGACAGTATAGCCGGGTGCCCATTGTCCTTAGTCGTCAGCGGGGCTCAGCTATGTGTTGCATCAGAAAATAGCTGTGCTGGGAACTCTTGCTGTCCCCCAGATGACTGTACCCGGCGGGCGGAAACTTTCGGTGGAGTCTCGCTGTGATAGCTAGCTCAGCAGTGGACTGCGATGTTAGTGCAACTTCTTTCGGAAAACACCTGGTAAATAGGTGCTTTTACCGGTTATATCGGCTCTTTTTATGCCCTCGAGGTAGGAATTTACTTAGAAAAGTTCCCAAGAAGATAAAGAAGTTTTGCGATTGAAAGCTGTTTAATTTAACCGCTATCGTGCTGTGTCAGGTTGGTCACAAGGCCAGCCATTCGCACGGTCGTGCCAGCACCTGGCGTGATCGATCTGTCTTAAGAAACTGGAGCAAAAGTGAAGACGGCATCTTCTCGGAACATGGTACGCGTTACCCGGATTACTTGCGCTGCTCTGGCAGGAGTCTTGTTCGGCAGCAGCACACTTGCAGGTGCGGCTGAAACCGCACCCGGCACTGCTATAGCGCCCATGCACTGCTACCTCACCACCACACCTAAGGATGATGCTCACCCAGCAGCTGGTGTGTACCGCGGTGACAATGGGGTCTCGGTTCAGGCCCGCTCGTGGGGACCGGATTGGGTGGAGCTTGGTGACTCCGCTTCGCACCAGATCCGAATTGATGACATCGTCATTCCAAAGTCGCTGCGTAACGGTGCCAACCAGTTGCAAGTGACCGAGCTGAGCAATCTGCGACTCGATATCAGCGTTCCACTGACCTTGAAAGTAGACTCGGCTGAATTCACTGAACAAACCAAGGCGAAAATCTCGCTCACCGAGGTTCACGGCATGGAAGCCGTCACCATCGATACCAGTGATCTTGCGCTGCAGGAGACGGCGGATAGCTTCGTGGCATCAGTGCCGGATGTGGTGGTGAAGTCTCACGCGGTGCGCAAAGGCACCTCCCACTTCTTCATCCGTCCTGGGATGCTCAACTTTGACACCCGCATGATGGACTACTCCGTCAGCTACCCACTGCAGTTCAACATTGTTGCTACCGGGGAAACCGGCGACAGCGTTGCAGCAAAACTGGCCTGTGCGGGAATGGAAGATACCGTGGCTGCCGATGGTCCAACGGCAACTCAGCCGGATATGCCGGCGCCGCGTCAGATTGACAGTATGCCCGGCTCCCCCGAGCCACGCGCCCCGCACGAGCCAGCCGAAACGCCGGCAGCAAAGCAGGATCTCCTCTCCGGTGGCCTGAGCTCCTAACCACGGTTTCGCCCCTGGTGACATCCGCCGTAGGCCGGTATAGCGTGTGAGGTATGAGCACCTTCGACATGATCATCCTTGGCCTCGGCCCGGCAGGCGCCTACCTGGGGCATCGGGCTACCGCGCGGGGACTGAAAGTGCTCGGCATCGATCCGGCCGCGCAGTGGACCGCCACGTATGGCGGTTGGGTGGACGAACTTGCCGACGCTCCCCTGTTTTGGCGCGGATTTCCCAGCGTGCGCTTTGGCGGCCTGGGCTACCAGCTGGACCGGGAGTACGGGATCATTGATAACTCGTGGCGGGAGCGTCTCCTGAACTTCGAGGTGCTGCAGGAGTCCGCGGAGATCACCTCGGCGTACTCGGTGCGGGTGGCCGGGGTGGAATATCAGACGCAGGTGCTTATCGACGCCCGTGGCGCCACGCCACAACCGCCCTACCAACAAGCATTCGGTGTGTTCCTGGACAGCGGCCCCGTGACCTGGATGGACTTCCATGGCGAGACTTTCCAGTACAGCTTCCCCACTCCCCGCGGACACTTAGTGGAGGAAACCCTCCTGGTCACTGCCACCGAGAGGCCGTGGGAGCAACTGGCAAGCACACTGCCTCAGCAGCAGAATACGGGGGAAGAAAAAGTGCTCATCCCGATGGGACCGCAGCACTATGATGGTCCCGCTCTGCCCTATGGTGCGAGGGCCGGGTTTATTAATCCTATCAGTGGCTTCAGCCTGGGGACGTCGATAAGCCTGGCGGACGCCATCTTGGACGCCCTGTGGCGCGGTGGGCAGCTTCCGTGGCGCACTCGGACATTCCGCGCTGACGTGGCGCTCGCCCACCGCCTACAGCGCGTCCTGCTCAAACTTGAGCCGGTGCAGGTGCATCACCTGCTGAAGGCGCTGCTGCTATCGCCGTTTCACCCCCGCTTTCTAAAGTTGGGTGACCTGCCCGGCACGCTTGCCGGGATGGCCTGGGTGTTCGCCCGCGTGCCGCTGTCTACGAAAGCAGCGATCCTGCGGGCGCTGATTTAAACCGAAAAGCCCAGGGCGCGTAGCTGGTCGCGACCGTCTTCGGTGATCATGTGTGGCCCCCACGCGGGCATCCACACCCAGTTCAGCGTCAGTTTCTCGGCGGTACCGGAACCGACCACGGCCTGCTCGGCCTGCTCTTCGATCACATCGGTGAGCGGGCAGGCCGGTGAGGTGAGCGTCATGTTCACCACGGCGTGCGTGCCGTCGACCATGTAAATGTCGTACACCAAACCCAGGTCAACGACGTTGATGCCCAGCTCGGGGTCGATCACGTCGCGCATGTACTCTTCAACATCGGACGCCTTGGCCAGGTCGGCCTCGGTTTGCTCCGGTTTTGGTGGTACCGAATCCTTTTCCTCAGTTACGTTCTCTTCCGACATCTAGTCTTTCTTTCCTTCCAAAGCTTCAGCGGTCGCTGCCTGGAACGCTTTCCAGCCCAGCAGGGCGCATTTCACGCGGGCCGGATATTTCGCAACGCCAGCAAAGGCGACGCCGTCACCGATGACCTCTGGGTCGCCCTCAACCTGGCCGCGAGAGGTGACCATCTCTTCAAAAGCTGCCAGGGTCTCCATTGCCTCTGCCACAGGACGACCGACGATCTCCTCAGCCATCACGGACGTCGACGCCTGGCTGATAGAACAGCCCTCTGCCTCGTAGGAGATGTCCTCCACCGTGGTGCCGTCGGCTGACAAATGGACGCGGAGCGTCAGCTCATCGCCGCAGGAGGTATTCACGTGATGAACCTCGGCCTCGTACGGCTCCCGGAGTCCGGCGTGCTGCGGGTTCTTGTAGTGGTCGAGAATGACCTCTTGGTACATCTGTTCCAGTTTCATCTATGCCACTCCAAAGAACTCTTGGGCGTGCTTAATTGCAGCCACGAGGCGGTTAATTTCCTCACGCGTGTTGTACAGGTAGAACGAGGCACGTGCCGACGCCTGAACCGACTTCGCCCGGTGAATCGGCCACGCGCAATGGTGTCCTACGCGGATGCACACGCCTTGGTCGTCGAGGACCTGACCCAAATCGTGCGGGTGGATGCCCGCCACGGCGAAGGAGATCGCACTGCCACGATTCTCCGCTGTCGCGGGGCCCAGCAACGAGAGCCCAGGGATGCGCTGCAGTTGTTCCAGGGCGTATTCCACCAGGTCATGCTCGTGCGCGGCGATGTTGTCCATGCCGATCTCGTTGAGGAAATCGACGGCAGCGCCCAGGCCAACCACCTGAGAGGTCATCTGCGTGCCGGCCTCGAAGCGCTGCGGCGGCGGCGCGTAGGTGGACCCTTCCATCTTCACTAGCTCGATCATGGAGCCGCCGGTGAGGAATGGCGGCAGCTGCTGCAGCAGCTCCAGTCGCCCATAGAGCGCACCGACACCGGACGGACCACACATCTTATGCCCGGAAAACGCGGCGAAATCCACGCCCAGCTCACGGAAATTCACTGGCATGTGTGGCACCGACTGGCACGCATCCAACACCGTGACCGCCCCAACAGCCTGGGCACGACGCACCATCTCCGGCACATCAGCGATCGCACCGGTCACGTTGGATTGGTGGGTGAAGGCAACCACCTTCACCGTCTCATCCAGCTCCAGAGAGTCCAGGTCAATCCGGCCGTCGTCCGTGGTGCCATACCACTTGAGCGTGGCGCCGGTCCGACGGCACAGCTCCTGCCACGGCACCAGGTTCGCGTGATGCTCCAACTCCGTGACGACAACCGTGTCGCCCGCCTTGACCTGCAGCTCGCCTGCGCGATCATCACCTAGAACATAGGCCACCAGGTTCAGGGCCTCGGTGGCGTTCTTGGTGAACTCCAGCTCATCCGGGTGCGCACCAACAAACGCGGCGATCGCGTTTCGGGCACCTTCGTAGGCGTCGGTTGCCTCCTCTGCCAGAGAGTAGGCGCCACGGTGCACGGGGGCATTGGTGTGCAGCACGAACTGCTCTTCTACTCGCCACACCCGCTCGGGCCGTTGCGAGGTGGCCCCGGAGTCAAGGTACGTCAGTGGCTGATCACCGCGTACCTTTCGGTGGAGAATAGGAAACTCCGAGCGGATCGCGTCAACATTGAGCGATCCGTCGGAATGAACGAGACAAGCCATTACAGGTACTGGTCGTAGCCGTTTGCCTCGAGCTCATCAGCAAGCTCAGGGCCACCAGTGGTGATGATCTGGCCGTTGGCAAACACGTGAACGTAGTCAGGCTTGACGTAATTCAGAATGCGCTTGTAGTGGGTGATCATCAGCACGCCACCGTTTTCGCGCTCCTGGTAACGGTTGATGCCTTCGGAGACCACGCGCAGCGCGTCGACGTCCAGACCGGAGTCAGTCTCGTCCAGCACAGCAAACTTTGGCTTCAGCAGACCCAGCTGCAGCACCTCGTGGCGCTTCTTCTCGCCACCGGAGAAGCCCTCGTTCACGCTCCGCTCGGAGAACTCTTTGGAAATAGACAGCTCTTCCTGAGCCGTCTTTACTTCCTTCACCCAGTCACGCAGCTTCGGGGCTTCGCCACGCACTGCGGTTGCTGCGGTGCGCAGGAAGTTGGCCATGGACACGCCAGGAACCTCAACTGGGTATTGCATAGCCAGGAACAGGCCGGCGCGGGCGCGCTCGTCTACCTCAAGGTCGAGGATGTTTACGCCATCGAGAAGGACTTCACCGCCGGTGACCTCGTAGCGAGGGTGCCCGGAGAGGGTGTACGCCAAGGTGGACTTACCGGAACCGTTCGGACCCATAATCGCGTGGGTTTCGCCGGACTTGATGGTCAGGTTCACCCCGTTAAGGATCTGCTTTGGCTCGCCAGAGTCATCGGTAGGGAGAACTTGCGCGGTGAGGTTGCGGATTTCGAGAGTGCTCAATGTAGTTTTCCTTCGTTATTTAAAGTTCGGTGCCGTCAAGTTCTTCGGTGATCTTGGACTCAAGGAGTTCGCGGGTGGTAGCCCCCGGAATACGGTTGATTACTTCCGAGAAAAAGCCCCGCACAATGAGGCGGCGGGCATCTTCGGCGTTGATGCCGCGAGAGAGCAGGTAGAACAGCTGCTCGTCGTCGAAGCGTCCGACGGTGGCTGCGTGGCCAGCGCCGGCAATCTCGCCGGTTTCGATTTCCAGGTTCGGAACAGCGTCCGCACGAGCACCCTCAGTGAGAACCAGGTTGCGGTTTGCCTCGTAGGTTTCCGTGCCTTGTGCATTTGCACGGATGAGCACGTCGCCCACCCAGGCGGTGCGGGCCTCGGTGCGTTCGGAGCTTGCGTCGCCCTGAAGCGCGCCCTTGTAGAGCACGTTTGACCGGCAGTTTGGCTGTGCATGGTCTACGAGGAGGCGCTGTTCGAAGAACTGGCCGTCATCGGCGAAGTACACGCCGAGCATTTCTGCGTCACCACCCGGAGCGGTGAACTTCACCTGTGGCACCAGGCGGACCAAGGATCCACCGAACACGGCTGCGGCGTGGCGGAAGGTGGCATCGCGCCCGAGAGCTGCGCGTTCGTGCGCCAGGTGGACGGCGTCATCGTTCCAGTCCTCGTGAACAACCACAGACAGGCGAGCGTTGTCGCCAACGATGAACTCGTGGTTGTCGCTGTGGGTTCCGGAACCAAAGAAGTGCAGGTTCACCAGCGCTTCCGCGCCACTTTCGGCGATGATGGTGATCGCGCCAAATGAGGTGACATCGTCGCCCCGGCCGGTGACGGTGATCTCCACCGCGTCGGAGTTCACGCTGTCCTGGGCAAAGGTGACGATGGTGGCTTCAGCCATTGCGGACCATGCTTGAGCCGAGGTGCGGTCTACCGGTGCGCCAGCTTGGCCGAGCCGCGGATCATCCTTGGAAACAGTCTCGACGGTGACCCCAGTGGCGGTGTCCGGTACGGTCACCTGGATGTCTGGGGTGGTGGCCGTCGTAAAGCTGCCGTCGTGCAGACCCCGAAGGCGACGCAGTGGTACGAAGCGCCACACTTCGTCACGGCCGTGGGGAACCTCGAAATCCTCAACGTTGAAGGAGGTAAACAGGTCGCCCTTGTTGTTGTGGTAAGTAGCGTTCTTCACAGGGGCGGTCATTAACCCACAGATCCTTCCATTTGCAGTTCAATCAGGCGGTTGAGCTCCAGCGCGTACTCCATTGGGAGCTCCTTGGCGATCGGCTCCACGAAGCCACGGACGATCATCGCCATCGCCTCGTCCTCGCCAATACCACGGGACATCAGGTAGAACAGCTGGTCCTCAGACACCTGTGACACCTTCGCCTCATGTCCGAGAGAGACGTGGTCATTGCGGATGTCGTTGTAAGGATAGGTGTCCGAACGAGAGATATTGTCCACCAGCAACGCATCACATTCGACGTTCGACGTGGAGTGGTGGGCGTCCTTGTTGACCTGCACCAGGCCACGGTAAGCGGCGCGGCCACCGCCGCGGGCGACAGACTTGGACACGATGTTGGAGGACGTGTACGGCGCCATGTGCACCATCTTTGCGCCGGTGTCCTGGAACTGGCCTTCGCCCGCCATAGCGACGGAGAGCACCTCACCCTTAGCGTATGGTCCGGTCATCCACACTGCCGGGTACTTCATGGTTACCTTGGAACCGATGTTGCCATCGACCCACTCCATAGTGGCGCCCTCTTCACACTTGGTGCGCTTGGTCACCAGGTTGTAGACGTTGTTGGACCAGTTCTGGATGGTGGTGTAGCGGCAGCGGCCACCCTTCTTCACGATGATCTCCACCACCGCGGAGTGCAGGGAATCGGACTTGTAAATCGGCGCGGTACAGCCCTCCACGTAGTGGACGTAAGCATCCTCGTCCACGATGATCAGGGTGCGCTCGAACTGGCCCATGTTTTCCGTGTTGATACGGAAGTAAGCCTGCAACGGTATGTCCACGTGGACGCCCTTCGGCACGTAGATGAAGGAACCACCAGACCACACGGCGGTGTTGAGTGCGGAGAACTTGTTGTCACCGGCAGGGATGACGGTGCCGAAGTACTCCTTGAACAGCTCCTCGTGCTCGCGCAGTGCGGTGTCGGTGTCGACGAAGATGACACCCTTTTCTTCCAGGTCTTGACGGATCTGGTGGTAGACCACCTCGGACTCGTACTGCGCGGCCACACCGGCGACCAGGCGCTGCTTCTCGGCCTCTGGAATACCCAGTTTGTCGTAGGTGTTCTTGATGTCTTCCGGCAGGTCGTCCCAGGTGGTGGCCTGCTGTTCGGTGGAGCGGACGAAGTATTTGATGTTGTCGAAGTCGATGCCGGAAAGGTCGGCACCCCAGGTTGGCATGGGCTTCTTTTCGAAGATGTCCAGGGACTTCAGTCGGCGTTCGAGCATCCATTCGGGTTCGCTCTTCATGCGGGAAATGTCTGCCACGACCTCGCGGGACAGACCGCGCTTGGCGGAAGCGCCGGCTACGTCTGGGTCATGCCAGCCGAATTGGTATGCACCGATGGAATCGATGATCTCTTCGTCAGTGAGCTGGGGTTTGACGTCGCGGTCATGAGTTGCCTGCGTCATTAGCCGCTCCTTCCTTTGTTACACGTGGTGCCTTAGGTGAGTTGTTAATAGGTGTCAGTGGAATGTTAGTAGTACAGATGCCGTGGCCATCCACAATGGTCGCCAATGGCTGCACGTGCTGCCCGAGCAGTTCCGCGATCGCGCGGTGTTCGGCCTCGCATAGTTCAGGAAATTCCGAGGCCACGTGCGATATTGGGCAGTGGTGCTGGCACAGTTGCACTCCGCCACCGGCCTCGCTGGTCGACGCGGCGTAGCCACTTTTGGCGAACGCAGCGACGATCTGCTCGGTGGTTTGTTTGACGGAATCCTCCGATGCGTCCGCGGGGGTGATGCCGGCGACGATCTTTTCGATGCGTTTGCGGGCAAAGGCCCGGACGGCTTCTTCCCCACCGGTCTCCCGGAGTGCTTCGAGCGCCGAGGCTGCGAGAGTGTCGTAGTCGTGACCGAACTGGCTTCGTCCCCGATCTGTGAGAACGAAGGACTTTGCCGGACGGCCTCGGCCCCGCTGTGCACTGCTGCGAGCGGGAGCGACTTCCGCGAGGCCCTCGGCTTCCAGAATGTCCAGGTGCCGGCGGACTCCGGCGGCTGAAATTCCGAGGTGCTGGCCGAGGAACGAGGCGCTGCACGGGCCGCTGCGCAGCAGCGTGACCATGATTTCGCTCCTGGTGCGCCCATCGGCGTTATCTGAATGCGTCATCGTAGGTTGTCACCTCCGCTCGTGTACTGTACTGGCGCTAACGTCCAACATTGCTATTAGACAACATAAGTGTTCCGTAATTCGTGCGCTTTGTCCAGCTCTACACCAGCGACACGCCGAACCCGTGCTTAGCAAGCCCTCTAGTAGGATGTGGGAACGTGACCGTATCCAGCAACGCCCGCCCTCTGACCTGGCTAAAGGATGCCCTGCCACGGCTTGGGGCACCCGGTTCGCGCTCTGCTGAGCTTCACGACGACCACAGCCTGGAAGCCCGGGACCTCAACTATTTCGAGCTGCGCCGCTTCGTCGCGCTGCGCTGGATTGGCACTCTCGGCGCCTTCATGATGGGAATTGGCGCGCTCGGGGCTGGGGCATTTCCGGTGGTGGGCAACCCATATCCACAGTTCCCGGCTGGCGCTGTCATGGCCAGGATGCTCACGACCTCGTCGATCGTCACGTTGCTGGGCGTCGGGTGCCTGGTGCTCGCGTGGGTGCTCATGGCTCCCTTCGTCAGTACTACCTTGGCGAATCCGTTTTCCTTGCGGCCAGGAAACGCCGCTCGCGTGTCCCTGCCGATGTTGCGCCGCACTTTTATTGCTTGGGTTTTCCCGATCGCGCTCACCGCTCCGCTATTTACCCAGGACATTTACTCCTACCTCGCCCAAGGCGCCATAGTGGCCAGCGGGATGGATCCGTATTCCGGCGGGCCCGTTGATCTGTTGGGGCCGGATCACGTGCTTGCGCGGAGCGTGCCATTCATTTGGGCGCACTCCCCGTCCCCGTATGGCCCGGTGGCTCTTGCGATAGCCTCCGCAATTAGCACTGTCACGAACAACAGCATCTTATTCGGGGTGCTCGGGCACCGACTCGTGTCCGTAATCGGTCTGGTGTGCGCAGCGTGGGCCTTGGTCAAGCTCGCACAGCGCTGCCAGGTGTCCAAACAAACCGCGCTCTGGTTGGGCGCGCTCAACCCGCTTTCCTTGTTGCACCTGATCGGTGGCATCCATAACGAGGCTGTTTTGCTCGGGTTCTTGCTGGCGGGCCTTGAGTTCGGGCTGCGGGGCGTCGATAAGCGTGGCGTACCCGGCTGGGCCCTGTTCGCCTTCGGTAGCGCTCTCATTACCTGCGCGGGTCTGGTGAAAGTCACTGGGTTTATCGCGTTGGGTTTCCTGGGGATGGCGTTGGCGCGCGCTCTGCAGCAGCGGGGCAGTCGGCCGTTCGTTGCTTTGGGCGTTGCTGTCGTGGCGCCAGCTACCGTCCTGGTGGCGGTCACCGCGCTTGTCACCGCCATTTCCGGGATCGGCCTGGGGTGGATCACCGGGCAAGGCGGTGCGGCCACGATCCGCAGCTGGATGTCGGTGACCACCGACGTCGGCATTATCGCTGGGGTGATCGGCAACTGGCTCCAGATCGGTGACCACACGGAACGGATGCTCTCCGTGACCCGCGCGGTAGGGCTCGCGGTGGCCGGCGCGTTTATGCTTCGTATGCTGCTCGCCACCTGGTGGGGGCGCATCCACCCTGTCGGCGGTCTGGGGGTGTCCTTGTTCGTGATGGTGGTGCTCTTCCCCGTCGTGCACCCCTGGTACCTGCTGTGGGCGATCCTGCCTCTCGCCGCGTGGGCGAACCGCCCGCTGTTTCGTGTGCTGGCGGCCGGATATTCTGCGATCATGAGCTTTTTCGTCCTTCCTCGTGGACTGAGGCTCCCAGCTGATACCGTGCTCAGCATCTACGTGGGAGCTGCGCTGCTGTTCATCGTGTTGCTCCTCGCTTTTGGGTGGCTTTTCCAAAAACGCGGAATCATTGGCCTAAACTGAGTGCTTGTGACTGCCCAAGAATCTGCGCTTTCGCTGCGCAACGTGACCAAAAAGTTCGGCACGCACACCGCCGTCAATAATCTTTCCTTCGAGGTTCCCGCGGCCTCCGTCGTTGCCCTCCTCGGTCCCAATGGTGCGGGCAAAACCACGACGATTGAAATGTGCGAGGGTTTCCAACGTCCGGACAGCGGGACTATTTCGGTGCTGGGCCTAAACCCGGTGACGCAGGCCGGCCAGGTCCGCCGCCGAATCGGGATCATGCTGCAAGGTGGGGGCGCGTATCCAGGAATCCGGGTGGGCGAAATGATGCGGCTGGTGGCGTCGTATAGCGCGCGCCCCCTCGACTCCGATTGGCTGCTGGACCTTGTTGGGCTGGCCGAGCACCGTCGCACCGCCTATCGACGTCTCTCCGGCGGGCAGCAGCAGCGACTCTCGCTGGCGCTTGCCCTGGTCGGCCGTCCGGAGCTGGTGTTCTTGGACGAACCGACCGCCGGGATGGACGCCCAATCGCGACTACTGGTGTGGGATCTGATCAACCAGCTGCGGGCCGACGGCGTAACCACCGTCCTCACTACTCACCTGATGGACGAGGCGGAGGCACTAGCCGACAACGTGGTCATCATTGACCAAGGCAGCGTGGTTGCCAGTGGCACTCCCGCGCAGCTGATGAAGGCGCGCGACGCGGAGATTATGCGGATCCACGTGGATACCGTGGACGCGCTGGACGTCGATGTACTGCAGCGAGAGCTCGTTTCCTTCGGCGCGCAGGTAGAGGCCGTGAAACCGCACTCTTATCGTCTCCTCGGCGAGGTAACCCCTGCGCTGCTCGCTGCGCTGACCGCCGAGGCCGCGCGGCAGGGCGTGCTGATTCGATCAATCGGGGTCGATGCCGGATCCCTAGAAGAAGTCTTTTTGGACCTCACCGGACGGGATATGCGGAGGTAAATTGACATGACCAAGAACCACACCTTTAGCGATGGCACCTTCACCCCGGACCCGCGCCACGCCAGCGTGCCGGTGATGATCGCGGCGCAGGCTCGCATCGAGGCCACACTATTCCTTCGCCACGGCGAGCAGCAGCTGCTGTCTCTGATCATCCCCGCTGCCTTGCTCATTGGGCTGTCGCTTACCGACGTCCTGGGCCTGGACTCCCCCGTCCACACCGTGTTCCCGTTCACGCTCGCCATTGCGGGCATGAGCGTCGGATTCACTGGCCAAGCCATCGCGGTAGCTTTCGACCGGCGCTACGGTGCCCTAAAACGGATCGGGGCCTCAGGGGTGCCTTCGTGGACTATCATCCTCGGAAAAGTGGTGGCCGTGGTGGGCGTATCGATCGTCCAAACACTTATTCTGGGTGCCATTGCGCTGGCTATCGGCTGGACGATGCCCCTGAGCGGGATCCTTCCGGCCGCGGTTGTGATGTTGTTCGGTGTGGGCACGTTCACCGCTGTCGGCCTGCTGCTCGGTGGTACCTGCAGCTCTGAGGTGGTCCTCGCTGTGGCCAACACCCTGTGGTTCCTGCTGCTCGGTTCAGCCGCCTACTTCGTGTTGCGGGCCAGCGGGCCGATTCCGACCGCCGCGCTTATCATCCCATCAGTGTCCTTCGCCGATGCGCTGCAGCAGGCGCTAACCGGCAGCATCGCGTGGCTGAATCTGCTGTTGTTAAGTTTCTGGGCGATCGCGGGTATGGCGGCTGCCACCAAGCTGTTCCGATTCAGCTAACCCAAATGTGGTGAGAGTTACGCGGTGGCTCCCTGATCCGATGGGCGGTTTTCCAGCCACACCAGATAAGATAAGCAAGCGTGTATACTCCCTTGCCAAAAGATAACAAGCCGATGAAAACCCAGCTCGCACTGGCACTTGCGGTTCTCATCGGACAGATCTCTATCACCGTCACTGGCGCAATTGTCCGCGTGACCGGTTCCGGCCTCGGCTGCGATACCTGGCCGAACTGCCACCCCGGCTCACTGGTTCCAGTGCAAGGTGCAGCTCCAGCGCTCCACCAGGCTATCGAATTTGGTAACCGTGGCTTGGCCATCGTCCTGGGCCTCATCACCGTCGCCCTCCTGGTCGCTGTCTACGCCGGCAAACGCCACTCACTGATCAAACTTCACGCCTGGTACCAGGTAATCGGTGTGGTCATCCAGGGCGTGATCGGGGGTATTTCTGTGCACCTCGACCTGAAGTGGTGGGCAGTTGCCCTGCACTTCCTGCCATCGATGATCCTCATCTGGCTGGCCGTGCTCCTGTACGAGCACGTTAAGGCACCAGACGAGGGGGTGGACGAGTGGCACTACCCACGCCCACTGCGCCTCCTCGCCGTCGGCTCCGCCGTCGCTCTAGCTGCCGTTCTCACCACTGGAACCATGGTCACCGGCGCTGGCGTCCACTCCGGTGATGCCGGGGACGGCATGGAAGGTCGCCTCGAAGTGGACATCGCTGAAATGGCGCACATTCACGCCCACTTCATGTACCTCTACCTCGGTCTCACTATCGGCCTGGTGGTCGCTCTTCTCACTGTGAAGGCTTCCCAGAAGGCTATGAAGCTCGGCTACCTCCTCATCGCGTTTATCGTGGTGCAAGCAGCCGTGGGAATCATCCAGTACTGGTTCGGTATCCCGCGGTGGACCGTTCCACTCCACGTCGGTCTTTCTGGTGTTGTGACCGCGTACACTGCCCTGCTCTACGCAGCGGGACGCGTTCGTTCCTAAGCGAGGGGGAAATCGAGCGTACCGATGGGATTTTCGGCCGTTAAACCTCCCATCCGTACGCTCGATTTGTTACTTAACCTGTTTTCAGAGTCAAGTGTGTCTCTGATTCGTGATTTCCGCAGCGTAGGAGCCCTAAAACCTGTGTTTATTCCAGTCGGTGTCCTTCGATACCGCGTTTTGCGCTTGTGGTGGGGTGTGGCGGTGAACAAAACCGACCCTCCTGCCCAGTGGGTGCTGGGCCAGAACCAGGATTCGACGCTGCACCGTCCATGCCCAGTGGCGGGTTAGAGAGCTGATGTTGGCATGGCTGGAAGCAATCGAGAATAAAGCAAGCTGGGAAACAGGCCGACCAGTCCTGTTGTGACAACGCTAGCCCAGCCGAGTGCCAACACAGCATCGGATAGCCACAAAACCCGGGAAGCGTTCCCCGGGTTTCGGTAATTTTTTAGGCTGCACATCTGCTATTTCACTGTTTTGGGGCCGAGATCCGGGGAATGCTTCCCGGGTTTTAGTAAGAAACGTCGGGGCCGTGGCCGAAGCCCCAGCGGGTGAAGTAGCAACGCAAAATGCTGACCAGACACGCTTTTGTCCCCTAACCCCAAAAGCCGGACCTGGTTCAACGCCAGGCCCGGCTTTTTATTTGTTGAGCTAGAACAAGCTGCCGATCGTCTGCAGGCCCAGGAGGGCGTCGACGGACAGCGCCACGAACAGTGCGGCCAGGTAGTTGTTGGAGAGGATGAACAGTGCTAGCGGCTTGGTCTCCTCACCTCGGGATACCTTGCCGTGCAGGCGGGTAGCCATGACGATGAACCACAGGCCAGCAAGCAGCGCGGCAGCGGCGTAGAGCCAGCCGGCTGCGGGAACCAGCAGCAACGATACGATCACAGTGCCCCAGGTGTACCAGAGGATTTGGCGGGTTACCTCATGGGCAGGCTTGACGACGGGCAACATCGGGACCCCGGCGGCCTTGTAGTCTTCTCGGTACTTCATCGCCAGCGCCCAGGTGTGCGGTGGCGTCCAGAAGAAGATGACGAGGAAGAGCACGAGTGGTTGCCACCACTCATAGGCGGTGCCAGCAGGGAGATTGTCCTTGATCACTGCCCAGCCGACCATCACGGGCATACAGCCGGCGGCGCCACCCCAGACGATGTTCATCGGAGTGGAGCGCTTGAGCCACTTGGTATAGACGAAGATGTAGAAAGCGATGGTGGCCATCACAAAGACCGCGGCCAGCAGTGAATGGCAAAGCAGCCACAGCCACAGGAAGCTCACGACGGTGAGCGTCCACGCAAAGATGGTGGCGGCGCGGTTGGAAACCGTCGCCTTCGCGAGTGGTCGTTTCCGGGTGCGGCCCATCAGCTTGTCAATGTCCGAGTCCGCAACCATGTTGAAGGTGTTGGCTGCCGCGGCACCCATCCAGCCACCGACGACCGTCAGCAGGATGAGCAGGGCGTGGTTTTCACCTCGGTCAGCCTGCAGCATTGCAGGAATAGTGGCAACCAAAAGGAGTTCAATCACTTTGGGCTTTGTCAGAGCGATATAAGCCTTGATTGTCTCCAAGGGACTTCCTCCAGCAGTGTATTTGTTTAAGTATGTGTAGTCGCATGTCGACGCTACGCCAGTTGTGGACATGAACGCCACTAGAATTAGTCGTGTCGCAACTATAAAAAGTTCCCGGGGGTAGAAATGTCAACTGGAACATGGTAGCCCCATCCCACCAGTTCTGACGAATCGTCTTACCCCTCCGGCACTTTTCACTAAACTAGTCCTCGTTATCTGTACGCGACACGTAACAGTCGTCGTGCACCCTTGTCACCGACCCGAAAGTCGAGGAAAAACCGTGGCACTGTCGCCTGAACTCCAAGCTCTCACCGCGCGAAACTACCCATCTGACTGGACTGATCTGGATACCAAGGCGATTGATACCACCCGCATCCTCGCTGCCGACGCCGTGCAGAAGGTGGGCTCCGGTCACCCAGGTACCGCCATGAGTCTGGCCCCACTGGCGTACACCCTCTACCAGCGTGTGCTCAACCACAACCCTAATGACGCCGAGTGGGTGGGCCGAGACCGCTTCGTGCTTTCCTGCGGTCACACCTCACTCACCCAATACATCCAGCTGTACCTGGCAGGGTTCGGCCTGGAAATGGATGACTTAAAGGCCCTGCGCACTTGGGACGCCCTTACCCCAGGCCACCCGGAGTACGGCCACACCAAGGGCGTGGAGATCACCACCGGTCCACTCGGACAGGGCCTGGCCTCCGCCGTCGGCATGGCGATGGCAGCCCGCCGCGAACGTGGCCTGCTCGAACCTGAGGCTGCCCCTGGTGAGTCCATCTGGGATCACTTCATTTACGTCATCGCCTCCGACGGCGATGTTCAGGAAGGCGTCACCTCGGAAGCCTGCTCCCTCGCCGGCACCCAGCAGCTGGGTAACCTGATCGTGTTCTGGGATGACAATCGCATCTCCATCGAGGACGACACCAACATCGCGTTCACCGAAGATGTGTGCGCCCGCTACCGCGCCTACGGCTGGCAGGTGCTGGAGATCGAGGGTGGCGAAGACGTTTCGGCGATCCTCGATGCCGTCGAGAAGGCTAAGGCAGAGACGCAGCGCCCGACCTTCATCCGGGTGCGCACCATCATCGGCTACCCTGCCCCCACCATGATGAATACCGGTGCGGTCCACGGCGCAGCTCTCGGTGCGGAGGAGGTCGCCGCGACCAAGCGCGAACTGGGCTTTGACCCGGAGCAGGACTTCTTCATCGAAGACGAGGTCCTCGCCCACACCCGCAAGGCCGCCGACCGCGGTGCCAAGCTGCAGGCCGAGTGGCAAGAGCGTTTCGACGCCTGGGCTGCCCAGTACCCGGAGCGCAAGGCTTACTTCGACCGTACCCAGGATCGCGAACTGCCCGCAGGCTGGGCCGATGAGCTCCCCACCTGGGACGCTGATGCCAAGGGCCTTGCAACGCGTAAGGCATCCGAGGCCACCCTCCAGGCACTTGGCGCTACCCTGCCGGAGCTGTGGGGCGGTTCCGCCGATCTGGCTGGTTCCAACAACACCGTGATCAAGGGAGAGAAGTCCTTCGGTCCGGGAGAAATTTCCACCGATATGTGGTCCACTTCCCCGTATGGCCGTAACCTGCACTTCGGCATCCGTGAGCACGCTATGGGAGCGATCCTGAACGGCATGACGCTGCATGGCCGTAATCTGCCATACGGGGGCACGTTCCTGATTTTCTCTGAGTACATGCGTCCAGCCGTGCGCCAAGCCGCCCTCATGGGCATCGACACCTATTATGTGTGGACCCACGACTCCATCGGCCTTGGTGAGGACGGTCCTACCCACCAGCCTGTCGAACAGCTCGCTGCGCTGCGTGCCATCCCACAGATGACCGTGTTGCGCCCAGCCGACGCCAATGAGACCGCAGCGGCATGGAAGTGCGCGATCGAAGCGCCAGCAGGACCTAAGGGACTGGCGCTCACCCGCCAGAATGTTCCCGTTCTTGAGGGGACCAAGGAGAAGGCGCTGGAGGGCGTCGCTAAGGGCGCTTATGTGCTCGTCGACACCGACGGCACTCCTGACGTCATCATCATCGCCACCGGCTCCGAAGTGCAGCTCGCCGTCGCCGCTGCGGCCGAGCTCGCCGCCGAGGGCACCAAGGCGCGCGTCGTGTCCATGCCGTGTATGGAGTGGTTCCTGGCGCAAGACGCGGATTACCGCGAGCAGGTGCTGCCTTCTGCGGTCACCGCTCGGGTATCTGTCGAAGCTGGCATCGCTATGCCATGGCACCGCTTCCTCGGTTCTCAAGGCAAGGCCGTCTCCCTGGAGCACTTCGGTGCCTCTGCGGACTTTGCCACCCTGTACCGCGAATTCGGTATCACCACCGAGGCCGTCGTCGCCGCTGCCCTCGAAACCTTGAAGGGATAACCCATGACTCAAGTAGATAAGCTCGCTCAGATTGGTACCTCCGTGTGGCTGGACGATCTGTCCCGCGACCGACTCACCTCCGGCAACCTGCGCGACATGATCGCCACCACCGGGATCGTGGGAGTGACCACCAACCCGGCAATTTTCGCCTCCGCCATGACTGCCGGCACTGCCTACGACGCCCAGATCGCCGAGCTGAAAAGCAACGGTGCCACGGTGGATACCGCGGTGTACGACATGGCTATCGACGACGTCCGCGCAGCCTGCGACGAGTTCGCCGAAATCTACGAGCGCACTGGCGGTGTAGACGGCCGGGTCTCCATCGAAGTAGACCCGCGCCTGCACGCGGACCGCGACGCCACCCTCGCCCAAGCCCGCGAACTCTATGAGCGGGTCGGTCGCGAAAACGTCATGATCAAGATTCCGGCCACCCCGGAATCCCTGCCAGCAATCTCCGACGCGCTGGCCGAAGGGATCAGCGTCAACGTCACGCTGATTTTCTCGGTCGCGCGCTACCGAGAGGTCATCGCCGCGTTTATCGACGGCATTACCCGCGCACACGAAGCAGGCCACGATGTGTCCCGCATCCACTCGGTGGCTAGCTTCTTTGTCTCCCGCGTGGATTCCGAGATCGATGCGCGCCTGGATGCGATTGGCACGGAGGAAGCACTCGCGCTGAAGGGCAAGGCCGGCATTGCGAATGCCCACCTGGCTTACGCGGCATTCGAGGAGTTGTTTGCGGATGCCGAATTGCCGGCAGGGGCACATGTGCAACGGCCGCTGTGGGCGTCGACAAGCGTGAAAAACCCCGATTACCCCGCCACGATGTACGTCACGCAGCTCGCCGGACCGAACACGGTGAACACCATGCCGGAGCCGACGCTACGCGCTGTGCTCGACGGCACCGACGTCACCTCCGACACCCTGACCGATCAGGGTGAGGCCGCATCTGAGCTGTTCACCCAGCTGCTGGCGGTGGGCATCGACACCGAAGACGTGTTTACGGTGCTGGAACGCGAGGGCGTGGAGAAATTTATTAGCAGCTGGAATGACCTGCTAACTTCGATGGAAGGTCAACTAGCCTAAGATAGCTGGTTGGCATTGTCACCACCACCGGAAAGGCTAAGGCGTACCCTACATGAGCAAGCACTGGGTGAATCCCCTCAAGGATCCACAAGATAAACGTTTGCCAAGAATCGCTGGGCCTTCCGGCATGGTGATCTTCGGAGTGACGGGCGACTTAGCCCGCAGAAAATTGCTCCCCGCTATCTACGACCTCGCCAATCGCGGACTGCTGCCTGCCGGTTTCGCTCTCGTCGGCTTCGGACGGCGCGACTGGTCCAAAGCAGACTTCGAAGACTACGTCCACGAGGCCGTCCGCGCCGGTGCGCGCACCGAATACCGCGCCAACGTGTGGGAACGCCTAGCCGAGGGCATGCATTTTGTCTCCGGAAACTTTGACGACGACGCAGCCTTCGACGCCCTAGCCCAACAACTCGCAGACCTGGATGCCTCACGCGGCACCGCAGGTAACTGGGCGTTCTACCTGTCCGTGCCCCCTAACTTCTTCGACGACGTCGTTCACCAACTGGACCGCTCCGAAATGGCACGAGGCAGCGACGGGTCCTGGCGCCGCGTCATCATTGAAAAGCCCTTCGGCCACGATCAAGCCACGGCCCGTGACCTCAACCGGGTGGTCAACTCCGTGTTCCCGGAGGACTCGGTGTTCCGCATCGACCACTACCTGGGCAAAGAAACGGTGCAGAACATCATGGCGCTGCGCTTTGCCAACCAGCTTTTTGATCCGCTGTGGAACGCGAACTTTGTGGACCACGTGCAGATCACCATGGCTGAAGACATTGGCCTTGGCGGGCGCGCTGGCTACTACGACGGCATCGGCGCCGCCCGGGACGTCATCCAGAATCACCTGCTGCAGCTCCTCGCCCTCGTGGCGATGGAAGAGCCGATTATCTACAACCCGCGGGAGCTGCGCGCCGAAAAAATCAAGGTGCTGCGCGCCACCGCCCCGGTGTACCCACTGTCCAAGTCCACGGCCCGAGGCCAGTACACTGCGGGCTGGCAAGGCTCGGAGCGCGTGGTGGGCTTGCGCGACGAGGATGGCTTTGATCCGGAATCGAACACCGAGACGTTTGCCGCCTGCACGCTCCAGATCAATTCTCGTCGCTGGGCCGGCGTGCCCTTCTACCTGCGCACCGGCAAGCGCCTCGGCCGTCGCGTCACGGAGATCGCAGTGGTGTTCAAACAAGCGCCACACTTGACTTTCGATGAGCAGATGACCTCCGCGCAGGGACCAAACGCGCTGGTGATCCGGGTGCAGCCTGATGAAGGCGTGCTCATGCGCTTCGGTTCGAAGGTTCCAGGCTCCACCATGGAGGTTCGTGATGTGAACATGGACTTCGCCTACTCCGAGGCGTTTACCGAGGAATCCCCGGAGGCCTACGAACGCCTCATCCTGGACGCACTGCTGGATGAAAACTCCCTCTTTCCCACCAACGAGGAAGTCGAGCTCAGCTGGGCGATCCTCGATCCGATCCTGGAGTATTGGGAGAACCGTGGCAAGCCCGAAGATTACCCGGCAGGTACGTGGGGGCCGGAAAGCGCTGACCGCATGATGGCCCGCGACGGTCGCACCTGGCGTCGTCCCTAGCAGGCCCAAGGAGCAACGATGATTTTTGAACTGCAAAACACCAGCACCCGGGACATCGCCAAGCAACTAGTGGCGATCCGTGAGATGGGCAACCAGGTCACCACCGGTCGTGTCCTGACGTTGATTGTGGTCACCGACGGCGCCACCGATTTGGAGGACATCCTCCATTCGATCAACGACTCTTCCGGGGAACACCCAGCCCGTGTGCTGGTGTTGGTCACCGGCGACGTTACGGCCCCAACCCAGCTTGACGCTCAGATTCGGATCGGTGGCGACGCCGGTGCGTCCGAAGTGATCATCATGCAGGTCACCGGCGAGATCGTGGAACACCTCGCTTCCGTGGTCACTCCCCTGTTGCTGCCGGACACCCCGATCGTCGCGTGGTGGCCGACGAGCGCGCCGAAGCAGCTGGCCCATGATCCAATCGGTCAGATCGCGCAGCGCCGCATCACCGATGTCGCGCACGATCCGAGCCCCACGGCAGCTTTGGCCCGCCGTAACCACTACGCTCCCGGTGATTCGGACTTGAGCTGGTCCCGCCTGACCCCATGGCGTGGGGTGCTTGCTTCCGCTCTGGATCAACCGCCACACGAGCAGGTGACCTCCGTGGACATCTATGGGCCTAAAGACCCGGCGGTTAACATCGCAGCTGGCTGGTTGGCGGACCGGCTGGCATGCCCAATCAGGCTGCACCGCACCTCTGACGCCTGCGAAAGCGTGGATTCCAACGGCGAGCTGTGCCACCCGATTTCCAAGATCGAGCTGCACCGGGAGTCGGGGCCGGTCGTCGTCGAGGTGGCGGACGCGCACACTATGTCGGTACAGTTGCCGCACTGTCCGCCGTCGCTCGTGGCTATCGGGCGACGTGCGCTTTCTGACAGCCTCGCTGAAGAGCTGCGCCACCTCGACCCCGACAATGCCTATGCCAAGGCCCTGCGTGGCCTCTACCGTGTACAGGAGATGTCATGAGCGTGAACGTTGTCCCCGTCGCCGATCTGGACGCTCTCGTCGCCCGCGCAGCGTCCGACGTCATCGACGTTGTCACTCGGGCGCAGGCCGGTGCAGGACTTTACGACGACGGTGTGGCCCGAATCGTCCTCACCGGCGGTGGCGCCGGTATTGGGCTGCTCAGCCGCCTACGGGAACTTGACTGGGCTGCCCAGCAGCAACCCGACTTCCCAGCGCTGCGGATCGACTGGTCCCGCGTCCACATCTTTTTTGGCGATGAGCGCGCAGTCCCAGTCGACCACCCTGACTCCAACGAAGGCCAGGCCCGGGCAGCGCTGCTGGACCACGTTGCTGTCACCGACGACTTCGTGCACTCCTACCAGCTTGGTGAACTGTCCCTAGCCGAATCCGCAAAGTGGTACAGCCAAGAGATCGAAACCTGGGCACCGCAAGGATTTGACCTGCACTTACTTGGCATGGGCGGAGAAGGCCATATCAATTCCCTCTTCCCCCACACCTCCGCCGTGAATGAGAACGAGGCGTTGGTCGTGCCAGTCACTGACTCCCCGAAGCCACCCGCCGAGCGCGTGTCCTTGACGATGCCAGCAATCCGGCAGGCAGACGCCGTGTGGCTGCTTGTTGCCGGTGCGGAAAAAGCCGAGGCAGCCCGCCACGTGATCGAAGGGGCGGACTACCGCGAGTGGCCGGCCGCTGGCGCTATCGGTCGCCGTGATACGCGCCTGTATTTGGCGAAATAGCGGTAGCACCCCGGATTTAGCGTGCGGTTGGGACGATTTCAGCATCAGAAATCCCATCGGTACGCTAGATTCCGATGGAAAAGCCCCTCGGTATCCGAGGGGCTCGATGTCATTTTAGGCTAGCTGTACGCCTGCAGCAAGTTCAGGCCTACGATGCAGACAATCCAGATCATCGCGGTAATGATGGTGAAACGATCCAAGTTCTTTTCCACCACGGTGGAACCAGCGAGGTTGGATTGCATACCGCCACCGAACAGGCTGGACAAGCCGCCACCCTTGCCTTTATGCAGCAGGACCAAGATAGTCATGATGATGCTGGCTGCAACAAGAATGATCTGAAGTGCGAGGGCCATGAACGGTTCCTTCTAAATGTAAAAAGCAATTAACTTCAGCCATTGTACACGAGGCACTTTGGCTGAAGTTAACTAACGCGCGGAGAGTTTAGACAGCTGCTGCCGCTGCGGCACACAGTTCACCGAACTGCTCGCCGTCCAGCGAAGCGCCACCAACCAGACCACCGTCAACGTCCGGCTGGGAAACCAGCTCTCCGACGGAATCAGTCTTGACGGAGCCACCGTAGAGGATACGGATTCCTTCCGCGACCTCAGCGCCAGCGAGCTCTTCGATGGCACCTCGGATGGCGGCGCATACTTCCTGAGCGTCCGCTGCTGAGGCGACCTTGCCGGTGCCGATCGCCCACACAGGCTCGTAGGCAATAACGACCTTGGACAGGTCCGCAATGCCAGCCAGGGATGCCTTGGTTTGCTCCACCACGAAGGAGACGTGGTTGCCCGCTTCACGGACATCCAGCTTCTCACCCACGCACACGATTGGGGTTATCTCGTGCTTGATGGCGATCGCGGCCTTGGCTGCGACGAGTTCGTCGGACTCGCCGTGGTACTCACGGCGCTCGGAGTGGCCGACGACCACCCAGGTGCAGCCCAGGGCCTTGAGCATCTCGGCAGAGACCTCGCCGGTGTAGGCGCCGGACTCGTGCACGGAGACGTCCTGAGCACCGTAGGTGAACTCCAGTTTGTCGCCGTCGACGAGGGTCTGGATGCTGCGAATGTCGGTGAACGGAACCATAAGGGCAACGTCAACCTTTTCGTAGCGGTCTTTAGGCAGTTTGAAGGCGAGTTTCTGCGCGCTTCCTACTGCCTGCAGGTGGGTCAGATTCATCTTCCAGTTGCCAGCGATCAGTGGCTTACGGGACATGTGTTTCTTACCTTTCTATGCCAGCGCCGCGACGCCTGGCAGTTCCTTGCCCTCAAGGTATTCGAGGGAAGCGCCACCGCCGGTGGAAATGTGGGAGAAGCCGTCCTCGTCGAGGCCGAGAACGCGGACAGATGCAGCAGAATCGCCACCGCCGACAACGGAGAACGCGCCGTTAGCGGTGGCATCGATGATTGCCTGTGCGACGCCACGGGTACCGTCAGAGAATGCTTCGAACTCGAACACGCCCATTGGGCCGTTCCAGAAAATGGTCTTAGCAGAACCCAGAACAGCTGCGAACTTCTCCACGGACTTTGGTCCGATGTCCAGAGACAGCTGACCCTCAGGGGTGTCTTCCAGACCGGTGATGGTCTTAGGAGCGTCAGCGGAGAACTCAGGAGCCCAGGCAAGGTCGATTGGCAGGTTGATCTTGTCGCCGTAGCGTGCCAGCAGATCCTTACAGGTCTCGAGCATTTCTTCCTGCAGCATCGACTTTTGGACGTTGTAGCCCTGAGCTGCGAGGAAGGTGTAGCACATCCCGCCACCGATGATCAGGGCGTCAGTCTTTGGTGCGAGTGCTTCGATTACGCCGAGCTTGTCGGAGACCTTAGAACCGCCCAGCACCACCACGTATGGCGCCTGTGGCTCGTCGGCGATCTTCTTCAGCACGTCGATCTCGGTTTCCACGAGGCCACCGGCGTAGTGCGGCAGGCGCTTGGCTACGTCGAAGACGGATGCCTGAGCGCGGTGGACCACGCCGAAGCCGTCGGACACGAATGCGCCGTTATCACCGGTCAGGGCAACCAGTTGGTCTGCGAACTCACCACGCTCTGCCTCATCCTTGGAGGTTTCCCGGGCATCGAAGCGGACGTTCTCCAGGAGGAGCACGTCGCCGTCGTTAAGGCCGTTCGCACGCTCGTGAGCGTCCTCGCCTACCACATCGCCAGCCAGGGCTACATACTGACCGAGGGCCTCGGACAGTGCCTCGGCACAAGGAGCCAGGGAGAACTTAGGGTTCACCTCGCCCTTTGGGCGACCCAGGTGAGCCATGACGATGACGCGGGCGCCCGCCTCTGCGAGAGCCTTGATGGTGGGCAATGAGGCGTTGATACGGCCTGGGTCGGTAATCTCGCCGGCGTCGTTGAGAGGAACGTTGAGGTCGGAGCGGACGAGGACGTTGCGGCCTTCAACGCCTTCGGCAAGCAGGTCTTTGAGGTTCTTCATGTGTTAAATTCTCCTGAAATTGGGCTAAACAGGCAGCTGGCCCGCAGCCTGTCGAAGGCGCGGGCCACTACTGATCAAGTCTAGCGAAAGATTAGAGGCGTTCGCCGACGTATTCGGTCATCTTGATGAGCTGGTTGGTGTAACCCCACTCGTTGTCGTACCAGGACACAACCTTCACCTGGTTGCCCATGACCTTGGTCAGGCCAGAGTCGAAGATGGAAGCGTGTGGATCGGTGACGATGTCAGAGGACACCAGTGGATCCTCGGAGTACAGCAGGACGCCCTTGAGCTCGCCCTCAGCAGCTTCCTTCATAGCTGCGTTAACCTCTTCGACGGTGACGTCACGGGAAGCCTCGAAGGTGAGGTCCGTTGCAGAACCGGTGATCACTGGGACACGCATTGCGAAGCCATCCAGCTTGCCCTCGAGCTCTGGGAGAACCAGGGAAACTGCCTTAGCAGCACCAGTGGAGGTTGGGACGATGTTGACAGCGGCGGCGCGGGCACGACGCAGGTCGCGGTGCGGAGCGTCGTGGAGGCGCTGGTCACCGGTGTAGGCGTGGATGGTGGTCATCAGGCCCTTGACGATGCCGAACTTATCGTTCAGGACCTTCGCCATTGGTGCCAGGCAGTTGGTGGTGCAGGATGCGTTGGAGATGATGGTCATGGACTCTGGGTCGTAGTCGGTGTGGTTCACACCAACAACGAAGGTGCCGTCCACGCCCTTACCTGGGGCGGAGATGATGACCTTCTTAGCACCAGCGTCGATGTGTGCCTGAGCGTCTTCCTTCTTGGTGAAGAAGCCGGTGGACTCGATTACGATGTCCACACCGAGCTCGCCCCACTTGAGGTTCTTTGGCTCGCGCTCTGCGGAGACGGTGATCTTCTTGCCGTCGACGGTGATGGACTCGTCGTCGAACTCAACGGACTTGCCCAGGCGACCCAGGATCGAGTCGTACTTGAGCAGCTGTGCCAGGGTGCCATTGTCCGTCAGGTCGTTGATGGCGACGATGTCAATGTCAGATCCGTTTTCCAGGACAGCACGGAAGAAGTTACGTCCGATGCGGCCAAAGCCATTGATTCCCACACGAATGGTCACGAGTTTTCTCCTCAAAGTAGACGTTATATGCACCGAGGATGCTGCAAGCTCTCTAGTCCAGTCATTGAGCTGGCGTTGATGCATCCGCGTATGCCTCTTAGCGTACCTACGGTTTGTGGACTGTGCAGGAGGAGATGTTGCGCTACCGCTACCCCTACCCTCAAAAAGCAACATAATCAGACATTAAACAACATGTGGATGTGGTGTGTTTTTGGTTTTCGGCATACGTCGTCGCAAAGAGCTGCATATGCGCTAACACCTGGGTGAACAGCACCCCCACATGGCACAGTGCGCTGTGCTTAAAACACCGGGCCATGTGAGAAAAACCATATTTACACGTCGTCGAGAAGATCCTCAGTAACGGCCGCGTTGGTATCCGGAATGCCCAGTTCGGCAGCTCGAGTGTCCGCCATCGATAGCAACCGGCGGATGCGCCCGGCCACCGCGTCCTTTGTCATCTGTGGGTCAGCGAGCCGACCCAACTCCTCGAGCGACGCCTGCCGGTGCACGATACGCAGATTGCCGGCTTCGGCAAGATGTGGCGGAATGTCATCACCCAAGATTTCCAGGGCACGCTCGACGCGGGCAGCAGCGGCAATGGCGGCGCGCGCGGAACGACGCAAATTAGCGTCATCAAAATTGGCTAGGCGGTGCCCGCCTTGTTGTTGCTGCTTACGCTCCCTGTGCTTTTCCCACTCGATCCGGGTGCTCATCGCCCCCATCCGGGTCAGTAACGCACCGATGGTGTCCCCGTCCCGAACGAGAACCCGCTCCACGCCGCGGGTTTCCTTGGTTTTGGTAGCAATACCCATGCGACGGGCGCATCCCACCAGCGCCAATGCGGCTTCCTGGCAGGGACATTCAATCTCCAAGGTGCAGGTGCGGCCCGGTTCCGTTAACGTGCCGGCCGCGAGGAACGCACCCCGCCACGCCGCCTCAGCATCGGACACGGTACCGGACACGATCGCCGGGGGAAGGCCACGGACAGCGTGCCCGGAACGAGTGACGAGGCCGAGCCTGCGGATGATGTCGGGGACGCCGTCGGTAAGCCGCAGCACATACCTGGTGTTTTTGCTCATCCCCCCTGGCCCAATGACGTTGAGCTGGACTTTCTTGTGGAACAGCTCATCGATGGCCTCACAGAAGCGATGTGCAGCTGCATGCGAGTCCAGCTCAATCTCCAGCACCGGGCGGCCCGCCACCGTATCTAGCTGGCCGGCAAAGCGGACAATAGCGGCGACCTCGGCAGTACGAGCAGTGGCACGCGTCATCGTCGTTTCCGCGAGTTCCGTTTTGGCCTGTGCAGTGAGAGACACGAATGTCCTTTTCTTCTTGAGGAGCAAATTGCGACTATATTAGCGGGTTTGGCATAGCTGTACCAACGACCGGGCGAGCTTATCGGGGCTGTGACGTTCCGTCATCGTGCCGTCTTCGGCGAACAACCGCACGTCATCAACCACAACCATAGCCCCCATCGCTGCGGCCGCCCGCTCCAGGTGGGTGAGATCAGTGCTATCGATCGGCGAGGACCGATCCACCAAGAAGCGATCCACCCGAAGCGTCGGTGCGTGCTGCTGCAACATGTGGACGTGCCGCTCCATGGAAAACCCAGTGGTCTCTAGCTGCGTGTTCGAGAGATTGAGGATCACCACGCGCAACGCGTTAGATTCATTGATCGCGTCCACCACCTCCGGGACCAGCAGGTGCGGGATCACGCTGCTGAACCACGAACCGGGGCCAAGCGTGAGCAGGTCCGCTCCACGAATAGCTTCCACCGCTTCCGGTGCAGCGGGAGGATGCTCCGGCATGAGTCGTACCCGCCGAACCTCACCCGGCGTAGTAGCAATCGCGACCTGGCCGCGGATCATGCGCATGATGCGGGGGTCGTCGGCAAGCCCAGCGACTTCCGCCTCAATATTGAGTGGTTGCGCGCACACAGGAAGCACCCGTCCGTAGGAACGCGTCAGCTTTGCGACAACATCCAGCGCCGCCACCTCATGCCCCAAAACGTCCGTGAGCCCCGCGAGCAGCAGGTTGCCCACCGCGTGGCCCGCCAACGCCCCCGTGCCACCGAACCTGTGTTGTAGCAGCGTCTCCCACATTTCGCCTTCGGCATCGTCGCGCGCAAGAGCGCTGAGAGCCATGCGCAGGTCGCCAGGAGGAATCTGCCCTAGTTCGCGCCGAATCCGGCCGGAGGAACCACCATCGTCAGCGACAGTAACAATGGCATTGATATCGGGAATGCGAAGGGCACGGGCCGCGCGGAGAGTCTGAAACAGGCCGTGGCCGCCACCCAAACACACCATCGACTTGATATGTTCAGGCACGGTCCAGAGATCGGAAGTCATGTGAAAACCTTAAAGTGACGGGGAGCGAAAATGGGTTAGCTGCGCTTGA
The DNA here is from genome assembly GCF_055583565.1 of Corynebacterium sp. NPDC104732. Lineage (NCBI taxonomy): Bacteria > Bacillati > Actinomycetota > Actinomycetes > Mycobacteriales > Corynebacteriaceae > Corynebacterium > Corynebacterium sp. NPDC104732. Next base: position 150,464 of record NZ_JBVJNS010000001.1, read on the forward strand.
TGTCGCGGTGAATCACCGCCACTTCCAGCTCACCGTTTTCTTGCAAGATCCGCCCAATCTCTTCGGCAATTGCCACGGAGCGATGGTGGCCCCCGGTGCAGCCGACGCTCACCGTGATAAACCGCTTGCCTTCCCGACGGTATCCCTTGATCATGGTGCGGAACATCGCAACGAAGCTATCAATAAACTCCCGCGCGCCTTTCTGCGCGAGAACGTAGTCAGACACCGGTGCGTCAGTGCCACGGAATTTGCGCAGGTCCCCAACCCAATATGGGTTCGGTAAGAATCGGACATCCAGCAGCAGGTCAGTATCGTGCGGTGCGCCTCGCTTGAACCCGAAGGACTGCACCGTGACGTGCTCCTTGTTTTCCGCGACGCTTTCAAAGCTGGATTCAATCGCACGCCGTAGGTCATGGATCGACAGCTCCGAGGTGTCGATCACGATATCCGCTTGTTCCTTGACCTCGAACAGCGCGCGCCGCTCCCGGGTAATGCCATGCTGCAAGGTATCAGGGCCCTGCATCGGGTGTGTGCGGCGCACGGAGTCAAATCGACGAATCAGGATGTCGTCCCGGGCTTCCATGAACAGGATGACTGGACGGTGCCCGCGAGCATCGAGCTCGTCAATGACCTGGACGAGGTCATGGTTAAACGGCAAGGAACGCACGTCAGACACCAGCGCGAGACGAGCAATAGGAGAATCTGGGGCGGTCGCCATCTCCACCATCTGCAACAACAACGCGGAGGGCAGGTTCTGAGCCACATACCAGCCCATATCTTCCAGCACGCGGGCGGCGGAATTCAGGCCGGCCCCAGACATGCCAGTGATCAAAACGGGAGCGTCGGTAGTGCTCCCGGAGCGTGCAGTGGATACCACGGCACCGCGGATTAGCTCGTCATCGGACTCAGGTGTAACCACAATGTCGTTGCGCGTCATGCACCTCAGTCTAACGCGCCCTGACCAGTTATGGCTCCGAGCGATGAAGGTGGTCGTAAACTTTCCCCGCTAACGAAGGCCCAAAGCCCTTGACCGCCTGAATCTCTTCCAAAGATGCTGCCCGAAGCTTTTTCACGGAACCGAAGTGCTTGACCAGCTCAGCCCGCCGCTGATCTCCCAGGCCGGGCACACCATCAAGTTCAGATACCCGCAACCGTTTGGAACGCTGTTGCCGATGGTAGGTGATAGCAAAACGGTGTGCTTCGTCGCGAACATGCTGCAGCAGGTACAGCGCCTGGGAGTTGCGCGGCAGGATAAGAGGATCTTCTTCTCCAGGTAGCCAGACTTCTTCCAGACGCTTCGCCAAGCCAATGAGCGCGACATCATGTACACCCAACTCATCAAATACCGCCTGAGCTGCGTTGACCTGCGGCAGACCACCATCAACGATGAACAGTTGCGGTGGATACGCAAAGCGCTTGCCACCAGCTGACTCTTCCACTACTGCTTCATCGGCAAACCTAGTGCCGTCGAACTCGGAGTCATCCGGTACGGCCGTGCTGTCTTGGGTATGACGAAGAAACCGCCGGTAGGTGACTTCCGCGATGGAGGCGACGTCGTTAGAGTGCCCATCCCCCGCGGCTTCCTTAATGCGGTAGCGCCGATAGTCCGACTTCTTGGGTAAACCATCCTCAAAGACCACCAGTGATGCCACCACATCGGTGCCCTGAATGTGCGAAATATCCGTGCATTCGATGCGCAGGGGCGCGGTGTCCAAAAACAAGGCTTCTTGCAGTTCTTGGAGTGCAGCCGAGCGCGTCGTTAAGTCGCCTTGGCGCTTTAACTTGTGCTGCCGCAGCGCTTCGGTGGCGTTGCCAGTGACGGTCTCCATGAGCTCACGTTTCTCTCCGCGCTGCGGGACGCGAATGTGCACGGGGCCGTGGCGCATCTCCGCAAGTAGTTCGGACACGATCTCAGCGTCCTGCGGCTGCGCGGACACCAGGATGTCCCGTGGGATGGCGGTGGGATCGTCGTGATAGAACTGCATGAGGAAATCAGCGATGATCGCACCGTCGCCGTCCTCCTCGCTCGCACGAGCAGGCTTTTCGACGACAAATCCCCGCTGTCCCCGCACCCTACCGTCGCGGATGTGGAACAGCTGAATCGCCGCTTCCAATTCGTCGGTCACGGTGGCGACGACATCCGCGTCGGTGCCATCAGTGAAAACGATCGATTGGCGCTCCATCACTTTGTTGACGGCAGCGAGGTCATCACGCAATCGGGCTGCTCGTTCGAAATCGAGTTCTTCCGCGGCCGCCATCATGTCCTGCTCCAGTTTCTTGGTCACCGCGCTGGTGTTGCCGGAGAGAAACGAGATGAGGTCGCGCACGATGGCGAGGTGCTCGGGTGCCGTGACCTTGTCCACGCATGGCGCGGCGCATTTGTCGATGTACCCGAGCAGGCAGGGGCGCCCGAGCTGCGCATGCCGATTAAACACCCCTTTAGAGCAGGTCCGCATCGGAAACACCCGCGTGAGCAGGTCCAATGTTTCGCGGATTGCCCATGCGTGAGAATACGGGCCGAAATAGCGCACGCCCTTACGCTGCGGGCCACGGTAAACGTAGGCGCGTGGAAAGGGCTCGTTCATCGTGATCGCTAGATACGGGTAGGACTTATCATCCCGGTACTTCACGTTAAACCGCGGATCGTACTTTTTGATCCACGTGTATTCCAGCTGCAGCGCTTCCACTTCGCTGCCCACTACGGTCCATTCCACACTGGACGCGATTTGCACCATCTGGCGGGTGCGCGGGTGCAGCTGGGTGAGATCCTGGAAGTAGTTTGATAGCCGAGCCCGCAGGTTCTTCGCTTTCCCTACATAGATGACCTGCGAGGATGGGTCCCGAAAGCGGTAGACGCCCGGCTGGGTCGGAATGGTTCCGGCAGCCGGGCGGTAGGTGGTTGGATCAGCCACAACTTAATCTTCCGGCATGTACTTATCTTCAAGCTTGCGGAAGTCCGCGACCGCAGCGACGACTCGGGCGGAATCCCCAGACTGAAACGCCCACATCGGAACGTACTCGAATTCGGGAAGCTCCAGGCGAGCCATCCGCTCATTCTTTGGAAAGGACAGGCCGTACACCACGGACCATGGGTAAAAGCGGGTACCGATAAAGTTGCGGACCTCTACCCCATCCTCGTTGGCACGCACCCGCGGGCGACGCAGGTGGAACGCGAAGAAGGAGATCACCAGGCCGATGCCGACGAACGCAAGCTTGTCAATCAAGGTCACAGCAGCGCCGGTAAAGTCAATGCCCACCACAGCAGCCATGAAGATGTGCACCGCCATGACCACTGCGATCGCCACCCAGGACATGCGGGCCAAGTACTTTGAGCGAAGCTCAAACTCCCACGGTTTGGTGGTAGTTGTTACTGAATTAAGCGCCGCGAGGTGCTCGCGCTCCCGTTCCAGGTCCGTCACGTTCACATCATCCTTTGTGCTAGCAGAATCAACTTCCAAGTCTAACCCTGCTCCTGCCGAATCCGAGAAAGCAGCACCGCCGTATTCAGCGCCGCCACCATAGACTCGCCACCTTTGTCTTCCATTGCGCCTGGTACGCCACTGCGATCTACTGCCTGCTCATGCGTGAGCGTGGTGAGTACCCCATTACCAATGGGGGTGCGAGTGGCCAAGGAAATCTGGGTCAGCGCCTGCGTAACCGAGTCACACACGTAGTCAAAGTGCGGGGTGCCGCCCTTGATTACGCAGCCGAGTGCCACGACGGCGTCGAAATGCTCGGCAAGTTCTTGGACCACGACGCCCAGTTCCAGCGCCCCCACCACGCGGTATTCGGACACCTGCGCGCCGCATTCTTTGCCCACGGATACCGCGCGAGCGTGCAGCTGATCGCAGATGTCCGCGTTCCACGTTGCGGTGACCACGGCGACGCGGAGGCCGGTGGCGTCGACAAGCTGCAGTGCGGGGCGGCCGTCACTACTCATGGGTTGCTCCTAACGCTTCGTCCAGACCTGGGACGGTGTGCCCCATGCGGTCTCGTTTGGTCTGCAGGTATTTGATGTTGTCCTCATGGATGTCCACGTTGATGGCGGTGCGTCCCACGATCCGAAGGTCATGCCCCGTGAGTCCCGCGCGCTTATCAGGGTTGTTGGAGATCAAATTCATCGTCTTTACACCCAGGTCGTGCAGGATTTGGGCGCCGGTGCCAAACTCCCGGGCATCGGCAGGAAGCCCGAGCGCCAGGTTGGCGTCCACCGTATCCGCCCCGGAATCCTGCAGCTGGTAGGCCTTGAGCTTGGCGAGCAACCCAATACCACGACCCTCATGTCCACGCATGTACAAAATCACGCCGCGGCCAGCTTCCTGCACCATCCTCATCGAGGCGTGCAGCTGTTGGCCGCAATCACAGCGACGAGAACCGAACACGTCGCCGGTCAAGCACTCCGAGTGCACGCGGACTAGCACGTTTTCTCCCCCATCGTCCTCGGGGTGGCCGACCACCAAGGCGACATGCTCCACGCCGTTGATCGTGCTCTGGTAGCCGACAGCACGGAACTCGCCGAAGTCGGTGGGCAGCCGCGTTTCGACGACCCGTTCTACCTGAACCTCGTTGAGGCGACGCCACGCGATGAGCTGCTCGATGGAGATCATCTTCAAGCCGTGTTTGTCAGCGAAATCGCGCAGCTCGGGGCCACGCGCCATGTCCGTGGGATCAATCTCACTGACCACCTCACACAGCACGCCTGCGGGGCGCAGGCCCGCCATCCGGGCCAAGTCCACCGCCGCTTCCGTGTGCCCAGCCCGCACCAGGACGCCGCCTTCACGTGCACGCAACGGAACCACGTGGCCTGGCCTGGTGAAATCGCCCGGTCCGAATTCTGGGAATGCCAGTCGCTTCAGGGTTTCCGCGCGGGCGGTGGCGGAAATACCAGTTGTGCCGGTGTTGGCATCCACGGTCACGGTGTACGCGGTGCCGCGGGCATCCTCGTTGTGAGAGATCATCGGTGGCAGCTGCAGCCGGTCCGCGTCTGCTTCCGTCAGCGACGCGCACACATAACCGGAGGAATACCGCACCATGAATGCCACCAGCTCGGGGGTGGCTTTCTCAGCAGCGAAGATAAGATCCCCTTCGTTTTCTCGATCTTCGTCATCCACCACCACTACCGCTTTGCCGGCAGCGATATCGAGAATTGCGTCTTCGACGCTGTCCAGGCGAACCTGAACGCCCTGCTTGTCAGAATCTGTTTGAGCCACGCTGTCCTAGCCTAATCTTGCATTGTTGGTGATTGAGTCATTGCCCCCTTTGCGGGAGGCTACGTCCGTTGACCTAACATCCGTTCGACATATTTCGCGATCACATCTACCTCGAGGTTTACCACGCCCCCCACGGGTAGTTCACCAAAGACCGTCTCCCGCAATGTGACCGGTATGAGGGACACTTCAAAATAGTCCGGGCCCAGCGCAGACACTGTCAGCGAGGTGCCGTTGATACAGATGGAGCCTTTCTCTACCACATATCGGGCCAGATGCGCGGGCAGCGCGAAGCGAAGCACGTCCCAGTTTTGGGAATGTTCCCGGGAGAGCAACGTAGTGGTCGCATCCACATGTCCTTGCACGATGTGCCCATCGAGTCGGGAATCCACCCGAGCAGCGCGCTCCAAGTTCACCGCGTCGCCTACGGACAAGGTCCCCAAGCTTGACCGATCCAGGGTCTCCTGCATGCAGTCTGCGACGAAGCTGTCCTCGGTACGTTCCGCTACGGTGAGGCACACTCCGTTGACGGCAATGGAATCGCCGAGCTGCGCGTCGCTGAGCACCTGCTTCGCCGAGATGCGCAACCGGATGGAATCGTCCAATGCGGTGATGTCGCTCACCGAGCCCAATTCTTCAATAATTCCGGTAAACACCCGTTAACTCCTTTAGCTCAGTCGTGATTCTATAAAGATATCGTTTCCCAGCTGTCTTAACTGGTGAATGTGAAAACGTCTAATGTCCTTCATACTCGTCGGTTCATCAAGCACGAGTCGGGCCGGATTCAGTCCCGCCCCGAGCAGGGAGGGGTTAATGTAACTGTGGATGGCGTCGGCAAGCCCGGCGGACACAAACGCTCCGACCAGACCAGGTCCACCTTCCACCAAAATGTCCCGGTAGCCGCGGGCAAACAGGTCAGACAGGGCCTCCGAAATACTCGAGTAGCGCAGCTCCCCGCCCTGTCCTAGGTGCAGCTTAGCGGGGATCGGGCGCGAACCAATGATGACCGGTTGCGGCTGGTGCGGGTACAGCGACCCGTCCAGCCTGCGCGCGGTGAGGCGCGGATTATCGGCGAGCACCGTGCCCGTGCCGACGATGATCGCATCCCGGCTCGCCCGGATCTCGTGCGCATGCGCTCGGGCCTGCTCCCCCGTTATCCACTGGGACGAGCCGTCCTGCGCTGCGGAAAACCCATCCAAGGTGTGCGCCATCTTCACCGTGACAAACGGACGCCTATGGCGTACACCGTGCAGCCACGGTTCCAAGGCCGAAACCTCCCGCGGCTCATGGGTGGCGGGTATCCCGTGCTGGCGCAAAAAGTCTGCGCCTCCGGAGGCGGTGGGGTTGGGATCCGGGGTGGCGTAGTGGACTGCTGCAATACCGGCGTCGTAAAGCGCGTGCGAGCAGGGTCCGGTGCGCCCGGTGTGGTTGCACGGTTCGAGGGTGACAAAGGCTGTCGCGCCGCGCGCGAGCTCACCGGCCTGACGCAGCGCCATCACTTCAGCGTGCTCGCCTGTCCCGCCGGGGGGCTGAGTCGCGCCCACCCCCACAATCCGCCCGTCAGGTGCGACGATCGCGCACCCCACTGAAGGGTTGGGCCAGGTCGTGCCGCGAACGCTGTCACCGGCAGCGATGGCGGCATTCCACGCGGCCGAGCGGACGGCTTCCGAACACTCCATTAATTTAGCGTCGCGAGTGCTCGCAGCTCGTCGACCGCGGCTGCCGGATCAGTGGCGCCGTAAACGGCCGAACCGGCGACGAACGCGTCGCACCCGGCCTCCGCTGCCTGCCGAATGGTCGTTGCGTTGATACCGCCGTCGATCTCAATGAAGCATTCCAGCTGCTTCTCATCAATCAACGCGCGAAGCGTGCGGACCTTCTCCAGTTGCTCTGGCATGAAGCTTTGACCACCAAAACCAGGCTCCACGCTCATCACCAATACGAGGTCGAACTCAGGGACGATGTCCAGGTAATCCTCAATCGGGGTGCCCGGGCGGAGCGAGAAACCAGCCCTCACCCCCTTGCCCTTGAGGTAACGAGCCAGCGACAGCGGATCGTTGGTGGCCTCGACGTGGAAGATGACGCACGCGGCACCAGCGTCGATGTAGTTATCTACCCACTTCTCAGGGTGCTCAATCATCAAGTGCACATCCAATTCCTTGTCAGTGCACCGGCCGGCGGCCTTGGTGATGTCCGCGCCGAAGGAGAGGTTAGGCACGAAATGCCCATCCATAATGTCCACGTGGATCCAGTCTGCGTTGCTGGTGGCGGCGATGTCCTCCCCCAGCTTGGAAAAGTCGGCAGCCAGGATGGACGGGGCGATGATCGGGCGAGTGTAAGAAGTCATGGTCTTATCCTAGGTCAGCTGGTCGCTTCAAAACGGCGAAAAACATAGCGTCCGTGCCGTGGCGGTGTGGCCACATCTGGACGGATTTGTCGGTGCCTACGTTATCCATTCCGCAGGCTAGATCGTGGGCATCGAGCTCTTCCAACCCGAGGTGAGCGACGGCGTGGTTAACGATTTCACGCGTCTCCCGCAGGTCTGGTGAACACGTGGAATACACGATCACGCCACCCGGACGCACGAGCTTCGCCGCCGAGGCGAGGAGCTGTCGCTGCAATTGGCTGAGCTCAGCGATGTCGGATTCTGATTTACGCCACCGCGCCTCCGGGCGTCGGCGCAGCGCACCCAACCCGGAACATGGCGCGTCCACGAGGACCCGGTCAAAACCCGGTTCCAGGCCAGGTTCGCGACCATCCGCAACATGCACAGTAACGGGCAGGTCTCCGGTCACTTTCTGAATCAGTTTGGCCCGGTGCGGGGCTACTTCGACGGCGTCGACGTGTGCGCCGTCGATACGCGCGAGTGCCCCTAGCAGCGCTGCTTTTCCACCCGGCCCGGCGCAAAGGTCAAGCCATTTTCCTTGATCCTGACCGTCGATGGGGGCGATGGTCACCGCCCGCGCGATGAGCTGACTGCCTTCATCCTGCACCGCTGCCAGGCCCTGCTTCACAGGTTCCACGTCACGGGGGTCACCGCTGGATAGGTACACCGCATATGGCGAATAAGCACCCTCCTCGCCCCCGGAGATGAGGGCGAGCTCCTCCGCGGAAATCTCCCCCGGACGGGCAACGAGGTGCACAATCGGACGCGCGGAATCTTCCTCGAGCGCCCTGGCAAGTTCCTCGGTGGGCATGTGCCGCGCGAAGCTTTCCGCGATCCACTGTGGGTGCGCGGTCCGAAACGCCATGGCCGCCACTTCACCGGCAGGAGTGAGCTGGTCCAGCCACTGCTCGGGCGTTTTGCGCGTGATGGTGCGCATGACTGCGTTGGCGAAGCCTTTCGCCCGCGGTTGCCCGGCAGCGCCCACGATCCGCACGGTAGTATCTACGGCCGCATGGGGCTCCACGCGGGTGTACAGCACCTGGTATGCCCCGAGGCGCAGCGCAGTGAGGACATCGACGTGGACGTCGCTCAACGCCCTGGAGGACGCCGCAGCAATGACCTCGTCGAGCACCCCTTGAGTTCGCAGACTGCCGTAGGTTAGCTCAGTAGCGAAGGCCGCGTCACGTCCAGACAAGCGCGCCTCGCGGAGGGTTTTAGGCAGCACGAGGTTGGCGTAGGCATCCTGCGTAGCGACGGCGGTGAGCACCTCAAACGCCACCGCACGTGGCTTATCGACGCCCTCCAGTCGCAGCTTCGCCTGGCGCTGCCGCGGTTGCTGTTGCTTTTTCGGGGGCTGAGCTGGGCGTTTCGGGGCGTTGCCCCGCTTGCTACGGGACCGGAATCCACCACTTTCGTTGAGACTCATGACGTAAACTCCGCACCTTCGGCTAGGTTCGCGCCCCGTGACCAATCAGCTGCTGCCATCATTTTCTTTCCCGGCGGTTGCAGCTGGACGATTTCCAGGTCATTACTGGCGGTGCCGACCAGCACCTGGTTCTTGCCGATGGCCAAGGCGCCGGGTGCAAGAGTGTCTTGGTCAGTGAGCGCTACCTTGCCGATCTTGAATCGCTGACCGCCGAGCTCGGTCCAGGGGCCGGGCGCTGGAGTGTAGGCGCGGATCAGACGGTCGATGGCAAAGTCGGGCTGGGACCAGATAATTTTCGCATCTTCTTTGGTGATCTTCGCAGCGTAGCTCGGCTCACCCCGCTGTGGCTCGGCGACGAGCGCGCCGGTTTCAAGACCATCCATCGTGGCCACGAGCAACTCTGCGCCCGCATGCGCCAGCGAGGTCAGCAGGGTGTCCGCGGTATCGGTGGGCGCAATGGCGTGGGTCAGGGTGCCCAGGATTGGGCCGGTGTCCAGGCCTTCTTCAATGCGGAAGGTGGTAGCGCCGGTGATGTCATCGCCTGCGAACAAGGCCGCCTGCACCGGGGCTGCGCCACGCCAAGCAGGCAGCAGGGAAAAGTGCAGGTTCACCCAGCCGTGGGGCGCGATGTCCAGCAGGTCCTTTGGTACCAGGTTGCCGTATGCGACGACGGGTATGCAGTCCGGGGCCAGTTCCTTTAGCCGCGCCCTCGTTGCTTGGCCGTCCTCTGTGTCAAGTTTCAGCGACTGTGGCTTCAGCACCTCAATTCCGTGCTCCTGCGCCAACGCTGCAACGGGTGATGGGTGCAATGTCCGGCCGCGCCCTTTCCGCGCATCTGGACGGGTGAGCACCGCGACGACCTCATGGTCGGATTCCAGCAGGCGCTGCAGCGCGACGACGGCGGGTTCTGGTGTACCAGCAAAAATGATTCTCATGCGTTAAACCACTCCGAGTTGCGGATTTCTGCCATGGCTTCCTTCCGGAGCGCTGGGGCGAGGCGCTGCAGGAACAGCACGCCATCCAGGTGATCGGTCTCGTGTTGTACGCACCGTGCGAGCAGGCCATCGCACTCGAACTCGATAGGCTCGCCCTGCTTATCGACGCCCCGAACCACTACCTTCTGGTACCGCTCAGTATCTTTAGAGATCTCCGGGATAGACAGGCACCCCTCCGGCCCAACCTGCTTTTCCTCGCCTACTGGCTCCCATACTGGGTTAATGATGTGTCCGCGGGCGCCTGTTACTTCATGGGAGCAGTCGTAGACGAAGACTCGGCGGGTGACGCCTATTTGGTTCGCAGCCAGTCCGACGCCGTCGGCGTCGTCCATGGTGTCCAGCATGTCGTCGACGAGCGTCGCGAGGGTCTCATCAAACTCGGTAACCTCCTCGGCGCGGGTGCGCAGGACGGGGTCGCCGAAGATGCGGACGGCGCGAATAGTCATGAAACCTCACTTCTTTTCAACCGGTTGCATTAATACTGGCTATCTTAGCCACTACCCAATATTCACCGGATCTACCTGTACTCTAAGTGGCGCGGAGTCCTTGATCGCGGCGCGCCGAATCAACCCGGTGCGCAGTGCGGTACCTAGTTCGTCGCGTGGGCCGAGCGGGACACGAACCAAGAAACGTTGTGGAGGCCCCAAGGCGTCCGTATCGTATTCGCCGGGCAAAGTCACGCCGCTCGGCAACGGTACCGGGCCTAACACCTCAGCCTGCTCGGGAAGTTCTAGCAGCTCCAGGTACTTCTCCACGGTGCGGACGGGTCCGTCGATAACGGCCATGTGCACCGTCGGAGGTAGCGAGACTTCCTTGCGTTGATACAGCTCCCCTCGGGCCGCCCACACGGGGTCCCACCGCACCAAGGCTTGGACCGCGGGCACGCGCGATTCTGCTGTGACGACAACTTCCCCACCCGCCCGATGCGACTGCACCAGCGAGGCTGCGTGGAACCACTTCGCTAACGTATCCTCCGTGGCCCGCAGATCTGCCCTGGTGAGCAGCGCCCAGGGGTCCAGCAGCAGTGCCGCTCCATACTCGCCGACCGGCTCTGCGCCGGGCGTTGCGACGACTATTGCCGGCTCACTCGGCACTTCATCGATCACAGTGGCCCCTCCGGAGATGATAATGCGTACTCCCGGGAACGCCCGACCAAGCTCCTCAGCGGTCCTACCGCTACCAAAGACCACCGCGCGGAGCTTCGGTGATCCGCACGACGAACAGCGAAAATGCGTTTCCGGCCGGCCACACCACTGGCAACTCACCACGCCAGGGGCGTTGCCCTCATCAGCCGGAATCCCCAGCGGACCATTGCACGCGCGACAGCGGGCTGGGGTGCGACAGGTGCCACAACTCAGCGTCGGCAGATACCCTTTTCGGGGTGATTGCACCAACACCGGGGTGCCCCGCTCCAACGCAGCGCGCGCCGCGGTGAACGCGACGTGGGGAATGCGCGCCTGGTGTGCCAGCGGGTCCCGGGACAACTCGTGGTCACCGATACCGGTCACGCGTGGCATTGCCTGCCGAATTGTCTCCCGTGGTGCCACGATGTCATGCGCCCATCCCGTCTCCACCAGCAACTGGGCTTCCGCGCTGCGAGAATGGCCGCCAATGAGGAAGGCGCACCCCTGCTGCTGACTCTTCGTGGTGAGCACCTCCCGGGCATGCACGTACGGAGCGCGGGGGTCAACCAGGTTATCATCCTGATCGAACATCACTACCGCGAGGCGGAGGTCTGCCACTGGGGCAAATGCCGCGCTACGGGTGCCAACCACAATGCGGGCCTGGCCATGCACCACAGAAAGGAACCGCCGGTACCGGGCCTGCGGTCCCAACGCCGCGGTAAGCGTAGTGACCTGCTTTGCCGCGACGTGCTCCCGCAGCGCCCGCTCCAACCGGTCCACGTCACGCTGATCCGGCACCACAATGAGGACACCGCCCCCATCGATGGCGGTCTTGGCCGCTAGCGCTGCCAGCGAGCGCCACCACGGTATTCCGGGACACACCTGCCACACGCCACGTGCGGTCGCGCCACCCAGCACGGCATCAACAAAGGACTGGCCGTGGGTATAACAGGCCCAATCCGACAAGTCAGGTTCCTGGGTAGACCCCAGCTCTTCCCATGCCAGGGACGTGTCGGCTGACTCCGCACCCCCATGTCGCGCAGGGATCGCGGAACGGATCAAATCCGAGCGGGTGCCAGCATAACGACGACACAGCGCCTCCACCAGCTCGGCGGTTTCCTTCGGGTAGACCACGTCGGGAGAAATAATCCGTTCCAGCCAGCTGAGCTGGCCCTCGTGATCGCTGCTGGGAAGGCGTTCCAGGAGGATGGCGTCGATAAGCCTGCCCGCAAACCGGATGCGCAGGCGAACCCCCGGCTGCGCCACCTCATCCAGCTCGGTGTCTACCAAGTAGTCGAAGGTGCGATCCAGGTGAGCCAGCCCCAGCAACGGCAAAACCCGCGCCACAGGCAAATGCGGTGCTGCGGTGCGGGTCTTCATGCCCAAGGATTTTACCCCAGAGCTGCGGCGCGCAGCTCCTCGACGCGATTCAGTTGCTCCCACGGCAAATCAAGATCCGTACGCCCAAAGTGACCGTACGCCGCGGTTTGCGCGTAAATCGGGCGCAACAGGTCCAGCGCACGGATGATCGCAGCCGGTCGGAGGTCAAACACCTTTGCCACCGCTGCCTGGATCTGCTCGTCAGTGAGGCCTTCGCGCGCAGTGCCGAACGTCTCTACGTATAGGCCCACTGGCTTCGCGCGGCCAATGGCGTACGCCACCTGCACCTCGGCGCGATCAGCGAGCCCCGCGCCCACGATGTTCTTAGCTACCCATCGCATGGCATAAGCCGCGGAACGGTCGACCTTGCTTGGATCCTTACCGGAGAACGCGCCGCCACCGTGACGGGCCATGCCGCCGTAGGTATCCACAATGATTTTCCGGCCGGTCAAACCGGCGTCGCCCATTGGTCCACCGAGGATGAACGACCCGGAAGGGTTCACCAGCAAAGTGAGTTCGTCAGTCACCAAGTGAGACAACCCGGTATCAGCAATCACCCAGTCCAACACGTGCTCACGCAGCTGCTCTGCCAGCCACTCCTGAGTGCACGTCGGGTCATGCTGAGTTGAAATAACCACGGTATCCAGGAATTTTGGCTTGTCATCCTGGTCATAAGCGAACGTGACCTGGGTCTTGCCGTCGGGGCGCAGATGTGGGACAATGCCTTCCTTGCGCACTTGAGTCAACCGCCGAGCCAGGCGGTGCGCCAACGCGATCGGCAACGGCATATATTCCTCAGTTTCGTTGGAGGCGTAGCCGAACATCAACCCCTGGTCACCGGCACCAGCACGGTCATCGTCATCAACATCCGTGCGCTCCCGGGCCTCCTGGGAATTGTCCACACCGGCGCCAATCTCCTGAGACTGCTCACCGATCGCTACCGTCACGCCGCAGGTCGTGCCATCGAACCCTACCTCGGAGCTGGTGAAACCAATCTCCTTCAGCTTGGTGCGCACCAAGTTCGGGATCTCTACATAACCGCTGGTGCGAACCTCGCCGACGATGTGGACGAGGCCCGTGGTCACCACGGTCTCCACGGCCACGCGGGCGTGCGGGTCCTCGGTCAGCAGCGCATCGAGGATGGTGTCAGAAATAGCGTCGCAGATTTTATCCGGGTGGCCCTCGGTCACCGATTCGCTGGTAAACAGTCGCACTGCGGAGTTCGCGTTAGTCAAGATGCTTCTTTCACTAAAAGAGTGGTCATCGAATATTCACCACAATAGACCAAGCTGTCTAAGATGGCAAAACCGTGAGATCTACAATAGCGTCGATGATTGCGTCTGCTACCTCAAACTTGCTGCCACTGGGTACCTCACGCGGTGCGCGATCGGGGGCGAGCAACCAGCCGGAATTATCCAACTGACCGAACACCTTTCCGTGTCCCACGTGGTTGAACATCAAAAGGTCACAGCCCTTGCGCTGCAGCTTCGCCTTAGCCAGCTCCAGCGGATCCTGATCTGCTGACCCCGTCTCCGCAGCAAAACCAACGATCACACTTGCCCCAATCTCGCCCGCAGCGCGACGCTGTACCGTCGTCGCCAAAATATCCGGATTCTCCACCAGTGAGATCGTGGTGAGATCAGAGTCGTTGACGCCCTTCTTGAGCTTCGCCGAGGCCTCGCTCGCAGGTCGGAAATCAGCCACTGCGGCAGCCATGATGATCACGTCAGCGCCCCCAGCGCGCTGCGCCACGGCCTCCGCCATCTCACGAGCGGAAACAACGCGCACTACCTCAGCGCCACACGGTGTTTCCAGGAAATCAGTATGCCCAGCAATCACCGTCACCTGGGCGCCCCGCTGCGCAGCCACCTCAGCTAACGCAAACCCCTGACGGCCACTCGACCGGTTCCCCAAGAACCGAACTGGATCGACATTTTCCTGCGTGCCACCGGCGGTAATCAACACCCGCTTGCCTGCCAGATCCCGGTTAAACCCACCGCGGGCAGCCACGGTCAGCGCTAGATTGCCAATCTGTACTGGCTCCGGCAGCCGTCCCGGCCCACTATCCTTGCCCGTCAGTCGGCCGTGGGCCGGGTCGAGCACCGTTATCCCCCGCTCGCGCAGGACCGACACATTGTGCTGCGTGGCGGGATTCCACCACATTTCGGTATGCATAGCGGGTGCGACTACGACGGGGCATGTGGCTACGAGGCACGTCGCCGTCAACAAGTCGTCGGCACGACCTGCAACGAGGCGCGCCATGAGATCTGCCGTCGCCGGGGCAATCACCACTAGGTCAGCTTCCTGCCCGACGCGCACATGCTGCACCTCATCAACGGCCTCAAATACCGTGGTGGAGACGCGGTTTCCGGACAACGCCTCAAAGGTCGCAGCGCCCACGAATTGCAGCGCGGAGGGCGTAGGAACCACGGTCACCTCGTGCCCCAGCTCTTTAAAAAAGCGGACCAGCCCGCACGCCTTATAGGCAGCAATCCCGCCTGCAACACCAACGACAATGTTCAATGGTTTATTCACACCATCACGATACCTAACGCTAAGATGCTTCGGACGAAACGCTGGTTAAGGGACAAAATGTGTGTCCGGTCGGTGTGTTGTCAGTTGTTACCTCACCCCTGGGGGCTCTGATCACGGCCCCTGAAGTTTCTTACTAAAACCCGGGAAGCATTCCCCGGATCTCGGGCCCAACACAGTGAAATAGCAGGTGTGAAGCCTTAAAAATCACCGAAACCCGGGGAATGCTTCCCGGGTTTTGCGGGGTTAAGTAACACAAGGGGTGCGAACCTGCGGTCTAGACTCCTTCGGGAGTTACCTCACGAGCCTGCAGCATCGGTCTTTGCGGTTGAGCTGACAGCATAAGCATGGAAGGCCCGAAAAGTTTGCCGCGTGTGTGTAATCAGCTTTGGTGTTGGTGGTGCCGTTGTTGTTGCTTTTGTCCCAGGCAGACGGGGCATCAGGTCCGTTTTTGGGTCACCGGAGTTAGGTAACCGCACCTGCTAGCACAGGTGCGGTATCACTAGCGGTATTGAACAAGATTTGTGGGTTTATCAGGCCCGAAACAATATATAGCACCTGTTTACATGCCTTGACCTGGCTTTACTGTGGAATTCGGACACACATTTTGTCCCTTAACCCGCGAAAGCCCCGTCCGATTCGCCGGCAGCGAACCAGACAGGGCCAGGCGGTATATGCTGGAAGTTTAACCTTCCTCGTGATCCAGCATGCCACGGTTGATTTCCCGCAGCGCAATCGACAGAGGCTTCTCCTGAGGCTCAGGGGTTACCAGCGGACCAACGAACTCGAATACACCTTCGTCGGCTTGCTGGTAGTAGCTGTTGATCTGGCGTGCGCGCTTGGCAGCAAAGATGACCAGAGCGTACTTGGAAGAAACCTTGTCCAACAGCTCATCGATCGGTGGATCGGTAATACCCACTGGCTGGTCAAATACGGCAGCAGTGGCGGCGTTGTCGTTGCTCACTTGGGTCACTTACACCTTTTCCAGGTTTGAGGTTGTACATAAAAGCAGTGCGGTCGTCTATTCTAGCGACCGCACCGGGTGTTTCGCTAATCCCTTGCGTTAACGCGGGTTTTGCAGGATAGCAGAAATCGCATTCACAGCTTCATCGACATTGTCGTTGACCACGATATGGTCGAATTCTTCCTGAGCGGCCAGCTCAGCACGTGCGGTTTCCAGCCGACGTGCGATCACATCTTCGGCTTCCGTCCCACGGCCGGTCAGACGTTCCACCAGCACTTCCCATGAAGGGGGTGCAAGAAACACCGTTTGGGTTTCTGGGAGGGCTGCGACGACGTTGCGGGCACCAACCAGGTCAACTTCGACGAGAACTGGTCTGCCGGCCTCCAGTGCTTCCAGCACCGGCCCGGCGGGGGTGCCGGAACGTTGCAACCCACCGTGGATATCTGCCCATTCGAGCATTTCGCCACGGTCAATGTGCTCTTGAAACTGTTCGGGAGTGACATAGAAGTAGTCCTGTCCGTGGACTTCACCTGGTCGTGGCGCACGAGTCGTCATTGAGACCGAGAAGTAAAGTCCGGGAACTTCTTCCCGAAGGCGATGAACCACCGTGGATTTGCCCACGGCGGAGGGCCCCGCCAGTACGACGAGATTTCCCCGCTGGTTATCGCCGGCCATCTGACTTAGTCGTCCTCAGAGAAACCGAAGCGCTCGAGCAGGGCGCGACGCTGACGGTCGCCCAGGCCACGCAGGCGACGGGTCTGAGCAATCTCCAGCTCTTCCATGATCTCCTTAGCCTTTACCTTGCCAACCTTTGGCATAGCTTCGAGAAGAGCGGAAACCTTGGTCTTGCCGATGATCTCGTCAGACTGAGCCTTGTCGAGAACTTCCTTCAGGTTCGTGCCACCGCGCTTGAGCTGTTCCTTCAGCTCTGCACGTGCCTTGCGGGCTTCAGCTGCCTTGGCGAGGGCTTCTTTACGCTGCTCGTCGGTCAACTTTGGAAGGGCCACGGGTTCCTCCGATTCTAATAAGTGTCCATTGTCTGGGCGATAATCGCCCTTTTCATCTTGCCGCCCCACCAGGGAAGATTTGAGAATCTCCAGCTGGTTTTCGGGCAAGCTTCGATCAGTCTAGCACTACTTCCGTAAAAGCCGTGGTGACACCACCATAACTGCATGTCACAAAGGAGGCAGCAGACAAAAATGACCTGGGATAATCCCAGGTCATCGCTATGCTTTAGGGCGCCGATAGTCCAGGAAATTCCTGGGCGGCCGCCCGCGCGGCGTGACGCAGATCCGCCACATCAGGTCCTGCTTGCAGGACTGCGCGCGAGATATTCGGGATGGCCAGGTGCTCAACGCCCGCTGCTAATCGGGCCACATCGGCCGCGGAGCCACCCTGCGCACCGACGCCCGGCATCAACACTGACCCATTCAACCGCGAGAGGTCTGGGGCCTGGCTGAGCGTTGCACCAACCACGACACCAAAGTTGCCGGGTTTGCCACTGGGAGCAGTAGTGCGGTTTAGCGCCGCCACTTCGTCCACCACCTGCTGTGCCAGGGTTACGTCGGCGTCGGAGCGATTGCCCTGCACGGATTGCCCCTCGGGGTTTGAGGTCGCCGCCAGCACGTACACGCCTTTGCCGTGCTGGTTCGCAAGTTCAAACGCCGGTTGCAGGGCGCCGACCCCCAGGTAGGGAGACACCGTGACGGCGTCGCAGACGAGGGCTGACTCTGGGTGGAGCCAAGCCATTGCGTATGCCGCCATGGTGGACCCGATATCGCCGCGTTTGGCGTCGGCAAGCACCAGCGTGCCCTTCTCCTTGAGCGCGCCGATGGTCTCCTCCAGGATGGCGAATCCTTTCGCGCCGTAAGCTTCGTAAAACGCTACTTGCGGCTTGACGACGGCCACCGTGTCCCCAAATGCGGCAACGCAGATACGGGAGAACTCTGCCACACCTTCGGCAGAAACCGGGAGGTTCCACGCGGTGAGCAGCGACGGGTGCGGATCAATTCCGACGCAGAGCCTGCCACGCTCAGCGGTCGCGGCCAGGAGTTTACTGCCGAAGGTTTCCACTTACTTCTCCCCTGCCGAGTGATCCAGCTCCTGCAGCGCACGTACACCGAGCTCACCGGCGCGCAGCGCCTCAATGCCCTGGACAGCAGCGGTAACGCCCTGGACCGTGGTGACGAGGGGGACACCGGCGTTGACAGCGGCTGCGCGGATGTCGTAGCCGTCGTTGCGGGCACCGGCGGACCCTGCCGGGGTATTCAGGATCAGGTCAATCTGACCGGAGATGATCATGTCCACCACCGACTCGCGGCCGGTGCCGCGGGCCTCAGACTGCTTCAGCACGGTCTCACACGGCACACCGTTACGACGCAGCATGCCCGCAGTACCAGAGGTGGCCAGGATCTTGAAGCCGAGGGTCGCCAGGCGCTGGATTGGGAAGATCAGGGTGCGCTTGTCGCGGTTAGCTACGGATACGAACACGGTTCCCTCGGTGGGCAGCTCGCCGAATGCGGCAGCCTCGGCCTTGTTGTAGGCGGCGCCGAAGTTATCAGCCAGACCCATGACCTCACCAGTGGACTTCATTTCTGGGCTCAGCAGGGAGTCCAGCATGGTGCCATCCGGGCGACGGAAGCGGTTGAACGGCAGCACAGCTTCCTTCACTGCGATTGGGGTATCCAGTGGCAGGGAGCCACCGTCGTGATCGGATGGGATCATGCCTTCAGCGCGGAGCTCAGCGATGGTAGCACCCAGGGAAATGCGGGAGGCAGCCTTAGCCAGTGGCACGCCCGTAGCCTTGGAGACGAATGGAACCGTGCGGGATGCACGTGGGTTCGCCTCGATGACGTAGAGGATGTCGTCCTTGAGCGCGAACTGCACGTTCATCAGGCCCTTCACACCGATGCCGTGGGCGAGAGCCTTGGTGGATTCCCTCACCTTGTTGATGTCCTCGGCACCGAGGGTCATTGGAGGTAGTGCGCACGCGGAGTCACCGGAGTGGATGCCGGCTTCCTCGATGTGCTCCATCACGCCAGCCAGGTACACCTCTTCCCCATCGCACAGCGCGTCGACGTCGATCTCGATCGCGTTGTCCAGGAAACGGTCAACCAGAACTGGGTGGTCAGAGGTGATCTCCGTAGCGCGCTCAATGTAATCCTTCAGGGAGGCTTCGTCGTAGACGATCTCCATGCCGCGGCCGCCGAGCACATAGGACGGACGGACCAGGACCGGGTAACCGATGGAGGTAGCCACAGAGCGTGCTTCCTCGAAGGAGGTAGCGGTGCCGAAGGCTGGGGCTGGCAGCTGAGCTGCGCGGAGCACCTCGCCGAACTCGCCACGGTCCTCGGCCAGGTTGATGGCCTCCGGACTGGTGCCCACGACTGGCACTCCAGCGTCGCGGAGCTTTTCTGCCAGGCCCAGTGGAGTCTGACCACCCAACTGAACGATGACGCCGGCGACGTTTCCGGACTGGCACTCCGCGTGGTAGACCTCCATGACATCTTCGAAGGTCAGCGGCTCAAAGTAGAGGCGGTCTGCGGTGTCGTAGTCAGTAGACACAGTCTCCGGGTTGCAGTTGACCATCACGGTCTCATATCCGACGCGGGAGAGCTCCAGGGCGGCGTGGACACAGGAGTAGTCGAACTCGATGCCCTGGCCGATGCGGTTCGGTCCGGAGCCCAAGATGATGACCTTGTCCTTTTCGGTCTGTGGCGAGACCTCGGACTCGGCTGCCGGATCCAGCTCGTAGGCCGAGTAGTGATATGGAGTCTGTGCCTCGAATTCCGCGGCGCAGGTGTCCACGGTCTTGAACACTGGGCGGATGCCGAGGGACCAGCGCAGGCGACGGATGCCATCTTCACCTGCGAACTCTGGGCGCAGGGCTGCGATCTGGCGGTCGGACAGGCCGAGGAACTTCGCCTTGCGCAGCAGCTGTTCGTTGAGGACGGGGGCGTCGATAAGCTGCTGGCGGAAGTCCACCAGCACCTGCAGCTCGCCAAGGAACCACGGGTCGATGCCGGAGGCGGCGTAGACCTGGTCGATGGTGGCGCCGAGGCGGAGGGCCAGTTCGGCGTCGTACAGGCGGCCTTCGGTGGGGCGCTTGAGGTCTTCCAGGACGGCGTCGACGTCGGTGGCGCGGTCGCCGGCGAAGTATTCGTCAGGCATGGTCCAGAAACCGGCCTGCTTGTTCTCCAACGAACGCATGACCTTGCCCAGCGCACCGATGTAGTTACGGCCCAGGGCCATGGCCTCACCCACGGACTTCATGGTGGTGGTGAGGGTGTCGTCTGCGCGGACGAACTTCTCGAAGGCAAAGCGCGGCGCCTTAACGACGACGTAATCCAGCGTTGGCTCAAATGCCGCAGGCGTAACACCCGTGATGTCGTTCGTGATTTCATCCAAAGTGTATCCGATGGCTAGCTTCGCGGCGATCTTCGCGATTGGGAAGCCGGTGGCCTTCGAAGCAAGCGCCGAGGAGCGGGACACGCGCGGGTTCATCTCAATGGTGATGATGCGGCCGTCGCGCGGGTTGATGGCGAACTGGATGTTGCAGCCGCCGGTGTCCACGCCCACTTCGCGGATGATCGCGATGCCTTGGTCGCGCATGACTTGGAACTCGCGGTCCGTCAGGGTCATGGATGGGGCGACGGTGACGGAGTCGCCGGTGTGGACGCCGAGAGCGTCAACGTTCTCGATTGAGCAGACGACCACGACGTTGTCGTTGCCGTCACGCATGAGCTCGAGCTCGAATTCCTTCCAGCCGAGGATGGACTCCTCGATCAGGACGTTGGCTTCTGGGGAGGCTGCGAGGCCACCACCGGCGATGCGCTCGAGGTCTTCGTCGTTAAAAGCCAGGCCGGAGCCGAGGCCACCCATGGTGAAGGATGGGCGGACCACTACCGGCAAGCCCAGTTCGGCCACGGTTTCGTGGACTTCCTCCATGTTGTGGCAGACGCGGGAGCGGGCAGACTCGCCGCCAATCTTGGCTACGATGTCCTTGAACATCTGGCGGTCTTCACCACGCTGAATAGCCGGGATGTCCGCGCCGATCAGCTCTACGTTGTACTTCTTCAGTGAGCCACGTCGATCCAACTGGATGGCCGCGTTCAATGCGGTCTGGCCACCGAGGGTGGCGAGGACGGCGTCGATAGGGTGCCCCTGAGCGATCTCCTTTTCAAAGATCTTCTCGATGTATTCCGGCTGAATCGGCTCCACGTAGGTGTGGTCGGCGAACTCAGGGTCCGTCATGATGGTGGCTGGGTTCGAATTAATGAGGGTAACCCGCAGGCCCTCTTCCTTGAGCACGCGGCATGCCTGGGTGCCGGAGTAGTCGAACTCACAGGCCTGGCCGATGACAATCGGGCCGGAACCGATGACCAGAACGTGCTTAATGTCGGTGCGCTTTGGCATTGTTTTTCCTTTCGTGGTCGATCGGTGTTACTTGGAGCCGAGCAGCTCGAGGAACTGGTCGAATAGAGGGTTGGCGTCGTGTGGGCCGGCGGCGGACTCTGGGTGGTACTGGACCGAGAATGCGCGACCGGATTTCAGCGCCACGCCCTCCACGGTGCCGTCGTTGAGGCAGGTGTGGGTGACGTGTGCCGGGCCGAATGGTGATTCAAACTCCATCCCGGCCTCACCTTCCAGGGCAAAGCCGTGGTTCTGGGAGGTGATGTAGATCTTGTTCGTGACGTGGTCGAGCACCGGGATGTTCACGCCACGGTGGCCGAACTTCATCTTGTAGGTCTTGAGCCCCAAGGCGCGTCCGAAGATCTGGTTACCGAAGCAGATACCGAACAGTGGCAGATCTGCCTTGATGATGTCTTCAACAATGCCCACCATCACGTCTGCAGTTGCTGGGTCACCAGGGCCGTTGGAAATAAACACGCCGTCCGGGTTGTACTGCTTGATTTCCTCAAATGGAGTGTTTGCTGGGACCACGACGGTCTTGATGCCACGGGCAGCGAAGTTGCGTGGGGTCTGGGACTTAATGCCCATGTCGTAGGCCACGACGGTGTACTTGGTCTCCCCTTCCGCCTCTAGCACGTAGGGTTCCTTGGTGGATACCTCTGCCGCGAGGTCGGCTCCGGCCATCGCTGGCTGCGCCTTCACAATTTCCAGCAGTTCTGCCTCGGGCTTCAAGGCGTCATCGCCGGAGAAAATGCCGGCTGCGATTGAACCGTGGTTGCGCAGGTGGCGCACCAGCGCGCGCGTATCGACGCCCGCGATACCGATGCAGTCCTGGGCCTGCATCTGTTCCGGAAGGCTCCGCTTCGCCCGCCAGTTGGACACCTGCTGGGACAGATCGCGGATCACAAGGCCGGCAACCCAGATGCGGTTGTCGTGGGATTCATTGTCCTCGTCGTTCCAACCGGTGTTACCGATGTGCGGTGCGGCGGTGACCAGAATCTGGCGGTGGAAGGATGGGTCCGTCATGGACTCCTGGTAACCCGTCATAGAAGTGGTAAAAACTGCTTCGCCGAGGGTGGTTCCGGTCGCGCCGAAGCCGGTACCGCGGAACGTGCGGCCGTCGGCCAGCACCAAGATTGCTGGTACGTCGTTGTTCACTGTGAAAACCTTTCTATTTAACTTATACGGCGCGAGGCGCGGCGGCCTTGCCTTCAGCACAGGTGATGTGGCCACGCAGGATGGTGGTAGTGACCTTGGTGTGGAACTCCGTGCCTTCGTACGGAGTGTTTTCCGCCTTGGAATCCATGTCCACGCCACGTGCAATCCAGGTGGTGTCTTCCGCAACGAGGGTCAAGTTTGCTGGCTCGCCGACGGCGATCGGGCGACCATGGCCCGGCAGCCGGACGATCTCGGCGGGACGTTCGGACATGACTTTTGCCACCCAGCGCCAATCGGCCTGGCCGGTGCGAACGAAGGTATCAGCGATCACTGCCAGCGAGGTTTCCAGCCCCAGCATGCCGGGCCGAGCGTGCTCGAATTCGACGCACTTTTCTTCCGAGCCGTGTGGGGCGTGGTCGGTGGCGACGCAGTCGATGATCCCGTCGAGCAGGGCTTGGCGCAGCGCCACGGTGTCGTGGTCTTCCCGCAGCGGTGGATTCACGCGGTACACGCCGTCGTAGGATTCCAGCAACGCGTCGGTAAGCACCAGGTGGTGTGGCGTGACTTCCGCGGTGATCGGAATGCCCTGGCTCTTTGCCCATTTGACCAGCTCCACAGAGCCGACGGTGGACAGGTGGCAGATGTGCATGCGGGTGCCGTAGTCACGAGTGAGGAGAGAGTCGCGGGCAACGATGGATTCCTCGGCGGCACGGGGCCACCCGCGCAGCCCGAGCCGGGCTGCGGTTTCACCTTCATGGGCTGGGGCGTTGTCTGTCAGGCGGAGGTCCTCGCAGTGCTGCGCGAGCAACACGTCCTGGCCTTTGGCGTACTCGATGGCACGGCGCATGATCATCGGGTTGTCCACGCATTTGCCGTCATCGGAGAACATCCGCACCTTGGCTGCGGAGCGGGCCATCATGCCGAACTCGGTGATCTCAGTGCCTTCGAGGCCCTTGGTGATCGATCCCACCGGGTGCACATCGCACAGCCCAAGGGCCTGGGATTTCAGCCACACTGATTCTGCGATGGTCGGTTGATCCATCACCGGGATGGTGTTGGCCATAGTAAACACGGCGGTAAACCCGCCCTTCGCAGCAGCTGCCGAACCGGTAGCGAGGGTTTCGGTGTCCTCACGGCCCGGCTCCCGCAGGTGGACGTGAATATCCACCAAGCCTGGAAGCAGAACCTGGCCTTGCCCGTCGATTTCTCGATCCGCCGTGACATCCAAGTTGGCGCCGATCTGGGTGATCTCGCCGTTTTCTACGAACACATCAACAGTGTCTTCACCGTAGGGGCGGACGTTTTTAATCAATAAGGACTGCTCCGCCACTGGCGCGAGTTGCCCGGTTTCTGGGTAGTGCATTCTTAGCCCTCCGTCCCGATCAAAGTGGTGAACAGCACTGCCATGCGCACGTGCACACCGTTGCTGACCTGCTGCAATACGGCGGTCTGTGGTGCATCGGCCACGTGGTAATTCATTTCCATCCCGCGCAGCATGGGGCCGGGGTGCATGATGATCGCATCGTCACGCATCGACGCGGCCCGGGCTTTGGACATGCCGTAGAGCGTCGCATATTCGCGGTGCGACGGGAAGAACCCGCCGTGCATGCGCTCCTGCTGGACGCGCAGCATCATAACGACGTCCGCGTCCTTAATCTCTTCATCCATGTCATAGGCGAAGCGCACCGGCCAGTGCTCCACGCCTGTTGGCAACAGTGTCGGTGGCGCGATGAGGACCACCTCATTGCCAAGGGTGGCATGCAGATCCACGTTGGAGCGGACCACACGCGAGTGCAGGCAGTCACCCACAATGACGACCTTGAGACCGGTGATCCGGCCGAGGCGTTGGCGCATGGTGACGGCGTCGAGAAGCGCCTGCGTTGGGTGTTGGTGCGCGCCATCGCCGGCGTTGATGATGGACGGGCCACTCACTCCGTCGGGGCTGAGCCACTGTGCTACCTGCTGCGCCGCGCCTGACGACGGGTGTCGCATCACAATCGCGTCGGCGCCAACGGCGGCTAGTGTGGCAGCGGTGTCCTTGAGGGATTCGCCTTTCTTCACCGAGGAGCTGGACGCGGAAATGTTGATAACATCTGCGCTCATCCATTTGCCGGCGGTTTCGAAGGAGGAACGGGTACGGGTCGAGTTCTCGTAGAACATGGTGAAGATGGTGCGACCACGCAGGGTGGGCAGCTTCTTTACCTCGCGTCCTTCAAGAGCCTCGCGGAACTTATCAGCTTCATCCAAAAGCCCGATGATTTCCTCGGAGCTTAAGTCAGCAATATTCAGCAAGTGCTTCATAGTCAGCTTTCTCGAGTGATGGTGACGCTGTCGTGGCCGTCGATTTCCGACAGGCGAACGATCACGTCTTCGTCCTTGGACGTCGGGATGTTTTTGCCCACGTAGTCGGCACGGATCGGTAGCTGGCGGTGGCCACGGTCGACCAAGACAGCCAGTTGGATCATCGCCGGGCGACCTTCATCCCGCAGCGCATCGAGCGCAGCCCGGATCGTACGTCCGGAAAACAGCACGTCATCGACGAGGATGACCGTTGCTCCGTCAATGGACTCGGGGATCACTGTGGGAAGTAGCGCGCGATGCGGCTTCTTGCGCAGATCGTCGCGGTACAAGGTGATGTCTACCGAGCCGGTGGGAACCCGCTGCCCGGAGAATTCTTCGATCTTCGCAGCTAGTCGCTGCGCTAGTGGGACGCCTCCGGATGGAATGCCAAGCAAGACCACTCGGGCACTCCCTGGGGCATCCAGGGCCGTCTTTTCAATAATTTGGTGCGCGATTCGCGCGACGGTTCGACCAACATCTGCTGTGGACAGCAGTTCGGTTTCCACGTTGTCGCTCATCGTGACCTCCTTCCCCGCCTCTCTGTGCGGACCATTAAAGGATGTCTCTATGCTGGTATGGCAACGACGAGTCTAGCACCGGTACCTACCCAGGCACGAAAGGCACAACGAATGAGCTACACCACCACGCAATTCCTGCCGTTCGACCGCGCCACCGTCTGGGAGTACCACACCCGAAAGGGTGCCATCACCCGGCTGTCACCCCCATTTTTGCCGATGACCCCCGTGCGTCAGGCCAACAGCCTTGCCGACGGCACAACTATCTTTTCCCTCCCCGCAGGCCTCAAGTGGATCGCGCGCCATGACATCACCGCCTATCGGGGTGGTCGGCAATTCGCCGACGAATGTGTGTCGGCCCCATTTAAGGCTTTCGCGCAGTGGCGGCACGTACACCGGTTTGCGGATGCGGAAGGCGGGTGCACCGTCACGGACTTTGTCGATACCCGCGTCCCCTCTGCCACAGTGCGGGCCACCTTCGCCTACCGCCAGGCCCAGCTGCTCGGGGATCTCACCACTGCCGCCCGGTTGGACACCCGCCCCCTCACTGTGGCGATGACGGGATCCCGCGGTCTGGTGGGGCGCGCCCTGTCTGCATTTTTGTCCACGATGGGTGTGACGGTAGTTCAGCTTGTTCGCGGCAATGTGAAGGAGGGCCAACGACACTGGAACCCGCACGCCCCGGCTGCTGACCTGTTGGACGGGGTGGACGCCCTCATTCACCTGGCCGGAGAGCCTATTGGGGGCCGGTTTACAGACAGTCACAAGGCACTGTTGGTCGAGTCCCGGGTGGAGCCGACAGCAAAGCTGGCAGACCTCGTGTCCCGGTCCGAAACGTGCCAGGCTATGATTTCCGCTTCTGCGGTCGGTTTCTATGGCCCGTCCTGCGGTGGAGACGCCCCTGTCACTGTCGATTCACCGGCAGGCTCAGGTTTCTTGGCGGATGTGGTGCAGCAATGGGAGGCTTCCGCGGCAACCTGCACGAAGCGGACGGTGCTGATGCGTACCGGGCTGGCGCTTTCTGGTCGGGGTGGGTTGCTGCCGGTATTCAAGGCCCTGTTTTCTACCGGACTCGGTGGCCCATTGGGGACGGGTGAGCAGTGGATGAGCTGGGTGGCTATCGATGACTTGGTGGATATGTATGCCACCGCGTTGTTTTCGGACATATCCGGCCCGGTCAATGCGGTGGCGCCCCAGCCGGTGCGCAATTCTGAGTTCGCGGAATGTTTGGCGAAGGAGCTGCGTCGTCCCGCACTGCTGAACGTGCCGAGCTTCGGCCCGAAACTGCTGTTGGGTAAGGAAGGCGCGACGGAGTTGGCCTTGGCGGATCAGCGGGTAGCGACGTCGTTTGAGCAGTTCCGTTTCCCTGCGCTATCTGAGGCGCTGGCTCACGAATTGGGAGGACATCGTGCTTAATCGAGTGGCGGCGTTTTTTGATGCTGAGGGCATTGCCTACGTGTCCGACGACCGGAGCGTGTCCACGGGGTTCGATGACGTGGCGATCACCGTGTTGTGGTCGGGCCAGCAGCTGCTGGTGAGCGCCCGGTACCGGGAGCCGTTTAAGAACCTCACGAAGGTCAACCAGTGGAATGTCGAACACCCAAATCCAACAGCGTTTGTGCTGGGTGGGGAGCTGTATTTTAAGGCTGGGCTAGCGCTGGCGGACCCGACTGATGATCAACTCGGATTCTTCCTCGCCAGTGCTCTTGGCTCGATCGGATCCGCTTGCGAATGGTTTGCACAATGGAAGTAACATACCCCCGTATCCTCGACTCGGCCCGCGCTCTCGGCGTGGAGCTCACCCCGACTCCGACGCCACGCTTGTGGGTCGCTGATTTGAATGGACAGTTGATGCAGGTCCTCTCGCTGCCGTCACAGGTGGTGCTACGCATGGACTGCCCCGCCACGTCCATCCCGTGGTGCAACGAGGTCAACGCTGCCCCACTGTTTGTGAGCGCCGCGCTTATCGACGCCCAATCCCCTCTCACCCGATTGGAATATAGTTTCCCAACCGCTGCGGGTCTGGACGATGAACAACTCAAGCACCTGCTCAAGGTTGGCATCGATCAGCTGTTTGCTGCTAAGAATTCTTGACGCGTTCCAGTTCCCTAGCAACATCAAAATCAGGCGCTGGCCAGTCCAAGTTCATGCTGCGTAGGACGTCGAGAAGCAGCATCTTCACCACCAGCCTGGCGTACGGCTTGTTATCGCTTGGCACGATGTACCACGGCGCGGCGCCGGTATCGGTGCGCTCAAACGCAATCCGATACGCCTCCATATAGTCGTCCCATCGGGCGCGCTCATCCACGTCCCCGGGGTTGTACTTCCAGTATTTTTCCGGATCTTCCAGACGCTCGAGCAAATTCTCCTTCTGGAACTTACGCGAAATGTGCAAGAACACCTTAATCACCCGGGTGCCGCTTTTCACCAGCCGCGCCTCAAAATCGTTGATCGCCCCGTACCGGCGTTCGATCTCCTCCGGGCTGGAGAGCTGATGAACGCGATGCATGATCACATCCTCATAATGCGAACGGTCAAAGATCCCGATCTTTCCCTGCGCAGGCAGCTGCTTTTCCACCCGCCACAAAAAATCGTGCGCCAACTCTTCCTCGGTAGGCTTTCCAAAGCTCGCGATGTGCACTCCCTGCGGATCGAGCGGATCAAGCGTATGCTTGACCACCCCGCCCTTGCCCGAGGTATCCATCCCCTGCAGCACAATCAGCACACTGCCCGGGTTATCGCCCGACCGCGCGTTAGCGTAAAGCTTCTCCTGCAACTCCCGCAGCTCGGCATCAACCTTCTCAGCATTCTTCTCGATAGCTGCTTTGTCGCCTTTAAAGCCCGGCGTCGCCTGCGGATCCACATCCATGGTGGTAAACCGCAAGCTTTTTGCTTCTTTAACTGTCAATGTGCTCATAGAGCCAGTGTACGGGCGTCGGGGCTGGCGGGAGTACGGAAACTCGAAACCTAGAATTCGAGTCTCGGAGCCCGTTAGGCCGGTTTGACGGGGCATAGCCATTTTATTCACCGAGACTCGAAAAACAGGACTTGCACATCGGGTGATAGAACCGCCAAACCCCCGACCACGATGGATCGGGGGTTCACACTTCCAGCTACGACTACGACGTTTCAGCCTCAGGAGAATCCTCGGAAGCAACCTCAGAAGCTACTTCTTCGGGCGCGGCGAGAATCTCGTCGGCGTTGCTGAGCACGTCGTCGAGTACGGCGTTGATGTATGGCGGAGCTACGTCGGTGGAGTACTCGGACGCAAGTTCGATGCCTTCCACTACAGCGGTCTTGCGCGGAACCTCTGGGTTGAACAGGATTTCCCAGGTGGCGACACGCAGGATCGCCCGGTCGACTGCTGGGATGCGTTCCAGCGTCCAGGTCTCGGCAAGGAACCGCTCGATGGCCTCATCGATGCGGTCGAGCTCGACGGCGACACCACGCACAATCTCCTGCGAGTACGGTGCAACGGGCGCGACCGGTGGCTCGGGGAGGCGTGCGAGTTCGATGCGGTCTTCAACGACGGCAACTGGGTCGACGTCGCGGGCTTCGGCCTCGAAAAGAATGTCAACTGCGCGGCGACGTGCTTTGTAGCGGGCGCCGCGTCGTTTCGGATCGTTGCGCATTAGTTGTTGACGCGAGAGAGGTAAGAGCCGTCGCGGGTGTCTACCTTGACCACGTTGCCGGTTTCGAGGAACAGCGGGACCTGGATTTCCGCGCCGGTCTCCAGGGTGGCAGGCTTGGTGCCACCGGTGGAGCGATCGCCCTGCAGGCCTGGGTCGGTGTGCTCAATCTTCAGGTCAACAGAAATTGGCAGTTCTGCGAACAGTGGCTCACCTTCGTGGAAGGACACCTGAACAACCATGTTTTCCAGCAGGAACTTTGCGCCCTCACCCATCAGGTGTGGTGCGAGTTCGATCTGGTCGTAGGTCTTGGAATCCATGAGGACGTAGGAAGATCCGTCAAAGTACAGGTAGGTCATGTCACGACGGTCGACGGTTGCGGTTTCAACCTTGACGCCAGCGTTGAAGGTCTTGTCGACGATCTTGCCGGAGACCACGTCCTTGAGCTTGGTGCGCACGAAAGCTGGGCCCTTGCCTGGCTTGACGTGCTGGAACTCGATGATCTGCTGGAGCTTGCCTTCCATCTTCAGGACAAGGCCGTTCTTGAAATCAGCGGTAGTCGCCACGAAAAATCTCCCTCTTTAGGTATTAACCCGAGTATTCTACAACACCCGAAGGTCTTTGGACATTACGGTGATGATTTCCGGCGCGCCACCGGTGATGATGAGCGTGTCCTCAATTCGGACGCCACCGACTCCGGGAACGTAAATACCGGGTTCGATCGTCAGTGTCATCCCTTCCTCGAGCACGCCTTCGCTGGTCTTCGCGGCGTATGGTGCCTCGTGGACATCGAGGCCGACGCCGTGGCCGGTGGAGTGGACGAAATAGTCACCGTAGCCTCCCGCCTCAATGATGTCACGGCACGCCTTATCGACGTCCGACAGCGCCGTCCCCGGCGTTGCCGCAGCAACGCCGGCCAATTGCGCCTGAAGAACCAGGTTGTAAATCTCGCGCTGCTGCTCGGACGGCTCGCCGACGACAAAGGTACGGGTCATGTCGGAGTTGAATCCGCGATCATGGGCACCGAAATCAATGGTGAGGAAATCCCCGTCCTGGATGACCCGGTCACCTGCGCCGTGGTGTGGTTTCGCGCTGTTCTCACCGGATGCCATGATGGTGTCGAAGCTGGGTCGTTCCGCGCCGGCCTTGCGCATGAGATATTCCAGTTCTGCAGCAACATCGCGCTCGGTACGACCCTTAATCGGGCCTGCCAGGAGTTGTTCCAGGCAGCCAGTAGCGAGTGCCGCGACGTCACGCAGCCGCTCCAGCGAGGTGGCGTCTTTCAGCAAGCGAAGTTCCTCGATGACCCCAGTGACGGGGACCAGGACGATGTCGTCCCCCGCTGCTTCCTTGAGCTTTTCCAGCTGCGCCACGGAGACATAATCCGCCTCGAAACCCACGCGACGTGGCCCCGTCACGGTTGCCAACAGCGCGCTGGCACTGTTTCGCTCGATCAGAGCGTCGATATCCGGGACTTCCTCAGAAATCTGGGTGGTGTAGCGACCATCGGTGCATATTTTCGCAGTGAGATCCTTGTTTACCAGCAACGCAGCATTGGAGCCGGAGAAGTTGGACAAGAACCGCACGTGTGTCAGGTGCGTGACCAGCATGGAATCGATGCGCTGCCCAGCAAGTTTTGCGGACAGCGCACGGCGGCGGGTGAGGAAACGGGTATCGGCAAAATGAGACATGAAATCTATAGTACTTCGTCAGCTAGGCTGCGAAGTGCTAATTCATATCCTTTCACCCCAAGCCCCGCAATTACGCCCCGCGCGATGGGTGATAAGTAGCTGTGCGCGCGGAAAGGTTCGCGCGCGTGCACATTGGAAATGTGTACCTCAATGAAGGTGGTTTCCACGAGGGCGTCGCGGAGGGCGACGGAGGTGTGCGTGTATCCGCCTGGATTGATGATGATGCTCCACCCGTTCTCGGCAGCCTCGTGGACCCATTCGATAAGTTGCCCCTCGTAGTTGGACTGCCGGCACTCTACTTCCACGCCCAGCTCACTGGCCACGCGACGGATGTCAGCCTCGACGTCGGCGAGAGTGGTGAAACCGTAGATCTCGGGTTGTCGCTTCCCGAGCCGATCCAAGTTCGGTCCGTTGAGCACCAGAATCATCGGTTCATCTCCTCAAACGCGGCGCGCATCTCCTCCTTGGTGACGCCTTCCAACCGCGTGGTCTCGCCCACCGCGGTGATGGCGACGAAGCGGATCCCGCCACCACGATTCTTCTTGTCGCGGGTCATGCCGTCATATAGCTCGTCAAAATCACCGTCGTAGCGGGTAGGCAGGCCAGCGGCGGTGATGATGGACAGGTGGCGTTGCAGCAGATCGGCGTCGATAAGCCCCTTGCGGTGCGACAGGTGCGCGATGAAGCTCATCCCCACTGCGACGGCGTTGCCGTGGCGCCACTGGTAGTTTTCCGCAAGCTCAACGGCATGTCCGAAGGTGTGGCCGTAGTTGAGGATTTCCCGCAGCGAGCTTTCCTTCAGGTCGGCGGCCACGACGCGCGCTTTCACGGCAATGGAGCGTTCGATGAGCTCAGGGAGCTTGTCTTCGCCGGACTCGTAGATCCGCAGGATCTCTTCGTCAGCGATAAAGCCCGTCTTAATGATTTCGGCGGACCCCGACACCAGCTCCTCGCGTGGCAGAGTGTCCAGGAAAGCCAGGTCCACGTACACCGCAGCAGGCTCATGGAATGCGCCGACTAGATTTTTGCCGGCCGCGGTGTTGATACCGGTTTTGCCACCAACTGCGGCGTCGACCATAGCCAGCAAGGTGGTGGGCACCTGCACCACGCGGATGCCCCGCATCCACGCCGACGCGATGAAACCAGCGACATCAGTGGTTGCGCCACCGCCGAGCCCCACGATGAGGTCACTGCGGCTAAATCCGAGGCTGCCTAGTAAGTCCCAGGCCTTCTCCGCCACGGCGAGGGTCTTGCCCTCCTCGGCATCAGGGATCTCAAACAGGTGAGCATCCTCGAAGGCCTCGGCAAGCTGCTTGGCGTGATCCCGCATCACGGGCTGGTGAACGATGAGGGCTTTACCTGTCGGTGTTGCTGCCACCTGGTCAAGGAGATTGCGCCCGATGTGGACCTCGTAAGAAGTGCCGACCTTGATACTCACTGTTCCTCCAGGTGCGTCAGAATTTCGGTAACGACTTTCTGTGGCGTCGTCGAGCTGGTTTTCGCGCGGTAGCTGGCCACCTCGCGGTACAAAGGCTCGCGGGTGGTGAGGATTTCCCGGTAGCGGGCCTCAGGATCTTCCGCCTGCAACACCGGGCGGGAATTGTCCTGTGTCCGGCGCAGCCCCTCCACGACGGACACGTCGAGCCACACCACTTCGTAGTCGCGCAGCAGCTCGCGGGTGCGGGGGCTGAGGACGGCGCCACCGCCGAGGCTCACCACGCCACCGCCCCGCACGGCCTTAGCGACGACCTCTTCCTCAATCTCCCGGAACCGAGGCTCACCGAGTTCTGCAAACACCTCACCACAGGTTTTCCCGAATTGCTGGGCAATGAGCTCGTCGGTATCGGTGAATTCTTGGTTCAATGCCCGCGCCAATCGGCGCCCGATGGTAGATTTCCCGGCCCCGGGTGGGCCGACCAAAACCAAAGTGGACATACGTTAAAACTCCAACCGCTGGGCAACTGCATCCAGGTAGGATGCTACGTTACGTTTTGTTTCGGCGAGGCTGTCGCCACCAAACTTCTCCAGCACGGCCTTGGCCAGCACGAGCGCAACCATCGCCTCGGCGACGACGCCGGCTGCTGGGACAGCGCACACATCGGAACGCTGGTGGATCGCGCTCGCTGCGGAACCGTCCTTCATGTCGATGGTTTTCAGTGCGCGAGGCACGGTGGAAATCGGCTTCATGGCAGCACGCACGATGAGGGTTTCCCCGTTGGTCATGCCACCTTCGAGGCCGCCGGCGCGGTTGCTTTCGCGGCGAATACCGTCGGCATCTCGCACGATTTGGTCGTGGGCGTCACTGCCCCGGCTGCGCGCTTGTGCGAAACCGTCGCCGATCTCCACGCCCTTGATGGCTTGGATGCTCATCAACGCTGCTGCGAGCTGCGCGTCCAGTCGGCTCTCGCCGGACACGTGCGATCCCAAACCGATTGGCAAGCCCTTAACGACGACTTCCACCACGCCGCCAAGCGTGTCTCCCTGCTTCTTCGCGGCCTCGATTTCAGACACCATGGATTGTTCGGCGTCCTTGTCAAAGCAACGCACAGGAGAAGCGTCGATGGCTTCCAGATCACTGAAGTCCGGCACGGCACCTTCGTAGGAGAACCCGCCGATGCCGAGCACGTGAGAGAACACCTCGACCCCGAGGGTCTCCCTCAGGAAGTTGCGGGCCAGCGTCGCTGCCGCGACCCGGGCCGCGGTTTCTCGTGCGGAGGAACGCTCCAGCACGTTGCGGGCGTCCTCAAAACCGTACTTGACCATTCCAGAGAAGTCGGCGTGACCTGGGCGAGGCCGAGTGAGCTTGGCGCCACGACCGGAGTCGAAAGCCTTAGCAACCTCTTCATCGGAGGTGTCCACAGGATCGGCGGACATGATGGTGGTCCACTTGGGCCACTCGGTGTTGCCCACCATGATGGCCACGGGCGAGCCCAAGGTTTCACCCAGGCGAACGCCAGTGAGCAGGGTGACCTCGTCGGCCTCGAACTTCATGCGGGCGCCACGACCGTAGCCGAGTCGACGACGCGCGAGCTGGTAGGAGACCTCTTCAGAGGACAGCGGCACGCCGGCTGGCATGTTTTCCACCATCGCGATGAGGGCTTGGCCGTGAGATTCACCTGCAGTAGTCCATCGAAGCATGCCCAACATTGTCTCATGTGGCGTGGTGCACTTAAAGCTAATACCCCCTTATTAGCAATGTGGCCACGATCATAGCTGGACCGTGTGGCAGTGCAGAGCGCCGCAGCAGGAGGCACAGTAACACCGTTGCTAACGACGCCAGCGCAATCGCAGCGAATAAATCCATGACTCCGCCCGCTACAGCCAGCGTGCCCAGGCTGGCGGCCAACTTGACGTCACCACCCCCGACGCCACGTCGCAGGTATAACGCGGCCCA
Organism: Corynebacterium sp. NPDC104732; assembly: GCF_055583565.1. Taxonomy (NCBI): domain Bacteria; kingdom Bacillati; phylum Actinomycetota; class Actinomycetes; order Mycobacteriales; family Corynebacteriaceae; genus Corynebacterium; species Corynebacterium sp. NPDC104732. The sequence goes on from NZ_JBVJNS010000001.1 coordinate 184,617, forward strand.
TGCCACTCCCCCAAGAATGCAAGTCGGATGCCACCACCACGCCACCGCGATAGCCGGAAGAGTAAGCCAATCCGGCAGGCGCCGAAAACAGATGTCATAGCCACACAGCGCAGTGGCCCAGAAAAATACCCCCATGGGGCATCAGGCTAGCAGGCGTTACGCCTCTTCGCGCGCGGGGAACAACCGTGCCTCCAGCGCACTGCGCATCGCATCGCGAGGTGCCGGCTGGCCCGTGAATAGTTCAAACTGGGCGTATGCCTGGTGTGCGAGCATGACGTGCCCAGCCACGTGTGGCAAGTTTTTCGACGCGGCCTGCGCGATCAGTGGCGGTGGCCAGGGGCTGTAGCTGACGTCAAACAAGGGCGCATCGATGCTCAGCTCGGCCGCGGCGGCACCGGGTAGCGTAGAGACCACCACATCAGCGTCCGGAATGGTCCCGAGTGGCAGCCACTGGGCGTCGGCAAGCCCGGCGAGTTCCTTCGTGCGGTCGCTGCGGTTCATCACGGTGACGTCCGAGACGCCGAGCTCGCGCAGCGCCCACAGCACGGCGCGCGCAGTACCACCTGCGCCGATGACAACGGCGGTACGGGGTGCGACATCGAGTTCTTCGAGCGCGCCGAGCACACCGAGGCAGTCGGTGTTGTCCGCGAGCCACCCGTTGCCACGGCGTACCAAGGTGTTAGCTGAGCCGATCTCGCGGGCCCGATCAGTGACCTCGGTCGCTGCGTCGAGGGCCGCAAATTTGCAGGGCATGGTCACTGAGTAACCGGCGAATGATGGGTCAATCAGCGTCGGCAGCTGCTCCGCGGTGCATTCGATCGCGGTGTATGTCCAGTCATCGAGCCCTAAGGCCGCGTACCCCGCGTTGTGGAGCAACGGGGAGAGCGAATGAGCGATCGGGCTTCCTAATACGGCTGCGTGTGGCATTAGCGCTGACTATCCAACACGCCGTTCGCGATCGCTTCGTTCGTATCGCGCTGGTGGTCCTCGAAGGTGCGGTTGAACTTCGTGGTGCCGTCCTTGCTAACGGTGACGAAGAACAACCAGTCTCCCTGTGCGGGATTTTCCATGGCCTCGATAGCTTCCATAGACGCTGCGGAGATCGGGGTTTCCGGCAGGCCTTCCTTGGTGTAGGTGTTCCACGGGGTTTCGCGCTTGCGATCCTCGTCCGTGGTGGCGACCTCCACGGTGGGGAGCCCATAGTTGACCGTAGAGTCGAATTCCAGGCGCATCGGCTCGGCGAGGCGGTTCAGGATCACTCGCGCGACCTTATCGAAGTCACCGCGCGGTGCCTCCCGCTCCACCAGCGATGCTGCGGTGAGCAGCTGATACGGCGTGAGCTTCATGGCGGCAGAGCGCTCAACAATACCGGAATCCTCATACTGCTTCGCGGAGCGGGTGATCAGATCGGTAAGGATGGCGGTGGCGTCGTGGCTAGGGTTGATCACGTACTGCCCTGGGGCGATAAGGCCCTCCAGACGCTTCGGGTCATTGCCACGCTTCACGACGTCCGCTACCGCCCACTCCGGCACCCCGAGCGCCTTCGGGTCTGCTGAGGCCGCAACCTGCTCGAGTTGCGCGACGTTCACACAGTTGTTTGAGTGCTTGCACGTCACATCTTCAATGGTGGAGTAAATACCTTTGCGGGTTTCACCGCCAACGACCGTCACATCAGCCAGGGTTTGTCCGCCCGGCACCTGCAACAACTCCACCTTGTTCTTAGGATCAACCAGCGCCGCTACCGCGTCGGCAGCCGACATTTCCTTCTGCACCCGGTAGAACCCAGGCGAGACAGTAGCGGCGGCATCGTTTTGACCGGCGGCCCGCTGGAACGCGCCGTTGGACTTCACCACGCCCAGTTTCACAAGCTCGGGGCCGAGTTGAGAAACGCTCTCGCCTTCCGCGATTTCCACCATGACTTCCTCGCCATTTCCGGCACCTTTGAAGTCTCCCAGGCTCGGGGGATTCGCACGGGTGTATCCAATGAACACGATCGCTCCAATGATGAGGAGGAGGCAGGCTACCAGCACGGCGAGGCCACGCTCACGGCGCTTCCGGTACTTAGGTTCCATACGCATGTCGTTCAAGCCCTTTCTAGGTACCGGTGGCGTGCGTCGAGCCACGATTGCAGGATTTCCACGGCCGCGATCTGGTCAATCACGGCGCGGGTTTGCTTTTCTGTTCGCCCAGCAGCGTGAACAGCCCCGAGGGCTGCTACCGTAGTGAGCCGCTCGTCACCGAGGCGCACGGCGATGTCTTTTCGTCGCTTGATGCGGAAGGCAATGTCCTTGGCGTGTTTGACGCTGCGAGAACCATTGCCTTGCAGATCACGGGGCAGTCCCACGACTACCTCCACGACATCGTATTCCTCGATGAGGGCCAAGATCCGCTCGATATCAGTGGAATCGCGGTCTTTCAGGCCGGTAGTGCGGGCGATGGTTTCCAGGGGCATCGCCAAGGTTGCTTCTCTATTTGAGTAGGCAGCCCCGATACGGACAGTACCCACGTCCAACGCGAGCCGTCGGCCTTGGCCTGGGTCATTTTCCCCTGGGATGTCCGGTTTCACCATGTTTTCAACTTAGCGGGTTTCCGGCCCGCCACAGGGCAATGCCCTGGGCGTGTCTGAAAACTCTTAGCGCTGCTCCAACTCGTGCTTTACAGCGGCAAATGCCTCGTGTAGCCCAGCAGCGTTGGTACCTGCGCCTTGTGCCATGTCCGGCTTTCCACCGCCACGGCCGTCCACGTACTGGCCCATCAACTTGACCAAGTCACCACTCTTGACGCCTCGGTCGATGGCGGACTTGGTAGCGGCGACGATGAACGGCACCTTGTCGCCGGCCTCCGCTGCCAGCACGATCACGGCGTCCTGGGCGGAGAGCTTGTCACGCATCTGCGTAGCGATGCCACGCAAGTCACCAGCCTGCACGCCCTTGGCCAACTGCGCCGTGACCACCTTGAACCCGTTGACGTTCTGAGCGGAGTCCACGTGCTTCAAGCTGTCGGCTGCGAGCTGAGCTGCGCGCATCCGCTCAACTTCTTTTTCTGCCGCCTTGAGCTTTTCAGTGAGCGCTGCGATACGATCCGGTAGTTCCTCCGATGGTGCCTTGAGCGAAGCTGCCAGACCAGCCGCAAGGGCGCGTTCTTTGGACAGGTAGCTGAAGGAATCCATGCCGGAGTAGGCCTCGATGCGACGCACGCCGGAGCCCACGGAGGATTCACCAAGGACGGCAACTGGACCAACCTGGGACGAGTGAGACACGTGGGTACCACCACACAGCTCCATGGAGAACGGACCACCGATCTCCACCAGGCGAACTTCGTCGCCGTAGTTTTCGCCAAACAGGGCTAGCGCACCCATGGCTTTGGCTTCCGCCAGGCTGGTTTCGATGGTGTTGACAGCCCAGTCGTTATCCACGGCTTGGTTGGTGATCTGCTCGATCTCGTGCAGCTGCTCCGGGGTGAGAGCCTCGGTGTAGTTAAAGTCGAACCGCAGGTAGCCAGGCTTGTTCATGGAACCGGCCTGGACAGCTGTTGGGCCGAGTACCTGGCGCAGCGCAGCGTGGATCAGGTGGGTACCGGTGTGTGCCTGACGAGCGGCGTGACGCCACTGCTTATCCACACTCGCGGTGACCCGCTCCAGTCCCAGCTCACCTTCGGTCACCACCGCCTTGTGCACCCAAAGCTTCTTACCGATCTTCTGCACGTCCGTGACGCTCAGCAGCGCGCCACCAGCCTTGATCAGGCCACGGTCGCCCAGCTGGCCACCGGCCTCAGCGTACATCGGGGAAACGTCAAGGATCACCTCGACCTCTTCGCCCCGAGATACGGACGTTTTCTTCTCCCCGCCAGAGAGCAAGCCAATGACATTGGCCTCTGCATCGAGGTTGTCGTATCCAACGAACTCGGTCGGATTCTGATCCACCCACTCGCGGTAAATAGACAGGTCAGCGTGACCGTGCTTCTTTGCCTGGGAATCAGCCTTGGCGCGGGCCTTCTGCTCAGCCATCAGGGCGTGGAAACGGTCCTCATCCACAGACAGCCCAGCTTCTGCCGCCATTTCCAGGGTGAGGTCGATGGGGAAACCGTAGGTGTCGTGCAGTGTGAATGCTTCCGCACCGTCCAGGATGGTCTTGCCGGAAGATTTGGCCGCAGCGGCTGCTTCTTCGAAGAGCTTGGTGCCGGATTCGAGGGTGTTCAGGAAGGCCTTTTCCTCATTGACAGCCACGGCGAGGATGCGCTCGCGGCTATCCGCGATCTCCGGGTAGGACGGGGTCATGGTGTCCATGATGGTGTTCATGAACTCGGCCATGGTAGCGCCGGTAGCGCCAAGCAGTCGTGCCGAGCGGATAATGCGGCGCAACAGGCGACGCAGGATGTAGCCACGGCCTTCGTTACCTGGGGTGACGCCGTCGAGGATGAGCATCATGCCGGTGCGGGAGTGGTCAGCAATGACACGGAAACGGATGTTGTCCTCGTCCTTAGCACCGTAGGTGGCGCCGGTGAGTTTCTCCGCAACATCAATCACTGGACGCAGGAGGTCGGTCTCGTAGACGTTGTCCACGCCCTGCAGCAGGCAGGCGATACGTTCGACGCCCATGCCGGTATCGATGTTCTGCTTCGGCAGCGGCCCGAGAATTTCAAAGTTATCCTTGCCAATGCCCTCGCCGCGTTCGTTCTGCATGAACACGAGGTTCCAGATCTCCAGGTAGCGGGAATCATCGGCGATCGGGCCACCTTCCTTGCCGTACTCTGGGCCGCGATCGTAGTAAATCTCGGAGCAGGGGCCGCACGGGCCAGGAACACCCATGGACCAGTAGTTGTCCGCCATGCCGAGGCGCTGAATGCGTTCCTTTGGCAGGCCAATCTGCTCGTGCCAAATGTCGGCGGCTTCGTCGTCATCCAAGTACACAGTCACCCAGAGCCGCTCTGGATCGAAGCCGTAGCCACCCTCTTCTACCGGATTGGTCAGCAGGGACCAAGCGTGCTTGATGGCGCCTTCTTTGAAGTAGTTGCCGAAGGAGAAGTTGCCCGCCATCTGGAAGAACGTGTTGTGGCGGGTGGTGATGCCGACCTCTTCGATGTCCAGGGTGCGCACGCATTTTTGGATGCTGGTGGCGGTTTCAAACGGAGGTGTCTGCTGACCCAGGAAATAGGGCTTAAAAGGGACCATGCCTGCGTTAACGAACAGCAGGTTTGGATCGTCCAGAATCAGGGACGCGCTGGGCACTGCGGTGTGGCCGGCGTTGACAAAGTGCTGGGTGAATCGTTCCCGGATTTCATGGGTCTGCACGACGAATGTTCCTTGCTTCGTTGGGCGATAAGTTACAGCGTTTCAGTTTACCCCGTTGCACAGCCCGCTTTTCGACGGCCACACATTTTCTTCGTTCTCAGTACTGTCGGAGCCGTGAACTCTGCCCGTCATTCGTTACGGCCAGCCACCGTTTGCCTCGTTTTATCATCCGGATCGTCCCGATGCACCGGTGATGCACGCCAAGGCGCATTTGATGGCGTCATTGTCCTTGGAACCTACCACCATGCTGTGGGGCTACGCCTCCATGTTTGCTAACCGTAGGGACCTTAGCCCAGTTCCCATGCAGATTTTTCAATTCGGGCGACAGATGCAATTGGAGGCCTTCAATACAGAGGCGTTCTACTATGCAGATCCAGCTACCCCTGACTCCGACCGGTTGGCAGCCCGCACCGATGCGTTTCGGTACTTGGGCGGGGTAGCCGCAGAGATCTTAGGCCCTGGATATATACCAATGTGGGTATCGACCTCGGAGGTATCTGGGTTTGTTGTGCTGATTTCCGACTTCTTGCCACCGGATTTCACGGTCACCTTTGATGACGTCTTTACTTTTCTAGCCGATGTGTTAGTGGACGTTGCAATGCGGCGGTACGACGCTTTGGTGGGTATCCGAGGTTTGGCCAAGCACCTAGGATGGCAACTTTCTGAACAGGCGACCGACACGTTCGGGCCCATACCACCCGAGGGGCCCGAATACATAGAAGTTTCCTTCCGAGACGCGTGCGGCTCAGTCCGCCGCTGCCCGAAGGCCTAGGACGTGCCACGCACTATCCTGCGAAGCCGGCCAAGGAAGTCATGCAACCGCTTTTCAGCGCCATGGGTCGTCGGTTCGTAATACACAGCATCGGCCAATTCTTCCGGCACATACTGCTGGGGCACCACTCCCCTAGGATCATCGTGCGGGTATGTGTAGCCGACTGCGTTTCCGAGCTGCTTTGCTCCGGCGTAATGGCCGTCACGCAAATGCGGCGGCACCACACCGATGTTGCCGCTACGGACGTCGGAAAGCGCGCGGTCTATCGCAACATACACCGCGTTCGACTTCGGCGCTGTGGCCAGGTGAATGGTGGCTTGTGCCAACGCCAGCCGTCCCTCAGGCATCCCGATGAAACTCACAGCATGGTACGCAGCAGTGGCGGTCTGTAAGGCCGACGGGTCCGCCATCCCCACATCCTCGCTCGCATGCACGACCAGCCGTCGAGCAATAAAACGAGGATCCTCCCCCGCATCAATCATCCGAGCCAAATAATGCAGTGCGGCGTCTACGTCAGAGCCACGAATCGACTTAATGAACGCCGACGTAATATCGTAGTGCTGGTCCCCATCTCTGTCATAACGTGCGACAGCCCGGTTGATATTCGCTCCCACGATTTCCGGAGTCAACTCTTGCCCGTCGTCCACAGCTTCCGCAGCAGCCTCCAGGTAAGTCAGCGAACGACGGGCATCACCACCGGCAAGCTGGACCAACATCTCAACCGCTTCCGCACTGGCGGTGATCCGGGATGCCAGGCCACGGTCGTCGTGAAGCGCGCGCTGCAATACTTCCCTAATTGCCTCTGGTGGCAGGGAATGCAGCTGGATCAGCAGGGAACGCGACAGCAACGGTGCCACCACGGAGAAGCTTGGATTTTCCGTGGTCGCTGCAACGAGCAGCACGGTCCGGTTTTCCACCGCCGCCAGCAACGCGTCCTGCTGAGTCTTGGAAAACCGATGCACTTCATCAATGAACAACACGGTCCGCTTACCGTGAATGAGATCCCGGCGGGCCTTGTCAATCACCGCGCGAACTTCCTTCACGCCAGAGCTCAACGCGGACAACCCTACGAAGTTATCGCCGGTGGCCTCGCTGATCAGCGAGGCGATAGTCGTCTTGCCAGTTCCGGGCGGACCATACAAGATCACAGACGCTTCCCCATTGCCTTCAATGATCCGGCGCAGCGGCTTCCCAGGGCCCAGCACATGCTGCTGGCCTACCACCTCGTCCAACGACCGCGGGCGCATCCGAACGGCCAACGGAGCACCGTGGTCAGGATGGAAATAGTCCTTCGCCTCGGTGCTGGGATCTTCGGGAAACAACGACGACTGAGTCACGGCTTACCCGTCAGACAAGCTGAGCCGATCGACCATAGTTTCGGCGAACACCTGAATTGGGGCGAACCGGCCGTCATCCCAGCGTGCCGCGAAGCGGGCCAGGGCTTCAAAGGTCTCGTACAAATCTTTGCGGGCAAGGCGCCCCTCCGGGGTACCCTCCGACAAGAAATCTGCCGTGAACAGGTTAAACTCAGCGTCCATATCGGCAGCGATCAGCGCCTCAAGCTCGGGATCAACCTCACCGTCCCACTCGTCCACCGAACCCACCAGGGACACCGCCTGGTTCATCGAACCGTGGTAAAGGTATGCCACGCTAGCCAGAGCCCAACCGATCAATGCTGTGACAATCCGGCCGCCACGACGGTTCACATCATCAGCGTTCGGCCACAGCTCCCGGACTTCGCGGGCCCAAGACTCCACAAATGCATCCACTTCCTCATCAGTGATGATGCGAGCAGACACGAATTGTGGGAATCCCGCCACGACGCAGGCCACGTCGAAGGTGACATCGCGGAAACCAGCCCACTCGTAATCCAGGAAGTAGGTGCGATTCGCCGACAAAATGTTGTCAGGAGACAAATCAAACGGTGTGAACGCCCTGTGATTGCCGGACATGAGGCGTCGTTTAGCTTCGCGCGCCACACGGCGCACTTCCTCCGGCGCCGCAACCCCCGACTGCTCGATCAGGTCCAGGCCGTTGTCAATGCTGGCAAGCAGCGAAAGATCACGCAGATTCTGCAGGTGTCCCGTATCCGGGTGCGCTTTGAGCATCCGCGCAAGTAACACATCAAAGTCCTGCTCGTGCGTAGCCGTGGCCACATGCAGCTTGCCCAACGCCCGACCCAAATTCCGCAGGTGCTGCTTACGCACCTCCAGGTCGGGGTGTGCCAGGAGCTGCTCGTAGGTTTCGCTATCACCGGCGTCGGTGATAACGAGGATGCGGTGTTCGACGTCGTAACCGAGCAGCACCGGACCCGGACGCACATCCTCACCGAGAGAGTTAGTGAACTGGTAGGCGACGATTTCGCGGATCAGGGCGGCATCATCGATCGCGTCCTCGGAAGGCGGAACGTACTTGATGACCACGGAGCGCTCGTCTAGAAACGGCGACGGGCTCACTCGTGCGCGAAGCACCCGCGCCGAACCATTACCGCTCAACGGCTCCGGATCAGACAACGTTTGGGTACCACCCAGCCTTTTAGACAGCAGCTCCGCTGCCAGCCCGACAATGTCGGAATCGGTTGGCATATCGTGGTCCTTCCTAGAACGTAAGTGTTCAACTGAGATTTATTCTACGTAAGCGCCCCAGGGGTTGAACAACAGTTGTGGGGCTAGGTCACACAAGAAAGTGGCCAACGCATCTGCGCGCAAGCCACTTTCCGATACTTGGTCGTCCGCTAGCTTTTCAGCTCAGCCTTCTTCGGCTCAGCCTTCTTTGGCTCAGCCTTCTTTGGCTTTGCGTCGATGCCGGCTTCCTTACGCTGCTGCGGGGTGATCGGTGCCGGAGCGTCGGTCAGCGGGTCGACGCCGCCACCGGACTTCGGGAAGGCAATGACGTCGCGGATGGAGTCGAAGCCGCCCAGCAGGGAGACGATACGGTCCCAACCGAAAGCGATGCCGCCGTGAGGTGGTGCACCATAGGAGAAGGCCTCCAGAAGGAAGCCGAACTTCTCCTGCGCTTCTTCCTCGGTAATACCCATCACCTTGAACACGCGTTCCTGCACGTCACGGCGGTGGATACGGATGGAACCGCCACCGATTTCGTTGCCGTTGCATACCAGGTCGTAGGCGTATGCAGTAGCTTCGCCTGGGTTCTCATCGAAGGTATCGATCCATTCCGGCTTCGGCGAGGTGAATGCGTGGTGCACTGCGGTCCACGCGGAGTGACCGAGCGCAACGTCGCCAGAGGCCGTCGCATCGGCAGAAGGCTCGAACAGTGGCGCATCCACGATCCAGGTGAATGCCCAATCACCTTCCTTGATCAGGCCCAGCTTCTTAGCGATCTCGCCACGAGCAGCGCCAAGCAGCGCACGGGAGCTCTTAGCATCGCCAGCTGCGAAGAAGATGCAGTCACCAGGTTGCGCGCCGACGTGAGCTGCAATGCCTGCGCGCTCCTCATCGGTGATGTTCTTGGCTACCGGGCCGGCCAGTTCGCCGTCCTCGCCCACCAGAATGTAGGCCAGGCCCTTGGCGCCACGCTGCTTCGCCCAGTCCTGCCATGCGTCAAGCTGACGACGTGGCTGGGAGGCACCGCCCTGCATCACGACGGCACCAACGTAGTCATTCTTGAACACGCGGAAGGTCGTGTTGGCGAAGAACTCGGTGCATTCCACGATCTTGATGTCGAACCGAAGATCCGGCTTGTCGGAGCCGTAGTACTTCATGGCATCGGCGTAGGTCATCCGCGGGATGGGCGTTGGTACGTCGTACCCGATGAGCTTCCAGATTTCGGTGGCAAGCTGCTCACCCAGCGCGATGACGTCGTCCTGATCCACGAAGGACATTTCGATGTCCAGCTGGGTAAACTCGGGCTGCCGGTCGGCGCGGAAGTCCTCGTCACGGTAGCAACGGGCGATCTGGTAGTACCGCTCCATACCAGCAACCATCAGCAGCTGCTTAAACAGCTGCGGGGACTGCGGCAGCGCATACCAGGAACCTGGCTTCAAGCGAGCTGGAACCAAGAAGTCACGGGCACCTTCAGGGGTGGAACGCGTGAGCGTTGGGGTTTCAATTTCGGTGAAGTCGTTCGCATCCAGCACGCGACGAGCAGCCTTGTTAACCTCGGAACGGAGGCGCAGCGCGTTGCCCTGGGATTCCCGACGCAAGTCCAGGTAGCGGTACTTCAGTCGGGTCTCCTCGCCAACTTCACCGGAGTTCGACTGGTCGTCGATCTGGAATGGCAGTGCCGCTGCCTCGTTGAGAATTTCCAGCTCCGTGACGTTGACTTCGATGTCACCGGAAGCAAGGTTCGGGTTCTCGGAACCTTCCGGGCGTGCTTCCACAACACCGGTGATACGCAGGCAGTATTCGGAACGCAGTGAGTGTGCTCGCTCGGCCACTTCACTTTCCCGGAACACAACCTGTGCGATGCCGGAGCGGTCGCGCAGGTCAATGAAGATCACGCCACCGTGGTCGCGACGACGCGCCACCCAACCAGTCAAAGTGACAGTTTGCCCAACAGATTCTTTACGGAGTTCACCCGCAAGGTGCGTACGCAACACTTCAGATCGTGTCCTTCCAGCGAAAACGTCTAACGTCATTTAGTCTGTCGGCCAGTCTACCTGCCACAGTTGGTGGAGTACACGATTACCTCACCCAATACCGCCATTACGCCCCGTTATCGCCAGTGATGTGGAAAGATTATCGCCATGACATTCCGCGAAGACGCTGACTATTCCGAAAAGTACGCCCGCACCGGAGGCGGAGGCCGACGCCTCGCTGCTGGTGGTGGCATCGGTTCCCTGCTGCTGGTGGGCTTATTCCTACTTCTCGGTGGCAACCCCGGCGATATCGGTGAAATCCTCGGCGATAACACCCAACAGTCCAGTGGTGAGGCTGGATATCTCGAAGGTTGCGATAGCGCGGAAGCCGCCAACACTCGCGCAGACTGCCGAGTGGAAGAAGCAGGTGTGTCCACCAACAAGGTGTGGGAAAAGGTTTTGCCCGAGCAGGCAGGACTGCAGTACACCAAGCCAGGACTCGTCGTGTTCACCAACTCGACCATGTCCGGTTGCGGTATGGCATCCGCTAACACCGGTCCGTTCTACTGCCCTGCCGACGACACCGCCTACTTCGATGTATCATTCTTCAACCAGCTAGAAAAGCTCGGAGGTGACAACGCACCACTGGCACAGATGTACATTGTGGCCCACGAATTCGGGCACCACGTACAAAAGATCGAGGGCACTCTCGGCCTTTCCAACTACAACCAGCCGGGCGCAGATTCCAATGCGGTCAAGATCGAACTGCAGGCCGACTGCTACGCCGGCATCTGGGCCCACCACGCTGACAAGGGCGAAGGCGCGATGCTGGAGACAATCACTAACGACCAGGTCCGTTCCGCTGTGGAAACAGCCGCTGCGGTGGGCGACGACAACATCCAAAAGCGGTCCGGAGGCGAGGTTCGACCGGACCTGTGGACCCACGGCTCCTCCGCCGACCGCGCTAAAGCTTTCATGACGGGATACCAGCAAGGCACCATGAAGTCCTGCGACACTCTCGGCCGCGGGGTATATAAGTAGAAGCTAATAGGAAATTTAGCGTATAGATAGGATGATTCTAGCTTAAAAAATCCCATCCGTACGCTAAATCCGGGTTGCCCTAAATATTCAGCTCCGGATGCAGGGTATCCAAGCTCATGACCCGGTCGCGCCAGGCGGACAGCGTGGTGATGGTGAGTGCGCCGATGAGGACGCAGCCGAGCACCAGAATTGATTGCGTGAGGCGTCCGTCCCAGACGGAGTGTCCCCCTACCAGCATCTGTCGGAACAGGTTCACTGAATAGGTAATCGGGTCTATCGTGTGGAACCAGCGCAGGAAGGCTGGCTGTGTTTCCGGCGGGTAGAGCCCACCGGAAGAGACAAGTTGCAGCGCCATCAGAATGATGCACAGCAAGCGGCCTGCCGAGGTCCCCACGAGGGCGTTGATGGATTGAGTGACGGCCACGAAGGTCATGGATACCCCAATCAGCGCAGCCCACAGCCCGAGTGGGTGTACGGCGTGGGCCCCGAGGAGGAATTCGAGGACGAACCATACTGCGGTGGCCTGGAGGCTGCCAATAATGATGCCGGGGATCCAGGAGGAAATAGCGACCCGGAAGGGGTGCATGCCGGCGTCGATGGCACGCCGCTTGAGGGGCCGCAGCACCATGAACATCATGGTTCCGCCGAGGAACATGGCCAGCGATGCGAAAAATGGTGCGAGACCGACACCGAATTTGGTCAGCTCTTGCCCTTCATTGTGGGTGTTGACCATTCGTCCCAGCATGGTGGAGGCGTTTTCGCGTTTGTCGTCGTCGAAGTTGGGGACTTTTTGGCTGGCGTCGCTCAGTTTTAGGGATAGCTCCCCGGAGCCTTCGTCGAGTTGCACCAGGCCATCACGCAAGGCGGCTGCTCCAACGGAGAGTTGTTGGGTGCCGTCGACAAGCTGCGTGGTGCCCGCGGTGAGAGTTTTCGTGCCGATGACAAGCTTGCCCGACCCTTCTGAAAGCGCACCAAGTCCCGTGGCCAGCTGGCTTGCGCCGGTTCCAGCCGCGGTCATGCCTTGGCGGTACTCGGACTCAGGGTTGTCCAGCTGGTACGCGAGGGCGTGCGCGCCGGTCTGGAGGCGCTGCAGGTCGGCGGCGGTTTTCGATGCGGGCCCGACGCCCTGCTGGCTTATCGACGCAATGACCCCATCAAACTGGTTGGCCAAGTCGATCGCTGCTGGGATGCCCAGGGCGCGAAGTTGCGCCGAAGCGTTCACCAGCGGAGCCAGCACTTGGTTTTGGGCGTTGGTGAGGCCGCCTGCCATCCCGACGATCTTGTCTACCCCGGCAGCGATTTGGGAGGCTCCGGAACCGAGCTGGGTGGTGGCCCCTTGTAGCTGGCCCAGTCCGTTATCGAGCTGGACTGCGCCGTCGGCAGCTTTTTTAATCCCTGCGTCTAGCTGGGATGTGCCGTTGGCAAGCTGTTGTGCACCGTTGTTGAGTTGGGTGCTTTTCTCGGCGAGAGTGTGGTTGCCCTCGGCGAGCTTATCGGAGCCGGTGCGGGCCTGGCTGACGCCGTCGCTGAGTTTCTTGGAGCCATCGGCTGCCTGCCCCAGACCGCTACTGATGGTGTTGAAGCCGATGAGCAGCTGGTTGGTGGCCTTTTTGCCGAGTTCCGCGTCGATGGTGCTCACGACCTGGTTTGTGACGGTGTTGCCCAGCATGGTGGCGATGAAGCCGTTAGCGTTGTTGTACACCGTGGCGATCTGCGCGGCATGCGGATTGTCGCTATCGACGCTGGTCACAGCCTCGGAAAAGTCGGTGGGCAGTTCGAGCGCGAAATAGTAGGTACCGTCGGCGACGCCACGTTCTGCCTCTTGCGCTGTGGCTTCGACAAAACCGACCTTGTCGCTCTCGATGAGCTTGCGCTGGACTTGTTCACCGGCGTTGATGTGCTCGCCCTTCACCTCGGCTCCGGTGTCGGAATTGACCACCGCTACGGGGAGGTCTTTCAGGCCCGTAATTGGGTCCCAGTATGCCCAGGGGAACAATCCGCCGAAGATCAGTGGGAGGAGAGTGAGAACAACGAAGGCCGCGCGTGGGAGTTTGCCAGTAGCAAATCGACGCAACTCAGAGCCAATGTGGAACAGGTTCATTGGACGCTTCCTCCGTCCAGGGAAATAACGGTGTCAAAGTCTGAGTGTTCATCGGGATTGGTTGAGGCCACCAGGACAGGCACTCGTTCAGAAAGGCGCCGGAGCTGAGAAATCAAATCTGCCCGGATGGCTCCGCTGCGAACCTGGTCGATGTCGTCGATGATGACGAGGGCAGGTTCGGGCCTCGCAAGGAGTGCCAGAGCGACACGCAACAGGAAGCGGTCGGCGGGCCCCAGCTTGCCGACGTGCAGCGCCGGATCAAACTCGAGGGCAAACAGCTCTGCGAGTTCTTTCCACCGCTCGATCTGGTCGACGTCGCGCGGGGTGCGCCGGTACCACGGCGCTGACCAGGCAGATACCTCGCGAATGTAGGTGGCGGCGGAGACGTTGCGGTCGAGGCCGTCGATGTCCGGGACACCTGCGAGGGCAACTTGTTGCGCGATGCTGCGAGGCGTGGAAAGTTCCTCACCGCCCACTCCGCGCAGGACGATGCTGCCTTCCCGCGGCTTCATGCGTCCGGCGAGCGTGAGCATAGTGGTGGTTGCGGAAGACTCCCGACCTGTGGTGACCAGATTGAGGGGTGTGGTCAGGGTGAAATCCGGGACATGTTGTCCGGTAGCGACCACAAGGGAGTCAACATGCAAAAAAGTATCCGGGGGCATCGGTTCCTAATTTCCTAACCGGAGGTTGGACTATCACTTAACTGTGGGTCTATCATGCTCCTACAGAGATACATTCGCAAATATGGAGGTGGGAAGCCAGCCATGCGTGCTGATGCGCGTCGACGCAGAGAGGCAATTATCGAGGCCGCGAAGACTGTTTTCGCAGCCGGCCCAGACTCAGGCACGTTGGAGGATGTAGCCAAAGTGGCCGGGGTGGGCATCGCCACCGTGTACCGCAACTTCCGCGACAAGGATGCATTGCTCATCGCGCTTCTCGACGACCTCCTGGCCGCGATCGTCAGCCTCCAAGAAGACACGCTTGCCTCTTTCGAATCAGAACCGGAACGAAAGTGGCACGCCTACGCTCATGGTCTTATTGACCTTGGCTTGGCTCCGCTGATCGTCAAAGCGAGTGATGACACGGTGCGCGAGCTACTTCCCCACTTCTTGGAGTTCCGCGACCAGATCACAGCCAACAATCGACGGATTGTCGGCTTGGCCCGGCAGCATGGACTGGTGCGGGCGGATATTTCTTCCGCACTGTTTATTAACGGCATCATTCAGGCAGCCCGGCCAGCAGTCACTACCATCCTGCCGGCGGTGCCGAACGTGGAAACCCAACTGGTCGATATTGTGCTCACCGGGCTCCGGCCCGTCTCCTGACCTAGTCTGGAAGGTATGACCACGTCGCCAGCCACAGCTTTTCTCGCAGCTTTTAACGCCATCGAGAGCCACCTTCGGAACGCCTTGAATGCACGAAATTCCGATAGCTTTTCCTGGATGGTGCGTCAGGCAGCGCAGCGCCGGATCATGACAGAGCGCCAGTCACGCACGTTGTTGGACTATGCGGAGTTACGGAACGCAATTGTCCACGGCGAGTTCGATGATGGTCAGCCGATCGCTGACCCCCGCGAACAAACAATCACAACCATTGAGGCTATTCGAGATAGTTTGCTTCATCCCCCGTCAGCTCTCACTGTCCTCGGCCCCCTCCCCGTGCGGACGGTGGGCCCGGAAGATACCATCGCTGACGTGTTGGAGCTAGTGCGCACGACACAGTTCACCCAGTTCCCCGTGTATCAGGGGCGCCGGTTTCATGGCTTACTTTCCGCCCGCACACTCACCCGGTGGGTGGCCAATGACTATACGGATAACGGCACACTCGATGCTATGACGGTCACTGACGTTTTACGCTACGCCAGTAACTCGGAGGCGGTGGAGTTTTTGCCTCGTAATGTCTCGGCCACGACGGCTCTGCTCACTCTCCTTAGCCCCGGCTCGATCCAGTTTGCGCTGATCACAGAGAACGGGCACCAGCATGAGACCCCGCTGCGCGTCATCGGTCGTAGCGATCTGCCTACTCTCCATGCGGCAACCGAGCCGGTGAGGGCTGTTCGAAAACGCTAACAAAAAGCATTATTGTTGATGTAACAATATTTTCTCGGTCAGTTAGGATCCACATGCAATTCGGAATTTTTACCATCGGCGACGTCACTACGGATCCCACCACCGGGCGCAGCCCCACCGAGGCCGAGCGCATCCAATCCATGACTGACATCGCACTCAAAGCGGAAGAGGTAGGCCTTGATGTGTTCGCGACTGGCGAGCACCACAACCCGCCTTTTGTCCCCTCATCCCCCACCACGCACCTGGGCTACCTTGCCGCAAAAACCGACAACATTATCCTGTCCACCGCTACCACGTTGATCACCACCAATGATCCGTTGAAGATCGCGGAGGACTACGCGTTCCTGCAGCACCTATCGGGTGGCCGCGTGGACCTGATGATGGGTCGCGGGAACACCGGCCCCGTGTATCCCTGGTTTGGTAAGGACATCCGCCAGGGCATCCCGCTCGCCGTGGAAAACTATCACCTGCTTCGTCGTTTGTGGCGCGAGGATGTGGTGAATTGGCAAGGTGAGTTCCGCACCCCGCTGCGGGGCTACACCAGCACCCCAGCCCCACTGGACGGCGTGCCTCCGTTCGTGTGGCACGGCTCAATTCGTTCGGTCGAAATCGCAGATCAGGCAGCCTTTTATGGCGATGGATTCTTCCACAACAATATTTTCTGGAACAAGGAACACACCGCTCGCATGGTGAACTCCTATCGGCGCCGCTTCGAACAATACGGCCACGGCAGGGCCGACCAAGCGATCGTCGGATTGGGCGGTCAGATTTTCGTGGCCGATTCTGAAGCCGAGGCAAAGCGCATCTTCCGCCCGTATTTTGACAACGCCCCAGTGTATGGTCACGGACCGTCGCTAGAAGAATTTACCGAAGTAACACCACTGACCGTCGGCACGTGCGAGCAGGTCATCGAACGCACCATGCAGTTCGCGGATTGGGTCGGCGATTACCAACGTCAGCTTTTCCTCATCGACCACGCCGGGCTGCCCCTTACAATGGTCCTCGAACAGATCGAGATTCTCGGTCGCGACATCGTTCCGGAGCTGCGCCGTCGTATGGAAGCGCGTCGCCCGGACCATGTGCCATCCAATCCGCCCACGCACGCTACCCTCAAAGCACAACCAGATTCGCCGCACTTTAAGGTCATGCCAGGAAAGGAAAGTTAATGCATCACCTCGTTGTGATCAACGCAGGCTTATCGACGCCCTCCTCGAGCCGCACCCTCGCCGAGCAACTCGCGGCAGCAACGACCACCGCACTTTCCACGCGTGGCGAAGCCTCAGACATCCACTACATTGACCTGCGTGACCTGGTAATGGACCTGGCGCAGTCGTTTACCAACCCTGGTTTTAGCTCTCCGAAGCTCAGCGCCGCGATTGAGCGCACGGAATCGGCGAGCGCTCTCATCGTGGTCACACCCATTTACAAGGCAAGCTACTCCGGCGTATTTAAGATGTTCTTCGACATCATTGATCAAAAAGCGATCATCGATAAGCCGGTACTCATGGGCGCCACTGCCGGTAGCCCTCGGCATTCCCTCGCTCTCGAACACGCTGTCCGTCCCCTGTTTTCCTTCCTGCGGGCACGCACCATCGCCACCGCGGTGTTCGCTGCTACCGAAGACTTCGGTGGTTCCAACGAACTCGGGGACCGGATCGTGCGCGCAGCCGGTGAATTGGCTACCAGTTTGACGTCGGTAAGTACGACCGTCGGCGGGCTCGGTGGTACCTTCGCACGCGACGGAGAGTCAGATGACCTGGGGGAAGGCAGCTTCGCGGACAGAATAAGGAAATATAACTAAAATCGCGTGCTATGACGATTAGTGTCGTAGATCTCTTTAGCGTAGGTATTGGCCCTTCTTCCTCCCATACCGTGGGACCGATGCGCGCGGCCCAACGATTCATCACAGAACACCCCGCCACGCACGTGGACATCGAACTGCGTGGCTCACTCGCCGCCACCGGCAAAGGACACAGCACTGACCGTGCAGTCCTCCTAGGCCTCCAAGGCTTTGCCCCCGCCACAGTGCCCGCCGACGTAGAACCCACCGCAGGCTCCGACATCCCCGCCAGCGGAACCTTGCCCGGCGGACTTACCTATTCCATCACCTTTGACACCGAACCTCTGCCCGCACACCCCAACGCAGTCATCTTCCGCGCCGGGGACCAGGAGGAGTGCTACTACTCCGTAGGTGGTGGCTTCATCCTTTCCGCCCCTGAATACGAGGAACAGCACAACCAAGGCGGTGTCGGCGCCGGCGTGTCCACCACCGGCCGCCCCGACGATGTCCCCTACTATTTCACCTCCAGCGCCCGCTTGCTCATGCTGTGCCACAAGTATGACCTCAGCATCTCAGACCTCATGAAGGCCAATGAGACTGCGTTGCACGGCTGGGAATCCGTAGAAGCACATCTCGACCTGGTGTGCCAGACGATGCGCGAGTGCGTCACTGCCGGTATCTCTACGGAAGGCATACTGCCGGGCGGATTGAACGTGGAACGTCGCGCGCCGGGCCTCTACAAGCAGCTGGTACGGAAGCGGGAGCAGCTTGCCACCGATGCGTTCGGAGCGATGGAGTGGGTGAACCTCTATGCCCTCGCGGTGAACGAAGAGAACGCCGCCGGCGGCCGGATTGTCACAGCCCCGACCAATGGCGCCGCTGGCATTATTCCTGCGGTGATGCACTACGCCCGCGATTTCCTGCCACAATTCACTAAGGCCGAATCACGCCGATTCTTGCTGGCGGCCGCCGCTGTGGGCCTGATTATCAAGGAAAACGCCTCGATCTCTGGTGCCGAGGTCGGCTGCCAGGGCGAGGTGGGTTCCGCGGCTGCAATGGCTGCTGCAGGCCTAAGCGAAATTTTGGGAGGCACCCCGGAGCAGGTCGCTAACGCCGCCGAGATTGCGCTGGAGCATAACCTGGGGCTCACCTGCGATCCGGTGGGTGGTCTAGTGCAGATTCCATGTATCGAACGCAACGCCATCGCGGCGGTGCAGGCGATCAACGCGGCGCGATTGGCGAACCTGGGCACTGGTATCCACCACGTGTCGCTCGACGATTGCGTCCGCACGATGGCCGACACCGGCCGCGACATGATGAGCAAATACAAAGAGACCTCCATGGGAGGCCTCGCTGTACATATTGGGTTGCCGGTCAACCACACGGAGTGTTAGCCGAGCGCTGCACCGAGCTGCTTCACGACGCTCTCCAGCGCCACCTCTTCCTGTGAATGTTCGGCGAGGTTCTTCACTGCCACCACGCCGGATTCCAACTCCCGGTCGCCGAGCACGAGGGCGTAGGCTGCGCCTGCCCGGTCTGCGCCCTTCATCGCTCCCTTGAGCCCGCGATCGCCGTATGCCATGTCGGCGGAGATCCCAGCGACGCGCAGCTCGTTAATCAGGCCGACCATCCGGCGCTTGGCTTCTGCCCCCATGGCCACACCATAGACGTCGACACGGTTACCTGCGGTGACCTGCTGTTGCTCAGCCTTGAGAGCGAGCAGAGCGCGGTCTACACCCAGACCGAAACCAACGCCGGAGAGCTCCTGACCGCCGAGTTGGGCCATGAGCCCGTCGTAGCGGCCGCCGCCACCGATGCCGGATTGGGCACCGAGGCCGTCGTGGACGAATTCGAAGGTGGTCTTGTTGTAGTAGTCAAGTCCACGGACCATACGCGGGTTGATGACGTACGGCACGCCCATGTCGTCGAGCAGGCCGAGGACGGTGTCGAAGTGGGCCTTGGACTCGTCGGAGAGGTGGTCGAGCATGAGTGGCGCGTCGACTAGCAGCTCTTTCATTTCTGGGCGTTTGTCGTCCAGAACGCGCAGCGGGTTGATGTCAGCGCGACGGCGGGTTTCTTCGTCGAGCGGCAGCTTGAACAGGAATTCTTGCAGCTTTTCGCGGTAGGCCGGGCGGCAGGTGTCGTCGCCAAGGCTGGTGAGCTCCAGACGGAAGCCACTTAGGCCGATGGAGCGGAAGCAGCGATCCGCCAGGGCAATGACCTCAGCGTCGAGGGCTGGGTCATCGATGCCGATGGCCTCGACGCCCACCTGCTGCAGCTGGCGGTAGCGGCCAGCCTGGGGGCGTTCGTACCGGAAGAATGGGCCAGCATAGGTGAGTTTCACGGGTAGCTGTCCCCGGTCGAGGCCGTGTTCAATGACGGCGCGCATCACACCGGCGGTGCCCTCGGGGCGCAAGGTCACGGACCTATCCCCACGATCGGCGAACGTGTACATCTCCTTAGACACCACGTCGGTGGATTCACCGACGCCGCGGGCAAACAGGGCGGTTTCTTCAAAGATCGGCAGCTCGATGTGCTCGTATCCAGCCAGGTGTGCTTGATGCGCAAAGGTGTTGCGCACGGCGAGGAACTCCGGGGAGACCGGTGGGACGTAGTCCGGCACGCCTTTGGGAGCGGACAGGGGCTGGAATTTCTTTGCTTGACTCACAACGAAAAACTTTACCTTGTTCTATTTCAGTTGTTGCAGGAAGGGGTTAGTGGCACGCTCGGCCCGGATCGTAGTAACGTCCCCGTGTCCCGGCAGCACATTCATTTCATCCGGCAGAGTGAGGACTTGTTCCCGCAGCGAGGTCAGCATGTGCGCGTGATTGGAGAAGTTCAGGTCGGTTCGACCGATGGAGCCTTTAAAAAGGACATCGCCCGCGAAGCACACCTGTGCGTCGGCGTTCACGAGCAGCACTGATCCTGGCGAGTGGCCAGGGGTGTGGCGGACCTCAAAGTCCACACCGGCCATGGAGACGTTATCGCCGTGGTTCATCAGTTTCAGGTCGGAAATAGCAACCATGCTGTCTGCGTCGAAAAGCTGCCGCGTTTCCTCCCTCATGCCCGCCCCCTTATCGAGCATGAACTCATCCTCAGGGTGGATGTACACCGGCACCCCGAACCGCTGCGCCAATGAGCCGGCGTCGCGCGTGTGGTCGATGTGACCGTGCGTAAGCACGATCGCCTCTACTCTTAGCTGCTGCTTGTCGACGGCCTGTACCACCCGATCGTGGGCGTGCATGCCGGGATCGATGATCACACAAGCGCCTTCGTTGACCCAGAAGTAACAGTTTGTTTGGAATGGCCCAGCGGCAAACCCCATAATTTCCATGCCCTCACCATACTCTGCCAAGGCACTCGACTAGGATTAATGAACGATTTATGTCCTCTTCTATGGAAAGCAACACTACTGTGACTTCTAATAAGCAACGGCGCGAACAAGCTATGCACAGCCTCGAGCGGGAACTGAAAAGCCGCGATCGAGCGGAAAAGACGAAACCACTGGGCGTCATCGTGACCGCCGCGGTAGTGATCCTGGCGCTCGTCGGCGGTATTTGGTTCGCAGCCACCCGAACCAATGACACCGAAACCGAGGCTGGCTCTGAATCCACCCAGACGCAGCCATCCACCGAAGCGCCAGAAGTAAAACCACTGGCCATGAAGCGTGCCACTGCCCTGCCGGACACTGTGGAATGTGCCTACCCGGCCAGCGGCGAAGCAGCCAAACCGGTGACCGCGCCGGCTAAGACCAGCGGCGTCCCAGCAACGGGCACTGTGAACGTCACCCTGACCACCTCCCAGGGCCCCATCGGACTTGATCTGGACCGTGCTGCGTCGCCATGTACCGTTAACGCCATCGAGCACCTCGTGAGCAACGGTTTCTATGACGACACTGTGTGCCACCGCCTCACCACCGCTGGCCTGTTCGTGCTGCAATGTGGCGACCCATCTGGAACCGGAACCGGTGGTCCAGGATTCTCCTTCGCTAATGAGTACCCCACTGACGAGATGGCAGACGACCCACAGGTGATCTACCCACGAGGCTCTGTAGCAATGGCAAACTCGGGCAAGGACACCAACGGTTCCCAGTTCTTCCTGAACTTCAAGGATTCGCCACTTGCCGCCAACTACACCTACTTCGGTCAGATCGATGAGGCTGGATTGGAAACTCTGGACAAGGTTGCAGCTAATGGCGTGCAGGGAGGCGCTGCGGATGGTGCCCCAACTGAAGAGGTGCGCATCACCAAGGCTGAGGCGAAATAGTAGGCTCCCCCGCAGGTACCACTAACACCATAGGCCCCTTCAGCAACAGACCTTGATAACAATTCCATAACAAGTTTCCGGCTTTTCACACTAGTTTTCAGTAGTGGAGCCGGAATCTTTTTTGCCATACCTCAAGGTAGAAGCAATATTTTATGGTTCGGTAAGCAATTTTTAAGGTGTCATATTTGAACAACTTTTACACAGGAAACTTTTACTAACCCGTTGCATTGTTACGGTCCGACCCATATCATGTTGGAAGGTTCACCGCTTCTACAAGACGATAGGAACAATATGAAGCTCTTCTCCCGCAAGGCAATTGCTGCAACCGTCGCTGCCGCTGCGATCTCCACCGGCGCTCTGACCGCTCCTGCAATGGCTGCTCCTTCTGTGACCGTTGTTGCCCAGGAAAACAAGAAGGAAGACGCCACGAAGCCAGCTAACGGCGATGGGTCCACCGACTTCGTCTCCGGTTCTTCCGACTTCGACTCCAAGAAACTCAAAGAGGTCGTTGCGACTGTTTCCGGTATCGGCAGCCTGCTGGGTGCTATCATCACCATCTTCAAGAACTTCGACGCTATCACCAAGCTGCTCAAGTTCTAATACACTGGCACTTCAAGCCTTGCATTAAAAGCCCGCTAGGAATACTCCTAGCGGGCTTCGCAATTCAGAAGCGAAATCCAGCGTACGGATGGGACGATTCGTTGCTCAAAAATCCCATCCGTACGCTAAATTTCCCGAGTATCCTCTCACCCCGCTACCCGCCTGACGTCAAGCGGTACACGTCATATACGCCTTCGATATTGCGCAAGCGCGCCATCACGGAACCCAATTGTTTGGTGTCCGAAACTTCGAAGGTGAAGCGCGCAACGGCGACCCGGTCGTCGGCGGTATGGATGTTCATCGCGGTTGTGGTGAGGCGTTCCTCGTTGATAACGCGAGTAATGTCCATGAGTAAGCCGCTACGGTCAATCGCCTCAAGCTGCAGGTTCGCCGCAAAAACCGCCTTGCTTTCCGACGCCCACTCCACCTTAATCAGCCGCTCTTTTTCTTCGAAGAGTTTGGCGGCGTTGGTGCAGTCGGCGCGGTGCACGGACACCCCGCCGCCTCGGGTAATGAAGCCGAAGATTTCATCACCGGGTACTGGCATGCAGCATTTGGCGAGCTTGGCCATCACGTCGGGACTGCCGTCGACCAGGATCCCGGAGCCAGTGGCAGCGGTGTTTCGTGCGTGAGACTGCGCGTTGACGATTTCGCTGAGTGGGGCGCGGGACGCGAGGACGTCTTGGACGTCTTCGTCGTCACCGTAGTAGGCGGTGATCTGTTCTACCACGTGCCGTGGTGTGATTTTGCCGTCGCCGATTGCGGTGTAGAGGGCGTCCACGTCTGGGAAGTTCAGAAGGGAGGCCACATCCTTCATGGAGTGGGCGTTGAACAACCGGTGCTTCGGCAAGCCGCCTCGCTGAATTTCCGCTGCGAGGGCGTCGCGACCAGCCTCGAGAGACTCCTCGCGGCGTTCCTTTGCGAACCATTGGCGAATCTTCGCTTTAGCGCGTGGCGAAACGACGAACTTCTGCCAGTCCTGACTCGGCCCAGCGGCAGGATCCTTGGAGGTAAAGATCTCAACGCGGTCCCCGGATTTGAGTGCGGATTCCAGTGCCACCAACTTGCCGTTAACCTTCGCACCAATGCAACGGTGCCCAACTTCGGTGTGCACGGCGTAAGCGAAATCCACCGGGGTGGAACCAGCTGGCAGGGTTACCACGTCACCCTTAGGAGTAAAGGCGAAGATCTGTTTCGTGGTGAGGTCGTAGCGCAGGGAGTCTAGAAACTCGTTTGGGTCGGCTGCTTCCTTTTGCCAGTCCAGCAGCTGCCGCATCCACGCGATCTGGTCGACCTCGGTTTGTTCACCGGAGTTTTTGCCCTTGGTTTCCTTGTATCGCCAGTGCGCTGCGATGCCGAATTCCGCGTTGTAGTGCATTTCGTGCGTACGAACCTGCACTTCGAGGGGCTTGCCACCGGGGCCAATGACTGTGGTGTGCAGCGACTGATACACACCGAACCGTGGTGCGGAAATATAGTCCTTGAACCTGCCTGGCATCGCTGGGTAGAGGGCGTGGACGGCGCCGATGGCTGCATAGCAATCGTGGATGCTGTCGACCAGGATGCGGATGCCGACGAGATCGAAGATCTCGTCAAAGTCGCGTCCCCGGACGATCATCTTCTGGTATATCGACCAGTAGTGTTTTGGTCGTCCCGCGACCTCGGAGACGATGTGGTTTTCCTTCATCGTTCCGGAGACCGAATCAATAATCTCCGAAAGGTAGCGGTCACGGCTGGGAGCGCGATCAGCAACAAGCCGGACGATCTCGTCGTATTTCTTCGGGTACAGGATGGCGAAGGAGAGGTCTTCTAGCTCCCACTTCACTGACGCCATGCCCAGACGGTGCGCCAGAGGCGCAATCACTTCCAGAGTCTGGCGGGCTTTCTTCGCTTGCTTTTCTGGTGGCAGGAACCGCATGGTGCGCATGTTGTGCAGCCGGTCCGCCACCTTGATGACCAAGACGCGAGGGTCTTGGCTCATCGCGACGATCATTTTGCGGATCGTTTCGGCCTCAGCGGACGCGCCGAGGGCAACTTTATCGAGTTTGGTGACGCCGTCGACAAGCCGCGCTACTTCCTCACCGAAGTCGGCGGTGAGGTCTGCAAGCGAGTAGTCCGTGTCTTCCACGGTGTCGTGCAGCAGAGCGGCAACCAGCGTAGTAGTGTCCATGCCGATCTCCGCGGCGATCGTCGCGACGGCCAGCGGGTGGGTCACGTACGGGTCTCCGGACTTCCGGAAAACCCCTTCGTGGAGACGTTCAGCAGTGTCGTAGGCGCGTTGCAGCAGCGCCGCGTCGGCGCGGGAATGGAACTGCCGGTGGATGCTGAGCAGTGGTTCCAGGATCGGATCGATCCGCGTGCGCCCACCGGTGAGGCTGCGGGCTAACCGCGCAGACATACTGCGCATGTTAACCTGCTGTTTTTGCTGCTTTCGCTCGGCCATCACACACCCCTTCGTAACTACCCCTCTATGCTACCCATCACAGGTATCGCGGTGAGTAATCAGTACTGTTCGTTCAGAACCACCACTGGTGCGCCCGCGAGTCGATCGCGGCCACCAAGGCCGGGAACTTCCAGGACCACAACGTATCCGACGACCTCCGCGCCGCATTTTTCCAGGAGGTCATGCGCCGCGACCAGGGTGCCACCGGTAGCGAGGACGTCATCGACGAGCACCACTTTCTTACCTTCTACCTCGATGCCACTGGCTGGAATTTCCAGCGCCGCCTCGCCGTATTCCAGCGAATAAGACTTGGTGTGAACTGGTGGCGGCAGTTTGCCCTTCTTGCGGATTGCCAGGATGCCTTGCCCAAGCTTGTAGGCCACGGCGGAGCCGAGGAGGAAACCACGTGCATCGAGTCCCCCGATGATTTCGGCGCCCATGCCCTTAGCAGCCGCCGCGAGTTCGTCCACGATGATTGAGAACCCTTCCGGGCTGGCCAGCACCGGGGTGAGGTCCTCGAATAGGATGCCTTCGCTGGGGAAGTCGGGGACTAACCGGACGAGGTCGGTTAGTGCTTCGTGCGCGGTGGCGTATCGGTTGCTCACTTGGTGGTCCCTTCTACCCAACGTTCCATGTTCCATCCGATGCCGGAGAGGGAGCTGTTGGGCACAATATTGGCAATCTTGCTGTCATAGACAATAGTGCGTGGTTGGGCTGCTAACGGAATGGTGTCAGTTTCGTCCCACAGTTGCTGTTCGGTGGCACGCAGCTTTTCGACGTCATCAAGTCCCCCATCAACGTGTCCGTATCCCTGATGTGGATCAGCGGCATACAGGAAGGCGTCAAGAGATCCCTGATAGTCGCGCTCTCCCCCGTGATAGTTTTCCTTCCGGCTCACATCACCCAGCGATGCGTTGTCAGAGGAGGCATCGACCACCGTGATTCCGGCGGGGGAACACGAGGCTTGAATTGCCGCGACCATCGCCTGTTTCCGCGGGTTTGGGCCTGAATAGCCGATGCGGATCGTTTGTCCGCGCAACGCCTCAGCCTCCGCCAGGTTGACGCCGACATGTGCCGCACCGACCGATTCCAATTGGGCGTTAATAGGATCATCAGCGTTAGTCAGTCTGCTGGTCATGGGCATGACCTCTACCCCAGACTCGGTGCTGGAAACTCGAGCGATCTCTTCTTGGTTCACGCATGCGGCAAATGCGCGTCGTGAAGCAGCCTCTGCAAAAACACCCGCATTGCCCAGTGCTAACACCTCGGTAAGCAGCCCCGCCTCGTGCTGAACCGTAAACCTGTTACGCGGATCGTCGCGGTTCACCCACGGGATGTCCTTGACGCCTACCAGGTCGGCCACCTCAACACTGTTCGACTCATTGACCTCCACCAAGTCAGTGTTCTGCGGCCACATCATGACGCGCTCGATGTTCGCCGCGTCGCCGTGGAAATTCTCATTGCGCACAAGCTGCACCTGCCCCTGCTCCCCCACCGACTCAATCCGGTACGGGCCTGCCGACACCTGCAACTCCGGATCAAAGTTCCGCAGATCAAAACCCTTATTCCACAGCTGAGCAACCGGCATCAACGCAGCGCGATTGTCAGACTGCAACAACGCAACGAACTGCTCCTCAGACAGTCCCAACCGTCGGCCCACTGCATGCGAAGGCACCACCGTTCCCGGCCCAAACAACTGGCGCCAACGAGCCCCCGTATTTTCCTTGAACTTGACCGTAAACTCCCGGGCGCCCGCAACACAATCAACGGACGCAACCTGCTGCATCAGCGGCGCACGAGAGCCAAACAAACTCGGATGCGACCCTGCTTTCACCGCCAACAAAAAGTCCGTACACGTGATTGGCTCGCCATCCGAATACGCCGCTTTCGGATTAATCTTGTACACCACCTGGATGTTCGGGCCGGGCAGCAGCTGGACAGTCGCCAAATCGCGATTCGGAATCATCTGCCCCGACGGCCCCGGAACAAACACAGGAGGATACAACCGCCCCGCCAGCATCTCGCTCGCGGTGGAAACCCCCACCAGTGTCTGGGCATTCGTGGTCAGCAATGGCGAAGCGACGGCGTAACCAAAATGGTCTACGTCCGAAGCTGGGTTTCCCTGCGAACAGCCCGCAACGGCAGTCACTGTAACCACAGCAGCCAGAGCGCGTGCATGCTTTAGCGCAGACTTTATAAGCCCACAAGCTGACTTACCAAACCCAAACATGACGCACCTTTAGCTCATTTGCTATCAACCGAATCAATTATAGTGCCCACGGAATGACTCACTGTGCTCGGGCTACGCACCACACTGTGGTTAGCTGACGAGATGCTTGCAACCACCCCGACATTATGCCCCCGAGAATGCTCCAAAAACACCCCCAACGGGCCCGAACTTCGGGAGGGTAATGTCGGGACCTTTGGAAACAGAAACAGAAAAACAGCCGGCGGTTACCTCAGTCGCCGACTGTTTTCTTAATGCACTACTGCCCTGGTCGCCAGGTTTTTCCATTGCCCATGGTGTCGCGGAATCCTTGTGGGATGTTGTCCGCCACTGGTGTCACTATGCGGGTGACTGGAGTTTCTTCCGGGTTTTTCCCAGCGCGCAGGTCGAGAACTGATTGTTCGTGTTCCTGCATTTTCTTTTGGCGTCGCTTGAGGGATACCAAGATTGGGGTCGCCAGGAATACGGAAGACAAGGTGCCTTCGATGACGCCGATGAGCTGCACGAGGGCAAGGTCTTTGAGGGTGCCTACGCCCATGAGCCAAACTGCCACGACCATGAGTGCGATGATAGGGAGCGCGGAGATCACGGTGGTGGAGATGGAACGCATGACAGTTTGGTTCACCGCTAGGTTCGCTTGTTCGGCGTAGGTGCGGCGTCGGGAAGCTTCAAAGCCTGCGGTGTTTTCTTTCACCTTGTCGAACACGACCACGGTGTCATACAGCGAAAAAGCCAGCACGGTGAGCAGGCCGATGATGGTCGCTGGGGTGACTTCAAAGCCGACGAGCGAGTAGATTCCGGAGATCAACACGAGGTCCACGAGGAGGGCACTCATTGCTGCGATGGACATGTCCCGTTCGAAGCGGATCGCGATGTAGACGAAGGTCAGGATCAGGAACACCGCCATGGCCATCAGCATGCGGTTCGTGATCGTGGAACCCCAGGATTCAGACACCGTGGAGTCGCCAATGGCGTCTGGGGTTGCCTCGCCGGTTTGGTCGGTCGGCTGGAACTTCTCGAACAGCGCCACGCGGGCGTTGTCGATCTGTTCCTCGGTGAGTCGTTCGGAGTTGATCTCGACCATGCGAGAGTCGCCCGCGCCGACCACCTGCACCAGTTCTGGGGTGATGCCGGTGGCGTCGACAAATGTTTCTTCGACCTGCTCGACGCTGTAGTTCGCGTCGGGCATGTTCATTTTCGTGCCGCCCTCAAAGTCAATGCCGAGGGAGAATCCGCGCAGCGCGATCAGCGCGACGCTAGCGGCGAGGAGTACGGCGGTGATGCCGTACCAGAGTTTGCTGCGGCCGACAAAGTCGATTCCGCCTTCGCCTGTGTAGAGGCGGCTGAGGGTACCTGCGGTCATTAGTTCTTCTCCTCTACGTCGGCGAGCTCGCCTGCTTCACGACGCCGTTGCGCCACCCTCGTCACCGCGCCAAGGCCATTGACCCCCGGTCGGGCGAACCATGGGTGCCGGGACGCCAGGATGACCAGTGGCCCGGTGAGCAGGAAGGTGACAAACAAGTCAAACACGGTAGTAAGACCCAGGGTGAATGCGAAGCCCTTGACCTCACCAACAGCCAAGATGTACAGCACCACGGCCGCAATCAAGGACACAAAGTTACCGGTGAGTACTGTCCGCTTTGCGGAATCCCACGCCCGTGGAACGGAGGAACGGAACGTGCGGCCGTCGCGGATCTCGTCCTTGATGCGCTCATAGAACACCACGAAGGAGTCAGCCGTGGTGCCGATACCGATGATGAGGCCTGCGACGCCAGCCAGATCCAGCGAGTAGCCAATCCACCGCCCCAGGATGACGAGTGAGCCGTACACCAAGGCGCCAGATGCTACCAAAGTAAACAGCGCGAGGACGCCAAAGACCCGATAGTAAGCCAGGGCGTAGAGCGCCACAGCGATGAACCCGACGAGGCCTGCAATAAGACCGGCCTTCAGCGAGGCCACGCCGAGGGACGCTGGGATCGTCGTCGTGGTGCCGCCCTTTTCGCCATTTTCACCGGCGAAGCTCAGCGGCAGCGCACCGTACTTAAGGTTGTTCGCTAGATCCTGCGCTTCCTGCTGCGTGAAGTTACCGGTGATCGAGGTGGCAGATCCGGCTGGAGTTGCGCCTTGAATCGTCGGTGCGGAAATAATCTGGGAGTCCAGCGTGATCGCTACTTGGCGCTGCAGGTATTCCTGCGTGACTTTCGCCCAGGTAGCGCCACCTTGTTCACCGCCTTCTGACTTAAAGGAAAAACCGATTTCCATCTGGCCGGTCTGCGAGTTCAATCCACCGGAGATTGGCCGGTTGGAGTCGATCTCGTTACCCGTCAGGCGCTTGCCACCTTCTTGCTCGCCCACCAGCAGTGGCACCGGTTCCAGAACGTATTTCTGGCCACTGGTATCACAGGTGACGAACGGCTTGGCCGGGTCATCCGAGCCGGCCAGCGGATCCAGCTCTTCCGTGCACTGCATTAACGACGCGGCTGCGAACTGCACGTTCGGATCGTCACTCTGCCGGTCCTTGCGCAGCATTTCGGTGATCTCCTGGCGGCGCTTCGTCGCCTCAACGGAGTTCTTTGGCTCCTCAGGTCCAGCGGCGCTAATCTCCTTGACCTCGAATGGTGCCTCCCCCTCTGCGAGTCCGCTATTAACGGATTCGATCAAGCCCTTCATGGACGTGTTCGCCTGCTCAGAGGTGATCAGGCCTTTTTCCACCCATCGGGTGGCCATGTCGGTAGCGGAATCCACTACTGCCTTGGCGTCCGGCATACCCGGCTGCGACACCGGGCGGAACATCAGCTGCGAGGTCTGGCCCAGCGCCCGGGCTTGGCTGGTGTCTTCACCAGGAACCGTAATAACGAGGGTATTGCCGTCGGTGACGACGCTCGCGCCGCTAACACCCATGCCGTTCACACGGTTTTCCAGAATCAGGCGGGCTTGAGCCAGCTGGTCTTGGGTCGGCTCAGCGCCTTGCGGCACGAGCGTGACTCGGGTACCGCCCTGCAGGTCAATACCAAGTTTCGGGTTGGCGGTGCGGTCACCGGTGAGGAACACCACACCGTAGACGAGTAAGAGGGCGAGCACGAACAAACCAATAGCTTGTTTCGGCCATGCCCGACGGCCGCGAGGTCGTCCAGACGTGCTTGACACTAACGAACTCCTTTTAAAGGTGGTCGGCTGTAACGAGGAGCCGAACCACGGTCATGTAAAAAGACAACGCCTTATCGTACGTCATAACACCGGGCTAAGTCGCTAGGGCGTGCTGTAACTGCCGATTGCGTCGTCAGGCGGTTGCAATCCGATGTGGTGCCAGGCGGCTGCCGTGGCGACGCGGCCCCGCGCGGTGCGGGCGATGAGACCTGCACGCACGAGGAACGGTTCGCAAACTTCTTCCACGGTGGAAGGTTCCTCACCTACGGCGACCGCGAGCGTGTTGAGCCCCACCGGGCCTCCCCCATGACCACGGATCAGCGCGTCCAATACTGCGCGGTCCAGGCGGTCAAGCCCTAGCTCATCGACGTCAAACACCACGAGCGCTTGCTGCGCTGCGGAAAGGTCGATGTGGCCGTCGGAGTGCACTTCGGCAAAGTCTCGCACGCGGCGCAGCAACCGGTTAGCGATACGTGGCGTGCCTCGGGAACGAGACGCAATCTCATAGGCAGCGTCGGCGTCAATCGCGACACCAAGAATCGACGCGGCGCGAGTCACTACCTTGGTGAGATCCTCATCGTTATAGAACTCCATCTGGGCGACAAAGCCGAACCTATCGCGCAATGGCCCGGTGAGCATACCGGAACGAGTCGTGGCCCCTACCAGGGTAAAGGGGGCGATTTCCAGCGGAATCGAGGTGGCGCCGGGTCCCTTGCCGACAATCACGTCAATCCGAAAATCCTCCATCGCCATGTACAGCATTTCCTCGGCGGGGCGTGCGATGCGGTGAATCTCGTCAATGAACAACACATCGCCTTCGATGAGGTTGGACAGCATCGCGGCCAAGTCGCCAGCGCGTTCCAGCGCCGGCCCGGAAGTCATCCGCAGGCTAGCCCCGAGTTCCTGGGCGACGATCATCGCCATCGTCGTTTTGCCCAGCCCTGGCGGCCCGGACAGCAGAATGTGATCCGGCGCTACCCCGCGGTTCTTCGCCCCTGTAAGAACAAGGTCGAGCTGGCTCCGGACCTTCGGCTGGCCAATGAATTCGGTGAGGCTTTTCGGGCGCAGCGACACCTCCATGTCTGTTTCACCGCGCTGGGCGGTGGCATCAACAGCTGAGTCTGGGGTCCTTCCCCGTGGCGGGAGGCCACCGGGGATCTCGAATTCCGTGCGTTCAATATCCTTCACGTGCGCCTACTTCCTGCCCAAGAGTTTCAGGGCGTCCCGCAGCGTGCTGGAGCGGTCGTTGTCCGGCTTTTCCGCAAGCACCGAATCCACCGCGGCGGAAGCATTCTTCTCCGGAAAGCCGAGGCCGACCAGTGCTTCCACGATGTCGGCACCACCTGCGACTGGAGTAGCCACTCTTACCGACGCCACCGACTCTTCCTCAGCAAAGACCGCCACCTTGTCCTTCAGATCCACGATCATGCGTTCCGCTGTGCGCTTTCCCACCCCCGGAATCCGCTGCAACTGCTTCACTTCGCCCTGAGAGATGAAGCCAGAGAGGTCACTTGCGCTATACATAGCCAGCGCTGCCAGCGCCAATTTTGGTCCCAGGCCGGACACGCCTTGCAGTGTTGAGAACATCGCTTTGGCCTCGGCATCGTGAAAGCCGTAGAGGTTCATCGCGTCCTCGCGTACCGTCATCGTGATGTGGACGAACGCCTCCTCACCGCGGCGCAACTCGCCAAGGGTTTGTGGCGTTGCTGCGAAGTAGTAGCCGACTCCCCCACATTCGATCACCGCTCCTCCCAATTCGATGGCCACTACCGTGCCACGCAGTGATGCAATCATGAGCCGCTCCTTCGGTGCGTATTCGAATGGGTGATGGTGGGAACTGGGGTGCTGCGCTGTCGCCGATTCTGGTTGAAGTCAGCTTTCGCTTTACCCAATTTACCGGCCTGGATGCGTCGCGCGTGGGCGAGCTGTTCATCGGTGAGTCGTTGTCTCTCCAGCATCGGTGCCCGCCAGCAGTGGCAGACCGCAAGAGCCAGGGCGTCAGCGGCGTCAGCGGGTTTCGGCGGCTCGCTAAGCCCCAGGATCCTAGTGATCATCGAGGTCATCTGCTTCTTGTCAGCCCTGCCATTACCCGAGATCGCCTTTTTCACCTCACTGGGGGTGTACATGTGCACCGGAAGTCCTTGCTGCGCCGCAGCAAGGACCAACACCCCCACTGCGTGTGCGGTGTGCATGACGGTGGAGACGTTGCCTCGTTCAAAGACGCGTTCAATAGCCACGACATCCGGTTCGTATTCTGCGATCCAGCTGGTTACGGCGTCGCTAAGCCGCAGCAAACGTTCGCTGAGCGGTGCGTCCGCCGGAGTGCGCACCACCCCGACCGAGACCGGATAGATACTACGGCCAGTTCCCGTTTGCACCACGGACAGCCCGCATCGGGTGAGCCCTGGGTCAATGCCCATCACCCGCAATCCCGCAGTTGACACCGCTCTCCTTTTCCTCACACTGTAAGCGCCACTGTACAACACATAGCACACAATTTCGAATCGTCGAACGTATTTCAGAGCGCTGCCGAAACAACAGCAAAGCCCAAACCACTATCGGTTTGGGCTTGTCACGTTGTAACAGACTAAAGCTCTGCGAGCACCTCATCGGAAACATCCATGTTCGTGTACACGTTCTGGACATCATCGGAGTCTTCCAGGGCATCGATCAACTTGATGATCTTCTTAGCACCATCGAGCTCCAGCGGAACCAGGACGGAAGCACGGAAATCGGTGTCGGTGTCGTCGACTTCGATGTCGGCATCGATGAGAGCCTGTTTCACGGCGGTAGCGTCGCCAGAGTCAGACACTACTTCGAACTGTTCGCCGAGGTCATTGACCTCTTCCGCACCGGCATCAAGCACGGCCATCAGGATGTCGTCCTCTTCTAGCTCACCCTTCTTCACCAGCGCGATCCCCTTGCGGGTGAACATGTAGGACACGGAGCCAGACTCAGCCAGGTTACCGTTGTTCTTGGTCAGCGCGGTGCGGACCTCGGTGGCGGCGCGGTTGCGGTTATCGGTTAGGCACTCAATGAGCATGGCCACGCCATTCGGGCCGTAGCCTTCGTAGAAAATGGTCTGCCAGTCCGCGCCACCAGCTTCTTCGCCGGAGCCACGCTTGCGGGCACGCTCGATGTTGTCGTTAGGAACGGAAGCTTTCTTGGCCTTCCGGATCATGTCATCGAGGGTCGGGTTCGAAGCAGGATCGCCACCGCCGGTACGAGCAGCAACTTCGATGTTCTTAATCAGCTTGGCAAATTCTTTGCCGCGCTTGGCATCGTTCGCTGCCTTCTTGTGCTTGGTTGTTGCCCATTTTGAGTGGCCGGCCATTAACTATAAACCTTTCTTCGAGTCGCACCTATTGACAATGGTGCCAGTTCTAGGGGCACAGTATACGCTCCCGTTGCTACGGAAAGAGAACTAGCTTGCGTGCCCGCGCACAATATCCAGGAAGTAATCATGTACCCGGGTGTCGCCTGAAACCTCTGGATGGAAGGACGTGGCCATCACATTTCCGGAGCGAACCGCAACAATTGCCCCAGCTGCGGGGCCATTTGGGACAGTGGCGAGTACGTCTACCCCCTCGCCTACTCGTTCCACCCACGGCGCACGAATAAAAACAGCTGGCACGGGGTCGACGATACCGGCAAAGTCCAGTGTCGCTTCAAAAGAATCGACTTGGCGGCCGAACGCATTGCGTCGCACCGTGATGTCCAACCCACTCAAGCACTGGGCGTCTGCACGGGTATCGAGTATCTCGGAAGACAGCAGGATCATCCCAGCACAGGTGCCATAAGCCGGAAGCCCGCCTCGGATAGCGCCCTTTAGCGGCTCCAGCAGGCCGCCCAGTTCCAGCAGCTTGGAGACGGTCGTGGACTCCCCGCCCGGCAAGATGATGCCGTCGAGGCCCTCTAAGTGGGCAACCCTGCGTACCTGCCGATGCTCCACACCCAACTCATCCAGGGTCCGCTCGTGTTCTGCAACGCCTCCCTGAACTGCCAGTACGCCAATGATCATGCTTCTCCTACCTTGAGTGTTTTCATCGGGAAGGCTTTTTTGCCGGGTTTAAGTAGCCGGGTGAGCCCCTCTTGGGTGACCACAGCGACGAGGTTGCCGCTGCGGTCGAAGATGCGTCCGTGCGTGAGCGCACGCCCATCGGCTGCGGACGGTGAGATTTGATCATAAAGCAACCATTCGTCGGCGCGGAACGGCCGCAGGAACCACATGGCGTGGTCCAGCGAGGCCTGCATGACGGCAACATCAGGGTGCGGCACCAGTGCACTTTGCAGCAGTGTCATATCGGACATGTATGCCAGGGTGCAGACGTGGAAGGTGTCGTCGTCAGGCAGTGGGGTTTTGGATTTGAACCACACTACTTGCTGGCTAGAGGTGTATTTGTTGTGGTCGAAGGCGTCGTTAGGCACCATGCGAATGTCCCATTCGCTCCACTCTTTCAGCAGTGCCTGTGACCTGGGGATCATTGCCTCAGTGTTCACCACGATGTCCTCAGGATCGGGGACGTCCCGCATCTGGTCTGTGTGTTCGATACCTACATCGCCGATCTTGTGGAAGCTCGCCTGCATGATGAAGTTCGGCTCGCCATCTTGCATCGCTTTGACTTGCCGAGCGCAGAAGCTGCGACCGTCCCTGATTCGATCCACGAGGTACGTGGTGGGCTGGTCGGACTTGCCGGGCGCCACGAAGTAGCCGTGCAGGGAGTGAACTCGATATTCCGGGTCCACCGTGCGAGTTGCTGCGACCAGGGCTTGGGCGGCAACTTGCCCGCCGAAGGTGCGGATGAAGGCTGTAGGGACTACCGGCCCGCGGTAGATATCGCGGTCAATCCGCTCGAGGTTAAGGACCTCATCAATCACAGCCATACTAAAAACTCCCATCTACACCAGGGCCATACACCTGACCTCACCATTACACCACGACTGACGTAGGCTCTATCGCTATGTCCCCTAAAAAGCTCTATGCCACCCTTGCCAAAGCAGAAATGGTCACCTGGACTCTCCTCCTGAGCGCCATGGTGCTGAAATACACCGGAATTACTGACCTAGCGGTTCGATTTGCCGGCGGTATTCACGGCTTCGTCTTCCTCTGTTACGGCGCGGTCACCATTTTGTTATGGATTAACAACCGCTGGCCAGCTTCCCGTGGCATCCTCGGCTTGTTATCCACCCTCATTCCGTTTTGCACCGTGCCGTTTGAGCGCTCCGTAGAAAAGGCCGGGCTTATCGACGGCCCGTGGCGCTTCCGCGATACCACCGAGCAGCCACAAGGGTTCTTCGAGCACATCCTGGCGCTGATCGTGCGTCGCCCGCTGATCGCAGCGGTCGTGATCCTCGCACTGATCGTGGTGGTGTTCCTTACGTTGCTGTCTCTCGGTTCCCCACTCGAAGCACTGAAGAATTAGCCCGCAACAAGCAACGGTTAAGTAGCAAAAAGTGTGTCCGGTCGGCGTGTTGTCAGTTGTTACCTCACCCCTGGGGGGCTCTGATCACGGCCCCTGAAGTTTCTTACTAAACCCCGGGAAGCATTCCCCGGATCTCGGGCCCAACACAGTGAAATAGCAGGTGTGAAGCCTAAAAAATCACCGAAACCCGGGCAATGCTTCCCGGGTTTTGCGGGGTTAAGCAACAAAAGGGCGCGAACCTGCAATCCAGACTCCATCGGGAGATGCTCAACGAGCCTGCAGCATCGGTCATTGCGGTTGAGCTGACAGCATAAGCATGGAAGGCCCGTAGCCCGTAAGGTCGCCACGTGTGTGATCAGCTTTGGTATTGGTGGTCGAAGCGCCACCTGGTGGTGCCGTTGTTGTTGCCTTTGTCCCAGGCAGACGGGGCATCGGGTCGGTTTTTGGGTCACCGGAGTTAGGTAACCGCACCTGCTAGCACTGGTGCGGTATCACTGGCGGTATGGAACAAGATTTGTGGGTTTATAAGGCCCGAAACAATATACAGCACCTGTTTACATGCCCTGACCTGGCTTTACTGTGGAATTCAGACACACATTTTGTCTCTTAATCCACAAAGCCCGCTACCTCCTATGTTCACAGGTAGCGGGCTGTTTCCGTTGGAGCGACTAGTGGCTACCAGCCACGCTCAGAGAGCCGGTGCGGTACTGGCTCGTCCTCAACATTGATGCCAACCATAGCTTCGCCCAAGCCGCGGGAGACGCGGGCGATGGTCTCTGGATCATCGAAGTTCTGGGTTGCCTGGACGATCGCCTTGGCGCGAGCTTCTGGGTTACCGGACTTGAATATGCCAGATCCCACGAAGACGCCCTCAGCGCCAAGCTGCATCATCATAGCCGCGTCGGCTGGAGTGGCGATGCCACCTGCGGTGAACAGTACCACTGGCAACTTGCCTTCGCGTGCGACCTCGCGGACCAGCTCGTATGGCGCCTGCAGTTCCTTGGCTGCCACGTAGAGTTCGTCTTCAGCCATGGACTTGAGGCGATTGATTTCTGCGCGGATGGTACGCATG
This sequence comes from Corynebacterium sp. NPDC104732, assembly GCF_055583565.1. Lineage (NCBI taxonomy): Bacteria > Bacillati > Actinomycetota > Actinomycetes > Mycobacteriales > Corynebacteriaceae > Corynebacterium > Corynebacterium sp. NPDC104732. The sequence goes on from NZ_JBVJNS010000001.1 coordinate 221,385, forward strand.
TGGGTCACGGCATTAGAGACGTCGCCGGTGCCGGCTTCGCCCTTGGAACGGATCATCGCTGCGCCTTCGTTGATGCGACGCAGTGCTTCGCCAAGGTTGGTGGCACCGCACACGAACGGCACAGTGAAGTCGAACTTGTCGATGTGGTTAGCGTAGTCAGCTGGGGACAGCACCTCGGATTCGTCGATGAAGTCGACACCGAGGGACTGCAGCACCTGTGCTTCTACGAAGTGACCAATACGGGCCTTCGCCATCACTGGGATGGACACGGCGTTAATAATTCCCTCGATCATGTCTGGGTCAGACATGCGGGAAATGCCTCCCTGGGCGCGGATGTCGGCTGGGACGCGCTCGAGTGCCATTACGGCGGTTGCACCTGCGTCTTCAGCAATCTTTGCCTGTTCTGGGGTAACAACGTCCATGATGACGCCGCCCTTGAGCATTTCTGCCAAACCGCGCTTGACGCGCGCAGTGCCCTGTGTTGGTTCCTGGTTGGTCACGACGGTGGTGCCTCCTTTATTTTTATGTCAATAGTTTCGACTCACCCCATGTTAAACGGTTCACTTTTCCGAGCTACCAACCGCCCCGCCTAGTTCATGAACGCAGTTCAAAATACACCGGCAGGCGGGCGGTTCCCCCGAGTCGTAACGCCCGCACGAGAGGCCGGGTGCGGACGGCGCGGGTGTCGCTCACGGCATCGTTGTAGAAGCGATGCGCGAGCTGTACCCGGGCAGAGGCGTCCACAATCAGAGGGTGCTCGCTGGTCACGCTCTCCATCAGTTTCCGTTCGGCGGCGGCCCGGTCGTCGAAAAGCGCGGGCGTGAGGCGGATGGACTCAGCGTGCTGCGCAAGCTCGCTTACCGACGGCTCCAGCGCCGCGACCACGGCAGCCCGACGATCGAGCGCGGACTGGAGGCTGCTGAGCGCCGCGTCGACCCTGATGTGCAGGCGGTTGAGGCGTTGCGCGGTGAAAAATGCCCACGATAGTGCGAGCGTGAGTACGATGACCGCAAGGATTGTCCAACTCATCGCACCCGTACCTTCGTGCCGTCCGCCACCGTGTCATACACCCGCTGGATCTCCGCGCCGATCCGCGACCAATCAAAATCCCAGGCCCGCGCCCGGCCCCGTTCCCGAACCTCGTCCCTACGCTGCTGCTCGCCTACCACCCGATCAAGCACGCGCGCTAAGTCGACTGCTGATCCGGAGCGAAAGGTGTATCCGCACGGAGTAGCTGAGTCGCTGTGCAGCACGCTAGAGAACGCTTCCAGGTCAGAAGCTACCACCACAGCCCCGGCGGCCATCGCTTCCACGAGCACAATGCCGAAGCTCTCCCCGCCGGTGTTTGGGGCAACATAGATGTCCGCTTGCTGTAAGTAGGCGATCTTGTCCTCCTCACTCACTTTGCCCACATACGTCACCCCAGGGGCTGGGATCGGGGTACCACCGCCAATCACGGTGACGTGCAGTTTAGTCTCCAGCATCTCCAGCGCCTCCAACAGCAAAGCCAACCCCTTGCGCGGTTCATCAAGGCGCCCCAGAAACACCAGCTCCCGTGGAGTATGAGGCCGATCCGTGGCATACTGCGCCACCTCTACCCCGTTCGGGATCAACACTGGATCCCCGCCCAGTTGCTCGACTTGCCAGCGCCGGGCCATCTCCGACACCGCGATGCCACCGCGAATCTTCTCCAGCAGCGGGCGCAGACTCGCCGCCGCCAGCCGCAGCAACCACGAATCTGTGGCCGAGGCGTGGTACGTAGCGACAATCGGCCCCTGCGCCAGAGCTAGAGCGTGCAGGGAAAAGCTCGGCGCGTTGGGCTCATGAATATGGAAGATGTCAAAGTCGCCCTCCGTAATGAACCGCCGCACTTTACGACGCACTTCCGGCCCCACGGCTAGCCGCGCAACTGACCCGTTGTATGGAATCCCGATGGACGGACCACCCTTCACCACAAAATCAGGCACCTCGGTACGGGCCGAACACGGTCCAATGACCTGCACGAAATGGCCCTGTTGCTGCAGGTAACGTGCGTGGTCAAAAATGTGGGCCTGGACGCCACCCGGCTCGTCAAAGGAATAGGGGCACACGATGCCGATGCGCACGGTCAGTCCCTCCGTCTGTCAGCCGGCCATACTGGTTGCAGCATATGCCAATCTGCCGGGTGCTCCGCAATAGTGCGGGCGAAGCGATCAGCAATGCGTTGGGTGGTGGCTACTAGGTCGTCAACCACCAGCGGCTCGGAAATCTCCATTTCCCATCCACCATCGGTGAAATGGCAATCCACAGTGTGCAAGGCCGCGCCTGTCACCCGAGCAAGCTCTGCCGGCCCGGCGGGAAACGTGGTGGGCTCACCGAAGAATGTCACAGGCACGCCCTTGCCCTTCAAATCCCGCTCTCCCATGAGGCACACGACCCCGCCACCGCGCAGCACGGTTGCTAGGTGTTCGAAAGGCGCAGGGCCACCGCGGTGGGCCAGCACCTCAAACCCGAGCTTGTTGCGATATTCCACAAACGCATCGAAAAGGACTTCTGGGCGGAGGCGCTCGGCAACCGTCGTGAAGCTGCCCGCGTGATGCACCAACCACACCCCGGCCATGTCCCAGTTCCCGGAATGCGGCAAAGTCAAGACAACACCCTTGCCTTTGGCGAGCGATGAGTCCAGGTAAGACACACCGATTACCGAGGCGTCGAGTTGCGCACGCAACGCAGCGCGGGAAGCCATGCGAGGCAAGCAGAACGCTTCCGCCCAGTACCGGGCGTAGGAGCGCAGGGAGGCGTCGAGAAGTGCTGGCGAAGGATCCGCGCCGGTCACCCGCCTGAGGTTCGTTCGGAGCTGCTTAGGAGGCGTGACCCGCGACGCTGCGAACTCCGCAAGACGACGAACCCACCGGGGAGGCAACAACCCCACTATCTTCCACGCAGCGATATAACCCACAGCGGCCACATCGCGGGATCGAAGCGCCTGAATGAGCTGCACCTTACGCCCCCGGCGGAGCCGTGATGAACTCGGTTCCGTGCGGATCATGGCTCGCCTTCATCAGGCGCTGAACAACAGTGACCACAGAACCAACAGCCAGCACCCACAGGGCCACATCGATGGCGTACGGCACGCCCAGGCCCGTCAGCCCCAGCCCTGTGAGGCCAATGATGAGCCGCTCCGGGCGCTCGATCAGGCCACCGATGATTTTGATGCCACCGGCCTCTGCCCGCGCCTTCACATAGGAAATCACCTGGGAAGCCACCAACGTAGTAAATGCTGCTGCGACCAGGGCCTGCGACGCCTCATAGCGGTAGATCAGCCACCACACGATGACAGAAAACAGCACCCCGTCCGTGACACGGTCACAACTGGCATCCAACGTAGCGCCAAACACGGTACCACCACCGCGTAGCCTAGCCATCGTGCCGTCGAGCATGTCAAAGGCCGTAAACAGCCCCGAGAGCACCGCTGCGAGGAACAGGTGGCCGGTAGGCACTAACGTGAGGATGATCGCGCAAGAAATCACTGTCCCCGCAACGGTCACGACGTTAGGGCTCAGCCCCAGCTTCAGGAAGGTCCGGGCAATCGGCTCCACGATGACGGCTGCAGGCTTGCGACCATGCACGCTTAACACTTAAGTTTCCTCTCCTCCCGCTACGGCCGGGCAACGCCAGGCAGATCATCGCGCCGCGCCCACTCTTCAGCCAAGATGTGGCGGGTATCCCGAAGCAGCTGCGGTAACACCTTCGTGCCACCCAGGACAGTCATGAAGTTAGCATCTCCCGACCAGCGCGGCACCACGTGCAGATGAAGGTGGTCACCGATCGACCCGCCGGACGCCCGCCCCAGATTAAACCCGACATTGAACGCATCCGGGTGGGACACCGCTTTGATCACCGTGACCAGCGCCTGGGCAAATGCCATCAGCTCCGCGCTCTCCTCCGGCTGCAGGTCCTCCAAGTTCGCGACCTTCCGGTACGGCACCACCATGCAGTGCCCGGAGTTGTACGGAAACAGGTTGAGCAGGCAATACACGAGCTCACCGCGCGCCACGATCAAGCCCTCTTCGTCGCTGAGCTGAGGGATCTCAACAAACGGGTCGGACCTTTTTTCGGTACGGGGCTTGGTAGCGATGTAGTTCATCCGGTACGGCGCCCACAGGCGCTGCAACCGATCCTCGTGGCCGAGCCCCGTATCGACATACGTGTCGTCGCTATCGGCGGGCACCAATGTTATCCTCGTTCGGCTGATCGTTGATGCGCTCGCGGACCCAGGCGTCGATAAGCTCCACTGCCTCGGCCACCGGCACGCCGTTAATCTGCGTACCGTCCAGGAAACGGAAGCTCACTGCCTCGGCCTCCACGTCACGGGCACCTGCCAGCAGCATGAACGGCACGCGTGCCTGCGTGTGGTTGCGGATCTTCTTCTGCATGCGGTCGTCGGAAGTATCGACGTCGGCACGCAAGCCACGGGCACGCAACTGCTTAGCGACGCCCTCCAGGTGCTCCGCGAAGTCCGCAGCCACCGGAATGCCCACTACCTGCAGCGGCGCAAGCCATGCTGGGAAGGCACCAGCGTAGTGCTCCAGCAGCACACCGAAGAAACGCTCAATGGAGCCGAACAGTGCACGGTGAATCATGATCGGGCGCTGCTTGGTACCGTCCTGCGCGGTGTACTCCAGGTTGAAACGCTCCGGGAGGTTGAAGTCGAGCTGCACCGTGGACATCTGCCAGGTACGGCCAATCGCGTCACGGGCCTGCACCGAAATTTTCGGGCCGTAGAACGCCGCACCAGCTGGGTCTGGGACCAATTCCAGACCCGAGTTCGTGGCGACACGCTGCAGAATCTCGGTGGACTTCTCCCAAATCTCGTCGGAACCGACGAACTTATTCGGATCCTTAGTGGACAATTCAAGGTAGAAATCGTCCAGACCGTAGTCCTTCAGCAGCGAGATGATGAACTCGAGCACGGAGGTCAGCTCCGTTTCGAGTTGGTCCTCGGTGCAGTAGATGTGCGCGTCATCCTGGGTGAAGCCACGAGCACGGGTCAGGCCGTGGATCACGCCGGACTTCTCGTAGCGGTACACCGTACCGAACTCGAACAGGCGCAGTGGCAGTTCACGGTAGGAACGGCCTCGAGATGCAAAAATCAGGTTGTGCATCGGGCAGTTCATCGGCTTGGCGTAGTAGTCCTGAGGCTGCTTGGTGCAATTGCCGTGCTCGTCGTACTCGCCATCGAGCTGCATTGGAGGGAACATGCCGTCCGCGTAAAAATCCAGGTGCCCGGACTTATTGAACAGATCCCCCTTGGTGATGTGCGGGGTGTTCACGAAGGAGTAGCCGGACTCGATGTGCCGACGACGGGAGTGCTCCTCCATCTCAAGGCGAATGATGCCACCCTTGGGGTGGAACACCGGGAAACCGGAGCCGATCTCGTCCGGGAAGCTGAACAGGTCAAGCTCAGCGCCGAGGCGACGGTGATCGCGCTTCTCGGCCTCCGCCAGCATCGTCTGGTACTCCTCCAGCGCTTCCTTGGATTCCCAGGCGGTACCGTAAATGCGCTGCATGCCGGCCTTGGACTGGTCGCCACGCCAGTACGCAGCCGAGGAACGAGTCAGAGCAAAAGCCGGAATGTACTTGGTGGTTGGCACGTGCGGGCCGCGACAGAGGTCGTACCACTCCACGGCGCCGGTACGTGGGTTGATGTTGGAGTACGCAGTCAGCTCACCGCCACCCACTTCCATCGCCTCGTCGGAATCTGGGTCGACGTTGCCTTTGTCGTCGATAAGCTCCATTTTGAAAGGCTCGGCGGCGTATTCCGTGCGGGCTTCCTCCACGGAGGCATACGCCTTACGCTCAAATTTCTGCCCCGACTTGATGATCTTCTTCATCGCCTTTTCGATGTTCTTCAGATCTTCCGGGGTGAACGGCTCGGCCGTCTCAAAGTCGTAGTAGAAACCACCCTCAATCGCTGGGCCGATACCCAGCTTCGTGCCAGGGAACAGCTGCTGCACAGCCTGTGCTAGCACGTGTGCGGTGGAGTGACGGATAACACCGCGACCATCCTCGGTGTTAGCTGGGACAGGAGTGAACGTAGTTTCTTCTGTAGGAACGAAGGAAAGGTCCTTGATGTCGCCGGTGGTATCTTTAGCTGCGACAATCGCCTCTGGGCCCTTGTTTGGCAGGTCCAGTTTCCGCATTGCAGCGCCGACGGCTACTCCTGCTGGAACCTGGAAAGAAGTCATGGTGGTCACTGTTTGCGCTCCTTACGCGCTTAGGGGTGGCGGCATACCTGGCCGTCACCCGTGTTCCTAAAATTCCCAACATACTCGTCAAAAACAACAACGGGACTAGCTGGCATTCTCCAAGCTCAGCTAGTCCTGTCGCCGCCGATCAAAGTTGCCTAGAAAATGATCCTACAAGAGGCTCTACTTCTCTAGAAGTGCAGCACCCCAATACTCGTCCGAATTCTCAGTTCCCGGTGGAATGAAGAACACTGCTGAGCCGATGTGTTCGATCCATTGGTTGAGTCGGTCCCCCTCGTCCAGTCGCTGTTGGATCGGCTCGAATTGGGTCCTGGGATCTTTCTGGAAGCAGACAAACACCAGGCCAGCGTTTGACGTCTGCTCCGAACCAGGCTCGACAGGCAGGTCGTAGTTATACGCCCTCCGCTTGAGCCGCTGCTCCGGATGCCCCTTAGGCATGGTGGCCCGGGCCATGTGGCTCATCGGATCAATGACGGGCAAACCGAAATCATCGATTTGGTCGAACTTTGCAGGGTCAAGTTCCTCGTTTCCGGTCAGCGGAGCTCCGTTATCGAGTTTTCGCCCCATTGACAACTCGCGGGAATCCCGGTCGAGGATTTCCCAGGTGTCCAGGTTCATGCTGATGCGGCGCACCACCATGACAGAGCCACCCTTGGCCCATGCTGGTCCTTCATCAATCCAGACCTGTTCGTTGTACTCGCGGTCCTCCCGCGGATTAACAGTGCCATCAAGCTGGCCGAACAGATTACGCGGGGTATCATTCTTCGACTTCGCACCGTCGGCGTGCAGGAAGCCTTGTTGCATCCAGCGCACCGCTACGTAGTCAATACCACCCCGAATCAGCTGGCGTGTTGCATGTGACAGTGTCAGCGGGTCGTCACAGCACAGCTGCAGCACGATGTCCGCTTCACCCCAACGATCGTCCAGCTTGTCTCTGCTGAACGGTTTGATGGGCTTGACAAACTCCGGAACGTCCTCACCGATGATCTCAAACAACCGACCACCAAAACCGCAGGTAATCGTGAGATTAGATGGCGCTTTCGTCATCTCCGGTTCCAGATCCCCCAGCGGGGTGGCCCCGGAGGTGAGCCGACGGGCATCATCGGTCCATACCTTCATGAGCTGAATGATCCGCACCCGATCGACACCAGGCCGCAGCGTAAAAGCGACCAAGTTCAGGTGCGCCTGGCTCGCAGTCGAGATACCGGCTTGATGAGGCCCGTCGAAAGGCACTACCTGGTCTGCAAGCAGCGCAACGGTTTCTCCGGGCGCGTCACCCGCCGGTGAAGAGCACGACGCAACTACCCCACCGGCCGCCGCGGTAGCGGAGGCCGTGAGGAAACTACGACGTGAAATGCGCTTTTTAGCCATGGTTGTGGTCGTGGTTGTGATCGTGCATCGGAGTAGCAGCTGGGGTCATGCCGGTGACGCCTTCCACTCCACCGTTTGCACCGTAGTTTTCCTGACCGGAAGCGATGGTGCGAACCTCGGAATTGACGTCAACGCTCTCGCCGTTGCTGAAGTTCAGGGTCACCTTGACGGTGGTGCCAGCTTCGATCGGATCATTGATGTCCATAATCATCAGGTGGTCGCCGCCTGGCTTGAGCACATACTCACCGCCAGCTGGGATGGTGATACCGCCTGACTTGAGCTGCATGACACCGTTGACCACTTCGTGGATCTCGTACTTACCTGCGTTCAGGTTGGTGGTGAAGGACTCGATCTTGACGTCCTTGGAAGTGCCGTTCTTCAAGGTGCCGAAGATGCCGGTCATAGACTTGTCAGCCGGCTTTGCCTTCACGAAGGTGTCCTCGAAGGTCACTTCGTTAGCCGCAGCTACAGCGGTGGTCTTCTCAGACTTCATAGCGGAGGTCTGTGCTGGCTTTTCGACGCCCGTTGCCGTCTCAACCTTGGTCTCAGAATCCTTCTGAGAGTTACCACACGCGGCGAGGGATGCCGCGGTCAGTGCCGCAATAGCAATGGTGCTGATCTTCTTGATAGATGCGTTCATCTTCATTTCTTCCTTCGTGAAAGTGCGAGGACTACCCCTACGACAATAATAATCAATGCAATGAATACACCGACTACCGCGTAGAGGAACTGGGTATTAGACCACGGTGATTCCGAAGCACCGGCGACCATCTCCTCTTCGGAACTGGCCGTTGGTATATCACCAGCAATGGTGAAGGTAGTCATGCCACGAGTAGCGTGACCATCTGACGAGGTGATCTGAAATCCGATTTTGTAGTGGCCCGGGCCAAGGTCCACATCCTCCGGCACCGCAGCTCGAATAATCGGCCCATCAAGCGTGGGGGTGGCCGTGAACAACACGGTTCCAGAATCTTGGTTGCTCAAGGCAACTGTATTGAAGGTTTCCTTCGGAATGCCCGAAAACTCAAGTTCCAACTCCGTCGGGGCTTGGCTAATAATTGCCCCATCTCCGGGATTGGCGCGCATGACCACGTCATGGGCCTGGGCTTCCGGTAAACCGCCCATGACCGGGGCGAAAAGGATTCCGGCACTAGCTACGAGTGCAGTGAATTGTTTTTTCACTTCCATCCTTCCCTCTCCTTAAACATGGCAACATTGGCAGCCCCCTCAATAAAAGGGCTACCAAAGTAATGGTCTGGGTAATAGTCGGAGAGGAGTTTAGGTTAGTTCCCAGCGCCTTTTGAGTGTACCCCCGCCCGGCGTAAGCGAAAAGCCCCTGCAGCATGTGCAGGGGCTTTAACTGTGGTCCTAGCTGGGATCGAACCAGCGACCTTTCCGGTGTGAACGGAACGCTCTTCCACTGAGCCATAGGACCGGTGTACGACTGCGGGAAGCAATCTGCGGATAACACTAGCACCGAGCTAACCAAAAAAGAAAATCGCCCCCTAGGCGCGTGAGTTACACAGCCGTAACTTTAAAAAATGCCCTTTAAGGTGGCGATTTGTGTTGGCCCGCCATTTACCGCTAATGTTTGTGTTCGCACCAAGCAACACAGGTTGCACGGAGCATGCGGATGTAGCGCAGTTGGTAGCGCATCACCTTGCCAAGGTGAGGGTCGCGAGTTCGAGTCTCGTCATCCGCTCTGGTTTATTTTCAAACCATTATTTCGCGCGTTTAGCTCAGCGGGAGAGCGCTTCCCTGACACGGAAGAGGTCACTGGTTCAATCCCAGTATCGCGCACAGATTCCTTCGGGAATCGAATGCGGATGTAGCGCAGTTGGTAGCGCATCACCTTGCCAAGGTGAGGGTCGCGAGTTCGAGTCTCGTCATCCGCTCTGGTATTTCTTTCCAGGAAATACTCGAGGCGGGAATTTCCTGCCACGGTGGAATGGCCGAGTGGTGAGGCAACGGTCTGCAAAACCGTGCACACGGGTTCGATTCCCGTTTCCACCTCACAGTTAGCGCGTTTAGCTCAGCGGGAGAGCGCTTCCCTGACACGGAAGAGGTCACTGGTTCAATCCCAGTATCGCGCACAGATTCCTTTCGGGAATCGAATGCGGATGTAGCGCAGTTGGTAGCGCATCACCTTGCCAAGGTGAGGGTCGCGAGTTCGAGTCTCGTCATCCGCTCTCTGTGAAAGCAGGGCCCCGGTTGGTTTTGGACCGGGGCCCTGTGTCGTACCTACCCCGGTCAGCCCCATGCCCTACTTTTTAATCCCGTGAAACCCGGGAAATGCTTCCCGGGTTTTAGCAAAAACAATCCACCCAGCAGATCAATCCACCCCACACTCCCCGGTATGCTTAGCTGCCATGTTGTCTGAGATGATTGGTCCCCTCCGCCAGCCGGATGAATTCGAAGTGCGGATGATTGCTGTGGTGACTGCGGATGGCCAGATTTCCCATGAAGGGACGTCGGCAAGCCTGGGCAGCGCACTTGATGCTGAGCTGCTGTTGGCGCTGCGCGAGTGGGCTGATGTGGTGCTGGTGGGGGCCGGAACAGTGCGGGCGGAGGATTACGGCGGGGTCGGCGGAGATGATCCTTCCCCATTGGCTGTGGTATCGAGTTCGTTGGACTTTCAGGCATCGGCGAGGGTGTTCCGGGAAGCCCGAGTCCAGCCGTTGTTTTTGACGACCAATGACGATCCATCGGCGCACCACCGGATCGAAGCAGCGGGCGGCACGGTTGTGCCTTGTGATGGGGATTTCATCGACGTTCTTCGCGCGCGGGGCTTTCGCCGCATCGTGGTGGAAGGTGGCCCTTCGCTCTATCGGCAGGTGCTCGCTCGCGGTGAGGTGGATGTGATCCATTTGACTATTGATCCATCTCTGAGCTTGGCGTCCACTGCCCCGCTCCTGCCTAGCGACTCTCCGGATCGGGTCGCGTTGGACCTGGAGCACTGTGTCCACGATGATGAGGGCTGTGTTTTTCTACGCTACCGGGTACGCAACTGAGTGTTGGTAGCTCACCGGCTGCGCCCGGTTAGTTACTGTTAGCGGGTGATCACTGCGCTAACCACGAAGCTAGAAAATGTTTGGGTGTCTTCTCCCCCGGCTGTGAGCCGACCGACGGAGATTCGTCGTACTCCGTTTGATCGGGTGGCGAATCTCGCATTGTGGCCGCTTGCGGTGATGTTGGTGCTTCACCGTGTGTTCGTGCTTGCGGTCAATGGCAGTGTCACGGATGATTTTTCCACGGTGTACTACGCCCTGCGCCGGTTCCATGATGGTGTTCCGGTGTATAACGAGACCTATTATTTCGTGGACCCGCACTATTTGTATAGTCCTGGCGCCACGCTGTTTTTGTCGCCGTTAGGTTTGCAGACTGATTTCGAAACTGCGCGCACAATCTTCATTATCGCTAATGCGGTGGCGATCATTGTCGCGTTGGGCATTTTGACTCGGTTGTTTGGGTTTAGTTTGCGTAGTGGCGTATTTCCTGCTGCGGTGGCGCTCGCCTATTTGACCGAGGCGGTACACAATACGCTGATTTTCTCCAACATTAATGGTCTTTTGCTGCTTGCGCTGACTGGTTTTCTGTCCCTTTTTCACGCCGATAAGCGGTGGGCTGCGGGCGTTGTTCTGGGGCTGGCTATTTTGATTAAGCCGATTTTTGCACCGCTGTTGTTTTTACCGTTTGTGAAGGCTAATTGGCAGACTATTGTGTCGGCGTTGGCGATTCCGGTGGTGCTTAACGTCGTGGCGTGGCCGATTGTTCCGCAGGCCAGTGATTATGTGACTCGCACGATGCCGTATTTGGGACAGGTCCGCGATTTCGCTAATTCCTCCCTTCCTGGTATCGCAATTTATTTCGGGATGCCAGGTTGGCAGGAAAAGTTCTGGTTTTTCACGTTCGCCGCGATTGTGATTGCAGGGCTGTTGGCATTGTTGCGTTATCGCTACAGTGATCCTTTGCTATGGCTGACGGGGACGTCGTCGTTGCTGTTTGCGGGCGTGTTTTTCCTTTCTTCGCTGGGCCAAATGTACTATTCGATGCTGCTGTTCCCGCTGCTTTTTACGGTGTTATTGCCCCGCTCCCCGATGCATAATTGGCTAGCGTGGCTGGCAGCATACGGGTTTTTGTCCTATGACGATTGGAATTCCGTCGAATGGATTGATTCCAGCCGGTGGTTCAATTTCTTGCTTCCTACCGTGGGCTGGGCGCTGACGGTGGTCGTGATTTCTGTGTCCGCGGTAGTGTGGGTGATCATCGATGAAAGGATCGCTCATGACAGACTTCGCACTGCTTAACGACGACCAATGGCGCGCACGCCTCTCCCCGGAAGAGTTTCGGGTTCTCCGACGCGCTGGTACGGAAGCTCCCTTTACTGGCGAATACACCGATACCACTGCGGCAGGAGTGTATTCTTGCCGGGCCTGTGGCACAGAGTTGTTTCGTTCTGACACGAAGTTTGCGGCTCACTGTGGCTGGCCGGCGTTTTTTAGCCCACTCGCCGGGGATCGGATCATTGAGCGCGAAGATAATTCCTTAGGTATGCGCCGCGTAGAAGTGCTCTGTGCTAACTGCAAATCGCACCTGGGACACGTCTTTGAAGGCGAGGGCTATGCTACCCCCACGGATCTGCGCTATTGCATCAATTCTATTTGCCTGACGTTTGAGCCTGATCAAATGGAAGAGTAAGGAAAACGGCGCCACTCCTGCTGGAGCGGGCGCCATTTTTCGTGTCATGGTTATGGCATCACGTCGATGATCTCTGCGATGTCAGCGACGCGGCGGCCGGAGAAGAACGGTACTTCTTCGCGGACGTGGAGGCGTGCTTCGGTGTAGCGCATTTCGTGCATGAGGTCGACGATGCGGTGCATCTCCGGTGCTTCGAACGCCAGGATCCACTCGTAGTCGCCAAGCGCAAACGCTGGGACGGTGTTAGCGCGGACGTCCGGGTATTCGCGGGCTTGCATGCCGTGCTCGGCGAGGATGCGGCGACGCTCCTTCGGATCCATCAGGTACCAGTCGTAGGAGCGGACGAATGGGTAGACGCAGATCCAGGCTCCTGGCTCTTCACCCATGATGAACGATGGGAGGTGGGAGCGGTTGAATTCAGCTGGGCGGTGCAGTGAGGTGCCGGTCCAGAACACCTCGGAAACCTGGCCGAGGACAGTGGTGCGACGGAAGTCGTTGTAGGCCTTTTGGAGGTCTTGGAGCTCTTCAGCGATCCACCAGATCATGAAATCAGCTTCTGCGCGGACTGCGGAGATGTCGTAGATACCACGCACGGTGACAACTCCGGCCTGTTCCAGGTTGGCGAAAAAGGCGCGTGCTTCTGCGACGATGTCGGCGCGTTCTTCACCCAAGGCGCCGGTGAGCACCTTGAAAGTAACGAACTGGGAGTAGCGCTGCATGCTGTTGAGCTTGTCAAAATCCAACTTCTCAGCCATGGATACTGATGTCCTTTCTCAAATGAGTATTCTCGCCAACTATATCAATCTTTAGTTGGATGAGGATGACGACCCACGGCGTCGATAAGCCCCTGCCTTCCCTCGGCGCGCCTTCACCACTGTGCTAATTCCGGTGGCTAGCTTAATTGCTTGTGAGCGACTCCGAAATTCGAACCCTATCGTCCGCTAACACCCAGCAGGATGCCACCCCGGTGGCGTTTCGGGATGCGGTCGACTCGATGCATCGTGCGAGCCTGCGATCCGAACTGTCGCTCGGGACGATTCGCCCGCCCCAGCGTCTTGCCCCGTTTAGTCACGCCATCGGTATTGAAGTGCTGCACCCGGAGACGGACTATATCTCCGAAACCAGTGACGGCGATGCCTTCGGGCGCCTCATTTTGCTCCATGACCCCAGCTCCGATGACACCTGGGACGGCGACATGCGTCTCGTCGCGTACATCCAGGCCGATATGGATGACGCTGTAGCAGGCGATCCCCTGCTGCCAGATGTCGCGTGGGAGTGGCTCAAAGAGGGACTCGACGACATCAATGCTTCTTACAGCAACCTGGGTGGTACCGTTACTTCCACCGCATCGGTGCGCTTCGGGGAAATAGGCGGCCCACCACGCGCGTTCCAGCTGGAACTGCGAGCCTCGTGGACCGCTAAGACTAATGACCTCACGCCACACGTGGAGGCCTTTGCGCAGGTTCTCGCCAACGTTGCTGGTCTGCCACCCGAAGGTGTTGCCGGGATCCCAGGTAGGGCTTAGGTGTCTGCTACCCCGCTGCTGCGCCCTGCCGACGGCATTCCCGAGGTTGCGCATACCCCAGCGGGCTTTCACCGCGCCGCGCAACAGATCGCCGCCGGCCGAGGCCCCATCGCGATCGATACCGAGCGTGCGTCTGACTACCGCTTCGATGATCGCGCGTTCCTCATCCAGCTTCGACGCCGCGACTCTGGGACCGTTCTCATCGCCCCCGAATCCGATCGCGGTGCGTGTACCGACGCACTAGCACCCGTTATCAATGGTCACGAGTGGGTTCTCCATGCCGCGCCGAGCGACCTACCTTCCCTGCAGCTGCTGGGGCTACACCCCGGCAACCTTTTTGACACCGAACTTGCCGGCCGACTCCTGGGCTTGCCCAAGGTCAACCTCGCGGCCCTCACCGAGCACATATTGGGCGTCCTGCTGGAGAAAAACCACGGCAACGAAGACTGGTCCCAGTGGCCTCTTCCGGAATCCTGGCGCAACTATGCCGCTCTCGATGTCGAGCTGTTGCTAGAACTCGCCGAAGTGCTCGCTGAGCTTCTCGACGACGTCGGCAAACTTACCTGGTTGGAACAAGAATGCGCGCACATCATGCGCTCAGTAACCATCCCAGAGCCGCAGTGGACCGACATGAAGGGAATCGGCCGACTGAAAACCTCAGAGCAACTCATGGTGGCGAAGGCCCTTTGGGAACGCCGGCAACAGATAGCCCGCGAATCCGACCGGGCACCCCATAAGGTGTTGGCTACCAAGGCGCTAGTGGAGCTGGCCTACACACTGCCTACTTCTCGGCAGCAGATCCGGAGCGTCCTGGGTAGGCGCAGCAATACCAGCCAGGTCACCCGGCTATCCCGAGTACTCGGAAAGGCACGAGCTACCCCGAAGCTGCAGTGGCCGAGCAAACCGCGCATTGATTTCAATGACTTCCCAGCCCCACGCTCGCAGTGGAAGTCCGGGTTCCCAGAGGCGCAGGAAGCGCTCGATCGTTGCCGTGAACTGCTCTCGGAACTGAGCGAGAATTGCCACACTCCGGTAGAAAACCTCCTGCAACCAGCGACGCTTCGTCACCTGGTGTGGGACGTGACGGTGACCCGGAAACTCACCACGAGCGCGGACGTGGCGCAGTACCTTGCGGAAAAGGGCGCTCGGCAATGGCAGCGAGAACTTACTACCCCGCTGCTTGCCTCCGCACTGTTTTAGCTTTCTGCCGGTTCAGTGAGCTCTGCTACCCACCCGGTCACTTGCGCGATAATACCTGGGGCATCAAGCTGCAGTTCCGCCATGATCTGGCCACGAGAGGCGTGGTCCAGGAATTTTTCCGGTACGGCAATGTGCCTGACGGGAACGTCGATGCTGGCGGATGTCAACGATTCTGCCAGCAGCGCGCCCACACCGCCGTGCATCACGCCGTCTTCCACGGTAACCACCAGGTCATGGTCCGCGGCCATCGCAACGAGCGACGGCGCGATAGGAACCACCCACCGCGGATCAACCACGGTCACATTACAGCCGTCCGCCACCAGCTCCTCTGCCGCGACGAGCGCCTCCTTGGCCAGGGATCCGACCGCGACGATCAAAACGCTCGGGGTGTCCTCTGAGTCGTCCGCGTCGGCGTAGCGTAACACGTCGACGCCGTCGCCAAGCTGCTCCACAGCCTCGATTGGTTCTGGCAGATTGCCCTTAGGGAACCGCACCACCGTCGGGCCATCGTCCACGGTGAGGGCCTCAGCGAATTGTTCTTCCAGCTGTACCCCGTCGCGTGGTGCGGCG
Organism: Corynebacterium sp. NPDC104732; assembly: GCF_055583565.1. Taxonomy (NCBI): domain Bacteria; kingdom Bacillati; phylum Actinomycetota; class Actinomycetes; order Mycobacteriales; family Corynebacteriaceae; genus Corynebacterium; species Corynebacterium sp. NPDC104732. The sequence goes on from NZ_JBVJNS010000001.1 coordinate 236,997, forward strand.
ATGCGAATGCCGGGAACGATGCTGAGTAGCGATAGATCCCACACGCCGTTGTGGCTAGCGCCGTCATTGCCGGTGATTCCAGAGCGGTCGAGCACGAACGTCACCGGCAGCTTAGTCAAAGCAACATCCATGAGGACCTGGTCAAACGCGCGGTTCATGAACGTGGCGTAGATGGCGACCACAGGGTGCAGTCCGCCGAGCGCGAGGCCCGCCGCGGAAGCGACGGCGTGTTGTTCAGCAATGCCTACGTCGTAAAAGCGGTCGGGGAACTTCTCTCCAAATGCAGCCAATCCGGTAGGACCCGCCATAGCGGCGGTGATCGCCACGATGTCTTCGCGCTCTTCGGCGGCGGCGATGACAGCGCGAGAGAACACCCCGGTCCAGGATGGCCCGGATTCAGAGAGCGGATCGCCGGTGCGGGGATCGATCACGCCGGTGGAGTGCATCAGGTCGGCAGTGTTAGCCTCGGCGGGCGCATAACCACGCCCTTTTTCCGTCACCACGTGGACAATCAGTGGTCCCTCATATTCCTGCGCATATTCGAACGCGTTCTCCAGGGCTTTGAGATTGTGCCCGTCCACGGGCCCCACGTATTTCATTCCCAGCTCTGGGAACATTTCCGTGGTTATGACAGTGTTTTTCACTCCTTCTTTGAAGGCGTGCATCACGTCGAAGGTGCGGCGCCCCACCCACCCCATGGAATTTAGGGTGGATTTGCCCTGCTCCATGACGCGGTCGTAGAAAGGCTGCATCCGCAGCTGAGCGAGGTTGTCTGCGAGGCCTCCGATGGTTGGAGAGTAGCTCCGCCCGTTGTCGTTGACCACGATAACCACGTTGCTGTTTTTGTCCGCCGCAATGTTGTTGAGGGCTTCCCAACACATGCCGCCGGTGAGGGCCCCGTCACCGACCACGGCGATCGTTTTGGTCCCGATCTTACCGCGTCGGGCTGCTGCCTTGGATAGGCCGTCTGCTACCGAAAGCGCCGCTGAGGCATGGCTGGATTCCGTCCAGTCATGTTCGCTTTCCGCCCGGCAGGTGTAACCGGACAACCCACCTTGTTGGCGCAAGGTATCGAACTGGTCGTGGCGACCAGTGAGGATCTTGTGCACATAGCTTTGATGCGAGGTATCGAAGATAACCGGGTCCTCGGGCGAATTGAAAACCTTGTGCAGGGCGATGGTGAGTTCCACAACGCCGAGGTTTGGGCCCAAGTGCCCGCCGGTGGCCGATACCTTGTGGACCAAGAAGTCACGGATCTCAGCCGCTAGCTTCTGGAGTTGCTCAGGATCCAGCGCCTTCACATCAGCAGGCGACGAAATCCCTGCTAATAGCTTCATCTCATCCATAAAGACACCTCAGTCTCACCAATTTTTCCTGTTTGACGCTCTCGCAGTGGTGGCGCGGGCAGCGTAAAACCGTTTCTCGCAATGGTACGCGGTTGTACCGCACAGGTTCCAACTCCCCTAGATGCGTGTTAGAAATCCGAAGGTTTCGCTGTGATGCGTGCCGGGGAACGCATTGAACAATCGCAAGCGCTTGAGCTGGTATCCCTGTTGGTTCCACGCGGCGACGTCGCGTGCGAACGTGGCCGGGTCACATCCGACATGAACGATGGCGGCTGGCTCTCGTGCAGCGATGGCTGCCGCAACGTCGGCGCCGGCGCCTTTACGTGGCGGGTCTAGGACCACAACGTCCGGAGCAGGCAGCTTATCGACGACCCGTCCCACATCACCCGTCACGAACTCGACTGCCTTGCCTGCCAACGCCTTCGACCCCGTCCGGGCCGCTGCCGGCCCGAGTTCCACCGAGATGACGTGCGCTCCAGCTAGCGCTCGAAGGATCGCTGGGACGAAGAGGCCAACGCCACCATAGAGGTCCCAAACTGTCGGTTCGCTGAGTGCGAGGGGCTCGAGCCAGTCAGTGACCGTGTCCGTGTATGCCTCGGGCGCTGCCACATGGGCTTGCCAAAATCCGAGCGGGTCCAGACGGAATTCGGTGTCTGCGACTCGTTGCGTCAGTTTCTTCGGCCCGGATACGTGCCTGATGACGCGCGATACGCTCCGCCCGCGGGCAGCTCGTTTCGTCTCTAGAACAGCGCGCTGCCCATCAGAATCAACGGCAACGACGAGCTCCGCGCCCGGGGTAAACCGCGCATCGGGCGCCAGGATATCGTCAAGAACACCCTCTGGGGCCTGCACACACTGCGCCCCCACCACGATGTCCGTGGACTGGGGTTTCCGAAATCCAGCGCGGCCCTGGGAATCGACGCCGAGGCGTAGTCGGGTGCGCCACCCATGTGCGGGCGCAAGGTCGACATAGTCGATATCCGGCAGGTCAGTAAGCTTGCCGATGCGACGCAGCTGATCCCGCAGCACCTCCTCTTTGAGGCTGCGTTCCAGCTCTGGGCTGGCGGTGGAGTAGTCGCAACACCCGGCGCCCTGCGCCGCTGCCGGGCAACGGTGGGAAACGCGACCAGAAGCGGGGTGTACGACATCCGTGATGGTGGCACGAGCAAACTTCTTCTTGGCGTCGTAAAGCCGTGCGGTGACGGTATCGCCAGGAAGCCCGCCCCGCACGAACACAACGCCGCCCTCGTGCCGGGCAATGCCTTCCCCGCCGTGTGCTGGCGCGGTGATGGTGAGGGTTAGTTCCTCCCCCACGGTGAGTCCTGTCATGGGTGTTCTGGGTTATCGGAGCGTTGCTGCATCTGTTCCAGCGCGGAGCCTTCGTCGTGGCTAAGGTCAGTGGTGTTCGGGGTCGGTGCCACTGGCGCGACGGGTTCCGGCGTTGGGGTCGGCGCCGGTTTTTGCGCTGCCGCAGCGCGTTCGGTCATGGCCTTTTGCACCTGTTCGACCAACGGCGCCGGCATGACCACGGGAAGCACGGTACCCGCCATCATCGGTTGTTCACCGCGGTACACGAAGGTCCGGGCGACTATTTCCCTACCCAATTCGGCGAGGTCAGTGGCAAATTCGTTTGGAGCAGCTAGGGTGACCCGCAACGTCCAGCGGTCGCCCTCCACACCGATCATCCGAATCGTAGCGTGCTCTGTGACGCCCACGACCTCTTCACCCCAAGGGCCTTGTTCGGTGGTCGCTTCCAAACCATCGTTACGCATACCCGCGATGATGTCGGTCACCGACTCTTGCCACAACCCACCGGAAGCAGTCGACGCGAACGCCACGGGGGTGATGCGCCCGACCTTCGTCACAATGTGAACCATGCGGGGGCCATCCGGCCCCATCTCCACCTGTACCTCGGAAGGACGCGGCATTGGCACCTTGATGGAACCGAGGTCGAGAGTGCCATCGGAAAAGTCTGAGAAGTCGAAGTCAGTGATCTCGACGCTATCGCCATTAAACGGCCCGCGGTCGGGCGTAGGGTCGGGCTCGGGGGTTACTGGCGCCTCTACGTCTAGTTCTTCCTCGGTTGCTGAGTTCTTTTTAAACGGCCACATTTAGCTCTCCTTCTTAAGTTACCTGCTACACGCCCGTTGAACCGTAGCCACCGGCGCCACGGACCGTCTCATCCAGCGAATCAACTTCTTCAAAGTCCACAAGCTCCACGCGCTGCACCACGAGTTGAGCGATGCGGTCACCACGCTCGACGGTGAAGGGTTCCCGCGGATCAAGATTGATCAGGCATACCTTCAGCTCTCCACGGTAGTCGGCATCGACCGTCCCCGGCGTATTAACAATCGAAATGCCGTGCTTAGCAGCCAGCCCTGATCGCGGGTGAATCAACCCCACGGTGCCCAGCGGCAGGGCGATAGCAATACCGGTACCAATGAGGGCACGCTCACCGGGGCCAATAGTCACGGATTCCGCAGCGTGCAGGTCTGCACCCGCGTCACCACGGTGCGCCCGACGAGGCAGGGGCAGCTCAGGATCAAGACGTTTGATTTTTATCGTTTCTGGGTAATCCACGGTCTCCACCCTAGCTTTCTTCGGTCTAGTAATGTTATTAGCCGTGAGTACTCCAGGATCTAATGCCACCGACAATGCCCCCAACGTTATCTATCGTGAACAACAGTGGGTTCCCTGGTATTGGTGGCTCGCCGGCATCGGCGCCTCCTTGCTGACAGCCGCTCAGCTCGGCCACAACCGCTCCGTTTTCTGGTTCTGGATCCCACTCATCATCTTCACCACGTTGGCGCTGTGGGCGCTGTGGCAGCTGTCCAGCACGGTCATCACCGTGGAGAAGGACGCCGACGGGGTCACGTGGCTCACCGCGAAGGGCGCAAACTTACCGACGACCGTCGTCTCCCGTACCCTAGCCGTCCCAGCCACCGCGAAACGCAACGCGCTGGGACGTCAGTTGGATCCGGCTGCCTTCGTCGTCGCGCGCAGCTGGGTGCCAGAGATGGCTATGTTCGTTATCGACGACCCCGAGGACCCCACCCCTTATTGGCTGGTCTCCTCTCACAACCCGACCGAGCTCCTGGAGGCGTTCCACAGCTAGGTTCTACAGGTAGCCGAAATCGAGTGTACCGATGGGACGTTGCAAGCGGCGAAAAATCCCAACCGTACGCTCGATTTCGCTTCCTCAACTAACTAAAGCCCTGCCAGAGCATTCCTCTGGCAGGGCTTTGTCGTGCGGTGCTTTCTATGCGCAGTCGAGACAGATGATGGTGCCGTCTGGTTCCACGTGAGAGATGCGATTGCGACCCTGCACTAGGAAGCAGCTGCCGCAGGTGAATTCGTCATCGCGACGTGGCACCACGGTCACGTTGAGCTCTTCACCGGAAAGGTCCAGTGCTGGCAGGTCGAATGGTTCGACGATGTCACCATCATCGTCCATATCGTTGACGGTGTTTTCCGCAGCCTTCAAACCTTCCAGAGAGTCGGTTTCCAGGTCGTCGTCGATGCGGCGGCGGGGAGCGTCGTAATCGGTAGCCATGACTGTTTGAGTCCTTGAGATATTCGTCAACCGCTGAGGTTGATTTTGTGCGTTATGTCGTGGCGGATATTAAAACAGATTTTTTGAATTGTCATCTTGCCACACCAAATTTTTTCGACACTACCCGTGACCAGGCGTTTTACTGCGAGTTTTTTGCCCCTCAGTGCACCCGAAACGGCTCGGTTCCGCCCGCCTGTGCCACAATTTCCCATAGCTGATCGAAAATCCCAGGCGCGGCGACAAATACGAGCTCCCCAAGTGCACCTGAGCTGGACAGTGGCGGCACATGAACTTCCGCCCCTGCTTCCGCAGCGATGAGGGCTCCGGCAGCATAATCCCAGGCATTGAGCCCATGTTCGAGGTGAGCATCGACCTGCCCGGAGGCGACGGCACACAGGTCGAGGGCAGCGCTGCCCATCCTGCGAATATCGCGCACTTGTGGCAACAGCTTTGCGACGAACTGTGCCTGCTGTGCTCGACGCGCAGCCGAATACCCAAACCCGGTCGCGAGCAGCGCCTTCGCGGGGTCCGTCACGGAGTTGCACGCGAGCTGCTCGGTGCCTCCGTCGCGCTGCACCATGGCCCCCTGCCCTTTCGCGGCACTAAACAACTCTCCCGTGGAGACATTAATCACAGCCCCCGCGATGACCTCGCCGTCCATGGCTGCCGCGATGGATACCGCGAATTGCGGAATACCGTACACAAAGTTCACGGTGCCATCGATGGGATCCACAATCCATGTCACGCCAGAGGTGCCTGCGGTATCGCTGCCTTCTTCTCCGACCAGCCCATCATCCGGCCGTAGCTGGCGCAACCGCTGCGCAATGACTTCTTCGGCATAGGTGTCCACCACCGTGACCGGATCGACAGGCGTGCTTTTGGTTTGGGTGTACCCCGCGATATCACCGAGTTCGGCGCGTTTGTTGCGGATCGCGGTGGCAGCTTCCAGTGCTACCTGTTCCGCAACGTCTTTCAGAGCAGCAAGGTGTGTAGTCATAGCTTTCATTGTGCTTGGTTTGCTGCCCGCGCGCCGAGCACCCGCAAATTTTCCTAGAATGGACGGCATGACTCAGCAAGGATTAGGTATCGATGTTGGAGGTTCCGGAATCAAAGGTGGGCTGGTCAACCTAGCCACCGGCGAACTAATCGGAGACCGCATCAAAATTGCTACCCCGCAGCCTGCGACCCCAGACGCTGTCGGTGAAACCGTTGCCGAAATCGTCCGCCAGGCAGAGTGGGACGGCCCCGTCGGCATCGCACTGCCGTCGGTGATCAAAAAGCAGCACGCCCTCACCGCCGCCAACATTGACCCAACCTGGGTCAACACCGACGTTCAGGAGCTTTTCGGCAAGCACCTGGCCGCCCGCGAAGTTTACGTGCTTAACGACGCCGATGCCGCCGGAATCGCAGAAGCAACCTTCGGCACGCCAGAAGCGTCCACCGGCTCCGCTGTTTTGTTAACCCTGGGTACCGGCATCGGATCTGCCTTCCTGTTGAACGGTGAACTGTTCCCCAACACCGAGCTCGGGCACCTGATCATTGAGGGTAAAGAGGCTGAAAAGCGGGCCTCCTCAGCGGTCAAGGAGCGAAAGGATCTCTCCTGGGCACAGTGGGCCAAGCGCCTGGACAAAGTCTTGCGCGAATACGAGCGACTCTTCCAACCCGACGCATTCATCGTGGGCGGCGGCGTATCTCGTAAACACGAAAAGTGGGTGCCACTGCTTTCCGTCGACACTCCTGTTATCCCAGCACAATTGCGTAATCAAGCGGGAATCGTGGGGGCGGCAATGGCCGTCGAAAAGCGGCTTGCCCCTTAAAAACGTGGGGCGCTGACACACGGCGAGCACAAGTTGCTCTATACTGGCGTGTTGACCGTTGACTTCAGGTATGCATCGGCACGGACATCCCCACATCGCCCACAAGACGGCGACAACCTAACTGATAAGACACGATGTCCACGATGCGCTTGATTTCTGCACTAGCGCTAACGCCGTGGCAATAGCGTTTGGCGAAAGATGAATCATCAAGGTGAAAGGGCGTACGTGGTAGCCACTGACTCTCCTGATTCGGCGCAACCTGAAGGTGCCGCTGAGAAGAAGACTGTGAAGAAGACCGCAGTGAAGAAGGTCGCTAAGAAGGCGGCCCGCAAGGCAAGCCCGCGCGTGGCTAAAACAGCAACTGAGCCAGTCGCGGCTGCTCCTGTGGCGACTGCTCCTGCGCAAGATACCGAAGCAACCGACACCCCAGTGGCTGCTGCTGCCAAGAAGGTCGCTAAGAAGGCTGCCAAGAAGACAGCCAAAAAGGCCACTAAGAAAGCCGCTAAGAAGACTGCCAAAAAGGCTGCGAAGAAAACAGCTAGAAAGACAGCCAAGAAAGCAGCAGCAAAGCCAGCTCCAGAGACCAAGGACGAAGACGAACTCCTCGAGGACGATCAACTCGAAGACGACGACCTCGACCGTGACATGGACGGCGACGACCTCGACGGCGACATGGACGAGGACTTCGACGGCGACTTCACCGAACTCGGCGAAGAAGACGACGAAGACGACACCGAAGAGGAAGAAGACGAAGACGACGGCTCCTCCGTCTGGGACGAGGACGAATCTGCTGCGCTGCGCCAGGCCCGCAAAGACGCCGAGCTGACCGCCTCCGCAGACTCGGTGCGCGCCTACCTGAAGCAGATCGGCAAGGTCGCCCTGCTTAACGCGGAACAGGAGGTGTCCCTGGCAAAGCGCATCGAAGCCGGCCTTTACGCCACCTACAAGCTTGAGCAGCTAGAAGAAGCCTTCGCTGGCGGTGACAAGGATGCCAAGCTCACCCCTGCCGTGAAACGTGATCTGCGCGCTATCGCCCGCGATGGCCGCAAGGCTAAGAACCACCTCCTCGAGGCCAACCTGCGTCTCGTGGTCTCCCTGGCTAAGCGCTACACCGGCCGTGGCATGGCGTTCCTTGACCTGATCCAGGAAGGCAACCTTGGCCTCATCCGCGCCGTAGAGAAGTTCGACTACACCAAGGGCTACAAGTTCTCCACGTACGCCACCTGGTGGATCCGCCAGGCCATCACCCGCGCGATGGCCGACCAAGCACGCACCATCCGTATCCCAGTACACATGGTGGAGGTCATCAACAAGCTCGGCCGTATCCAGCGTGAACTGCTCCAGGACCTCGGCCGCGAGCCAACCCCGCTTGAGTTGGCGAAGGAAATGGACATTACCGAGGAAAAGGTCCTGGAGATCCAGCAGTACGCTCGCGAACCAATCTCCCTCGACCAGACCATCGGCGATGAAGGAGACTCCCAGCTGGGCGACTTCATCGAAGACTCCGAAGCAGTCGTCGCCGTCGACGCAGTCTCCTTCACCCTGCTGCAGGATCAACTGCAAGACGTGCTGCAAACCCTGTCCGAACGCGAAGCTGGCGTGGTGAAGCTCCGCTTCGGCCTCACCGACGGCATGCCACGCACCCTCGACGAGATTGGCCAGGTCTATGGCGTGACCCGTGAACGCATCCGCCAGATCGAATCCAAGACTATGTCCAAGCTGCGCCACCCTTCACGATCCCAGGTGCTGCGCGACTACCTCGACTAGATTCCAATGCGAAGCCCGGCCGGTCGTTTGTGACCGGCCGGGTTTTGTATTGGGAATGGGTCTAGCGGCAGCTGAAACCCGTGAAACCCGGGAAGCATAACCCGGGTTTCGGAAGAAAATCAGCTAAATAGCCCCTCTGCAGCCCGATTTTGTGCCGAGATCCGGGTTATGCTTCCCGGGTTTCACACGATAACTAATGCCCCTAGCAAAGACCCAGACCTCGAGGTAAAGCAGGCAAAACGTGTTGTCTAGTTTCCGTGGTAGAACCATGGTGGCTTATATTGCTTCGGATCGTATAACCGCACCTGTGCTAGCAGTTGCGGTTACCTATCTCCGGTGGCCCGGAACTTCACTATGTACAGACGCCACAATGCCCGGCCAGCGGCGACAGACTTTTCCTCCTCCAGGTCAGCGTCATCACGGTTGGTAGAGAGTGGTTGGTAGAGAGTTCGAGTGGAAAACAACCTCAACCCCATTGTGGCGCCACTTTCTCTCGAATTCTCTACTAACCATTCTCTACCAAGCGGCCTTAAGCCAATATCGTATTTCCTTCAACACCCAGACCTCGCCCCTCATACACCGAGGCGATCCCGCAAGGGGCTACGACTGAGCCCCCGCGGGTTGCTGATAGATACCAAGGGACCCGCTTGGCCCATAAGACAGGCGACGGTGCAGTGCCTCGAGTGGGCCCCGCTTCCCTGCTCGTTCGAGACCGTATGCCCCTACAACGCTGACCAGCCACACCACCACAGCGATGCCGGTAGTCTCTGCCGCGCCCAGGCCCTGGCCTAAACCGAGCCCGTAAGGCATAACGAAGATCATGAAGGCCACCGACTGGAACACATAGCCGGACATCGACCTTTTGCCCAGCGCTTGGATTGCTACGAGCGGCTCAGGGACCTGTCCTCCATTGGAGACGGCACGCTGCAGTCGCTGCACGGCAAGAGCAATCATTGCCACAATGCCAGGGCCGGTAAGTACTCCGACGCCCGAATTGATAAGGAAGAGTCCAGGTTCCCAGCTAGTAGGAAGCACACCTATACCAGACAGGCCAAGAGGCACGCCCATCCCGAGCATCACGATCACGGAAATAACCGCCCACCACACCAACATCCGCCGGTGCTTATCGACGTCCCACAGCACGCCACGGCGGGCAGCAACAAAGCCGACAATCATCAACGGGCCGATCATAGGGATCGCCATTGGAAGGGAAAACGGCAGGGCAACCGCCGTGATACCGCCCACAATTAGCTGCCCGAGGTACGATCCGGTATCGAATGATCCAAAACTTGCGCCGATACCAGAGTTTCCAGACATGGCTTGCCCCATGATTTCAGAGTTCCCGAAAACCACGGCAAGGATTCCTAGCCCCGTCATCGCGAGGGCATTCAGTGCGAACAGCACTGCGGCGATGATGAGCAGAGTTTTATCTTTTAGAGTGAGACACAACGCAAGGATTATTGCCAGCACTCCGTAGGTGAGCATGATGTCGCCGTGGAACATGAAGACGCAGTGCACCAGACCAAAAAGCGCCAAGTAGCCGTAGCGTTTCATCAGCTTCTTCCGTGCATCGGATAGTGGGTATCCGCGTCGGTACAGGCTTAAGGAAATCAAACCCACACCAAAGCCCAGCATGGTAGCGAACATCGGGAGGCCACGGACGTGGAACAGCACTGCGCCGACCATGATGGCTATCTTGTCCCACACACTGTCATCGACGACGCCACCCATGAGCTTGCCAAGTGGCGCGTCCGAAACATTTGCCCATGTCGTGGTGATGTTTGCTCCTGCGATACCGAGCAAGGTTAAACCTCTGGCAAAGTCGGGAGCTAGCATTCGTCCTGTGCGTGGAGCAGGTGCAGTCATATTCGACGATAATCCTCACAAACCAATACGTAAATGTTGAACGGTTCTTAAGCTACCATTTACGCAAGTAGGCGATACGGTCGCGCAGCTGCTCCGCAGTACACAGCGCCGTCGGCGGGCCACCGCAGGCATTGCGGGCCTCGGTGTGGATCGCTCCATGCGGGCGACCGGTACGTCCCGAGGTGATTGAGACCAACGCGTTCAATTCCTTACGCAACTGTGGTATTTCATCAGCAGCGAGTTCCGAACGCCGCACAACCTTCGGTTTGTTCGCCTCAGCTTCCTGGTGTCGCTTTTCCTCGGCGGCCCGGGCCTCAATCTGTTCAGCTTGCCGTTGGCGCAATAAGGCGCGCATCTGATCGGCGTCGAGAAGCCCCGGCAACCCTAGGTAGTCAGCTTCCTCCGCCGACCCAGTGAATGCTCCCGTGCCGTAGGTGGAGCCGTCGTAGATGAGCGAGTCTAGTTCCGCCTCAGCGCCCAGAGATTCGTAGGACGGCACATCGTCCTTCTCGTTTTTCTGCTTGTTGGCGTCTGCGAGTAGCTCATCATCCCAACCTTCCTTCGGCCGGTCTGGCTTCCCCAGCACATGGTCACGGGAGGTCTCCAGCTTGGAGGCTAACTCCAGCAGGACCGGGACCGACGGCAGGAACACCGACGCCGTCTCCCCTGCCGCGCGCTTACGCACGAAACGCCCAATGGCCTGCGCGAAAAACAGCGGGGTCGACGCCGACGTCGCGTACACGCCCACCGCTAGGCGAGGCACATCCACGCCTTCCGACACCATACGAACCGCGACCATCCACTCGTCGGTTCCCGCGGAGAAGCTCTCGATGCGTTCGGAGGCGCCGACTTCGTCAGAAAGAATCACTGATACCGGGGTTTCCGACAGCTGTTCCAAAATACGCGCATAGGCACGGGCCGTAGTCTTGTCGGTTGCAATGACGAGGCCACCGGCATCGGGGATGGATTGCCGTAGCTGGCGCAGCCGGATGTGGGCTGCTTGCAGCACCGCCGGGATCCATTCCCCTCGTGGATCAAGGGCCGTTTTCCAGGCACGCGCTGTCTGTTCCGCATTCAGTGGCTCCCCCAGTCGGGCTGCGTACTCATCGCCCGCACTGTCTCGCCAGCGGGCTTCACCCGAATAAGCCAGGAACACCACGGGCCGCACCACGCCGTCTTTGAGTGCGTCGGAGTATCCGTAGGTGTGGTCAGATTGGGACACCAGGTGCCCCTCCCCGTCCTCCACGTAGCGCACGAAGGGGATTGCGGAGTCGTCGGAACGAAATGGTGTACCCGTGAGCGCCAGGCGCCGCTCGGCATCTTCGTATGCGATTCGAATGCCATCGCCCCAGCTGCGGGCGTCACCACCATGGTGGATCTCATCGAGGATCACCAGCGTCCGTCGCGCAGTGGAAATGGCGTGATGCTTGTAGGGGTGCATCGCCACCTGCGCATATGTGACACAAATGCCCTGGTATTGCGGGTTCACCACACCCGAACTGTTGCTAAAGTTCGGGTCCAAAGAAATGCCAAAGCGCGCCGCGGACTCCGCCCACTGCACCTTCAAGTGCTCAGTAGGAACCACCACGATGACCCGATCCACGGTTCGGTTGCCGAGCAGTTCGGAAGCCACCGTGAGCGCAAAGGTCGTCTTACCGGCTCCCGGCGTTGCTACTGCGAGGAAGTCCTGGGGCTTTTGGTCAAGGTATTTGTCCAGCGCTGCTTGCTGCCAAGCGCGAAGCTTTCTACTCACTTCTTGCGCAGACCTCGGTAAATGCGTTCGCAGTCTGGGCAAACGGGGCTACCTGGCTTGGCTTGCTTAGTCACTGGGAAGGTCTCACCGCACAACGCTACAACCACGCGGCCGTTCACAGCAGAATCGAGGATCTGGTCCTTTTTGACGTAGTGGAAGAACTTCGGGGTATCGTCGCTAGTTCCGGTATCTTCCCGGACGTCGGTCTTTTCGATGGTCTTCGTTAACGTACTCACGTTACCTATCATGCCCCATCGTGCATGCAAATGTAGCAACGGGATTATGGTTGACGGTATGAGCAGGGATTCAAAGCAAAAACGGCGCCGCTTTGCTTTTCGACGCCCTAAAGCCACACTCATCACTGACGCACAGCGCTCTCCGCTGGAAAATTGGGAGCACCGTAAGCGCGTCTACAACTGGATTCAATTTTCCCGTATTCCGTTTCTCCTAGCGGCTGGAGCTGCTTATATGTGGCTACACAGTTGGATTCTGGCAACAATACTGTTCATCATTTCCATCCCGCTGCCGGGAATTGCCGTGATCATCGCAAATGGGGCTGGCGAGCCGAAAGATAAGCGGACCAAACAGGTATACAAGCCGCAGATGGCTCGGCACCACCACCAGCAGCAGCTACAGGCCTTGTCAGAGCAAAAGCCGCAACGGCACCAGCTTGAAGCTGGGACGAACACCAACTCCGATCCCGAACCCCCTACCATCATCGACCACGACTAATCAGGAACCCTAGTGACCTTTTCCCCTTCTAACCTCGCCAGCATTGCCCCTAACCTGCGCGAGCTGTTTCGCACGCACAATTTCACGGTGAGCGGCATCTTGGATTACCTGGGCCCGGCAGCTACCGACGCGTGGCGGCGCGGCGAACCGGAAGCAGTGCGCCGCAAACTCGGTTCAGACCCACTCGGGGTGTTGATCGCTGCATTTATCCTGAAAGATCCTGTCACCGCGGCCACGGCTCAGCTAGTGGGTGAGGACGTTCTAGCGCAGCTCACAGATAACGGACGCGTGGCAGCGGACATCATGCCGCACGTCATTAATGACACCGACCACTGGGTGTTCTCCGACGTCGACGCCTCCCTCATTCAGCATGTGCCGGGCCCAGATCATGTTCTCGGGGTGGGGGCAGCGTCGTTGTCGTTGCTGGGTACGGTCCCACTCACTCCGGTTCAGACCTTGTTGGATTTAGGGACCGGGTCCGGGGTTCAGGTATTGGGGCAGCTGGGCGTCGTGAAGCAGCTCACCGGCACCGACGTTCATGGCCGCGCCCTCGACTACGCCCGGGCCACCCTCGCGGGCCACTCACATGTTGAGCTGTTGCAAGGGTCGTGGTTTGAGCCGGTTGCGGGACGACGCTTCGACCGCATCGTCGCCAACCCACCATTCGTGGTGGGCCTTCCCGAGGTCGGGCACGTGTACCGCGATTCCGGCCTCAACCTCGATGGGGCGAGCGAGCTGGTGATTTCGCAGCTCGTCGATCATTTGGAACCCGGAGGCACTGCTCACGTGCTGGCGGCGTGGGTTCATACCGATTCCGAGCGTTGGCAGCAGCGGGTAGCCAGCTGGTTACCCGATAACGGGGTGTGCGCTTGGGTCATCCAACGCGACGTGGTTGACCCCGAGATGTATGTGGGCACCTGGCTACGAGATGAGTCGATCGACCCCCGCTCCGAAGAAGCAGCGCAGCGCACCCGCGTGTGGCTCGACCACTTCGACCGGCACGGCGTGACCGGCATTGGCTTCGGCTACGTCGCCGTGCAACGCCTTGACGACGCCACCCCCTCCGATATCGTGGCCGAAGAAATGCCCCAGGCGTTCACCGACCCTCTCCGCGACGAAGTCACCGAGCATTTCCTTCGCTCCGAGTGGCTACGAACCGTATCCCCGCAGGACATCCTTGATTCTTTCTATCTGCTGCGACCGTCGGTGGCTACCGAATCCGTTGCCGTTGCCAACACAGACAGCGGTATGGGGCTCACAGACACCGTTCTTCGGCTGGTCCGCATGGACGGGCCGCGGTGGAGCCACGAAATTGACCAGCACTTGCTCACCATCATCTCCGGATTGCACCCCGCAGGCCTCAGCCTGGGCGACGTGATTGGCCTGTACTGTATGGCTAATGACCTGGATGAGGGGACTCTCACCCCGGCCGCACTGGGAGCGTGCATAGATTTGATTCGCCACGGGTTCCTCATCCCCGCCGCACTCATAGAAACGGAGTAACGATGAAAGCAGTGCTCACCCGCGTGACATCCGCCAGCGTCACCGTGGACGGCGATGTCGTCGGTGCCATCGACTGCCCCGAGACCGGCGGGTTGTTGGCGCTGGTAGGCGTCGGGCGGGACGACGCCCCGGATGCCTGGGAGACGATGGTACGCAAAATCGCGGAGCTACGGATCCTTGCCGGCGAAACCTCCGTCGAGGATGCGGGAGCCCCTGTGCTGCTCGTCAGCCAATTCACACTGCACGGCCGGACCGCGAAGGGGCGCCGGCCGTCGTGGTCGGACGCCGCGCCGGGCGATATTGCGGAGCCGGTGATCCAGAAGATTGCCGCGGGTTTGCGGGCGCGGGGCATCACTGTTGAGGAAGGCAAGTTTGGGGCAATGATGCAGGTAGCAAGTGTTAACGACGGCCCGTTCACCGTTTTGGTCGAAACATAAAAAACTTTTTTAGCGATTCGGGAACTATCCCGCAGCCTCGGCCGTTAGGAAGGATAGAACCTACGACGAGCAGGAGGCACTTATGACTCAAGCGTCCGCAGACTTTATGGATGACACGGAAGTTGACCGCGGTAGCCGTCGTGGTCATACGAATGATAATCCGTCCGCGGACTTGGTTCGCGTGTACCTGAACGGTATCGGCAAAACCCCACTGCTCAACGCGGAGGAAGAAGTCGCCCTCGCTCAAGATATTGAAGTGGGCCTGTATGCGGAGTATCTGCTTAAGCACGAGGCTGATTCCCTCACCCGCGCCAAGAAGCGTGACCTGAAGGTCCTCGCCAAGGAAGGTAAAAAGGCTCGCGCTCACCTGCTTGAGGCCAACCTACGCCTGGTGGTGTCCCTAGCCAAGCGCTACACCGGTCGGGGCATGCCACTGCTCGACCTCATCCAGGAAGGCAATCTTGGACTCATCCGCGCGATGGAAAAGTTCGACTACTCCAAGGGCTTTAAGTTCTCCACCTACGCCACCTGGTGGATTCGTCAGGCCATCACCCGCGGTATGGCCGACCAGTCCCGCACCATTCGTCTCCCAGTGCATCTCGTAGAACAGGTGAACAAGCTCTCCCGCATTAAGCGTGAGTTGTATCAGAACCTGGGACGTGAGGCGACTAATGAAGAGTTGGCAGCCGAGTCCGGTATCGACGAAGCAAAAATCGAAATGCTACTACGCCAGTCTCGTGATCCAGTGAGCCTGGATATGCCAGTCGGCGCAGACGAGGAAGCCCCGTTGGGCGACTTCATTGAGGACTCTGAAGCCACTGACGCAGAGACTGCCGTCGTTGCCTCATTGCGTCATTCTGATATCCGCTCCGTGTTGGACACCCTTGAGCAGCGGGAACAGGATGTTATCTGTCTGCGTTATGGCCTCGATGATGGCGTGCCACGCACGTTGGATCAGATTGGCCGCAAGTTCGGGCTCTCCCGTGAGCGTGTCCGGCAGATAGAGCGTGAAGTGATGGCAAAGCTCCGTGATGGTGAGCGTGCCGACAAGCTTCGCGACTACTCTCTGTAGCCCAACTCTTCCAGCCCCTTGTGGTGCCAGTTCCGCGCACGCACAAGGGGCATCAGTGTTTAGTGACTCACAATCGAAAATCATGCGCTAGGATAAGCCTACTGACGACCGGCACATTTCCTGGATCGCCGTGTGATACTGGCCACTTTCTGGGCCCTCAAAGAAAGGTCATCGTTCGTGAAGGACTTGGTTGATACCACCGAGATGTACTTGCGTACCATCTACGAACTGGAAGAGGAGGGTATCGTTCCGCTGCGTGCCCGTATCGCAGAACGACTCGAACAGTCCGGTCCTACCGTAAGCCAGACCGTCGCCCGCATGGAACGCGACGGCCTCGTCGTCGTCGCTAGCGACCGCAGCTTGCAGATGACTCCCAAAGGACGATCCCTCGCCATCGCCGTGATGCGCAAGCACCGTCTCGCGGAACGCCTCCTCACTGACATCATTGGCTTAGACATTGAAAAGGTCCATGCCGAGGCCTGCCGGTGGGAGCACGTGATGAGTGATGAGGTCGAGCGTCGCCTGGTGGAGGTGCTTGGCGAATCCACCACGTCCCCGTTCGGCAACCCCATTCCCGGCCTCGCGGAACTGGGCGTTTCTGATCCGGATGCTCCGCTGGGCCAACGTCTCATTGACCTTCCACGTGACCTCACCGTCACAGCGCGCGTGACCCAGATCAACGAAATCATCCAGGTCGAGGAAGAACAGATTGTTCGCCTGCGCGAGGCCGGGATCCGGCTAGGCGCGGAGGTCGTGGTAACTAACCGTGCCGACGGCGCCCACATCATTCACGGCGATCACGAGCTCACCCTTCCAGAGGACATCAGCCACGCGATCCGCGTGGAAGTCCACAAGTAACCCACAGTTGAGAAGGAAAATACCGATGAAGGTTTTGGTGACCGGCGGTGCCGGTTATGTCGGCAGTGTCTGCGCCCATGTTCTTGTGGAACAGGGGCATGACGTTACTATCCTGGACAACCTCACCACTGGTAACCGCGAGGCCATCGCGTCCGGAGCGCAGTTTGTGGAAGGCGACGTCAAAGACATGATCGACTCCGTTTTCGCGGCTGACAGCTTTGACGCAGTGCTGCATTTCGCGGCTCGTTCGCTCGTCGGAGAATCCGTGGAAAAGCCCGACGAGTACTGGCACGACAATTTCGTCACCTCACTGGCGCTTCTCGACGCCATGCGCGCACACGGCGTGAACAACCTGGTGTTCTCCTCAACCGCAGCTACCTATGGCGAGCCTGAGGTAGTCCCCATCACCGAAGACATGCCCACCTCCCCCACCAACCCCTATGGAGCCACTAAGCTCGCCATCGACTACGCGATTACTTCCTACGCCAACGCCTACGGTCTCGCTGCGACGAGCTTGCGCTACTTCAACGTCGCTGGAGCCTACGGCTTGGTCGGCGAAAACCGCGAAGTGGAAACACACCTCATTCCCCTCGTACTCCAGGTTGCTCTTGGGCACCGCGACAAGATCATGATCTTCGGCGATGACTGGCCCACCCCGGACGGCACTCCGGTACGCGACTACATTCATATCCGCGACCTCGCCGACGCGCACCTGTTGGCTATGGAAGCAAATGTTGCTGGCCAGCACCGCATCTTCAATCTTGGCTCCGGGGATGGCTACAGCGTTCGCCAAGTCATCGATGTCTGCCGTGAAGTCACAGGTCATCCGATCCCCGCTGAGGTTGCCCCACGCCGTGCTGGCGACCCTGCGACGCTGATCGCGTCCTCCCGCAAGGCGCAAGAGGAGTTGGGCTGGCAGCCGCAGCGCACAGACCTAAAGACGATCGTGTCTGATGCGTGGGCATTCACCTCTCAGCTTGGTGATGCGGCGCATAGCGCGCGCCGTTAAGAGCTTGTCACGAGTTTTTTCAGCGCCGCCAAGGCAAGCTCGGATCCCTCCCGGCAAGCCTGGTGGACCAGCTGCAGCCCGCCACACTGCAAAGCTTGCATCATCAGATGGGAAAGCCGGTGGGCTGGATCTTCCTCGAACGCACACTGTAGCGCCTGTGGCACCCGGTGGCCCCGTTCCGAGAAGGACGCCGCCAAAGCTGCACAACACAACGCATTCACCCTGGTGACCCCAATGGTTGCGCGTGCAACAGCCACGCACAGCCGGAAGAACCCTTCGGCGTTATCTGACACTGCGAACTCAAGCAACGGATCGCGCAAGGCGGACCGCGCGAAAAATGGCGCTATTTGTTCGACGTGTTCCAGCTCGGCCACGAGATCCCGCACCGAAATGTCCTCGACTAGGATCTGGTCAACCAGTTCAAAGAGATCGTCATAGAGGTTGTCCACCAGGGTCTCTGCTTCCGCCGGCCCACTATTGGAGATCGCCCGCAGCAAAGAATCGGCGTGTTGTGTCGCGGCGGCTCCCAGCTGAGCGGCTTCCTCCACACTCACCAGCTTGTCATCGCGGGCGAAGAACTCCAACGCGTCATCCCTGCTGGCGTCGGGGAGCTCACCACGGCGTCGGAAAGCTGCCATGGCTGGTGCGGCAACAATCTCCCCGATGGTGCCCTCGTCCCAAAACGCCTTGCCACTGGTGTACGGCCCAAGGCTATCGGCGGATTCCCCACCAATTCGCACGTAACGAGCACCTGAGTACAGCTCCGGGACATGCCACATCGCCACCAGCGGAACTTCCAACTCGCAGCATTGCCGTTCGAATTCCAGAGCAGTGGCTTTGGTCCTCTCATCACCAATGACTGCTGCCATCACCAGATCAGGGTCCCAAGCGGCAATATATTCAGCGAATTCTGAAATAGCTTGCAGGTCTGGCATGTCCACCCGGAACATCGGGCCGAGGTGATACTCGCCTCGGCATTCGTCGGCGCAGTGGAGCTCGAGGAGGAACACCACCAGGCAATCGTCGGGATGGTATCCCAGAGCGCCGGGAATGTTGGACATCAGGAAACCTGGACTTACTTGTTGCATATTTTTTTGAATGTTGGTCATGGCGCACAGTATGAAAGGCACATCCTCTGGCTGCACCAGGCGTATTTCGGATGTGGGCAAAAACTGTGGAATTTGCCAGTTATCCACAACCTGATCCGCGTCTTGCCACACAGCAACAGCAGAACATGGAATAATCGGGAACCTATACCTGTTGGAAGCAGTACGCGGAACATAGTCCGTATCCTGCTCCGCAGCAGTAATGAGGAGGTTAAAGAGATGAATCGCCGCGAAGCATCCATGTACGAACTTGAGTACCCGGCTCCCGAAGTCTCTCAAGAAGGGCCCCACGGTCCCACCCTCGTCGTTGCTTTGCAAGGCTACGCCGACGCCGGTCAAGCAGTAGAATCCGGTGCCCGGCACCTCCTTCAGGCCCTCGACCACCGCCCCCTGGCGACGTTTAACACCGATGAGTTGATCGACTACCGCTCACGTCGCCCCGTAGTGACCATCGAACACAGCGAGGTCATCGACGCGGACGAGCTCGAACTCAACCTCAACGTACTACGCGACAGCGCCGGCACCGCTTTCCTGCTGTTGTCCGGTCCAGAACCAGACCTGCGCTGGGAGGCCTTCACCACCTCCGTCGCTGACCTGGTGGAGCGGTTCGGGGTGCAACAAACCATCTGCCTCTACGCGGCGCCCATGGCAGTTCCCCACACCCGCCCCCTCGTGGTATCCGGGCATGGTAATTCGAAAGAGCTGCTCAGCCACCTGTTTTCCATTGATTCCCGGATTAATGTCCCTGGGTCTGCATCATTGCACCTTGAGCGGTTACTCAACAAGCAGGGGCGCAACGTGGCTGGCTTTACTGCCCACGTGCCCCACTATTTGGCGGCCTCGGACTACCCGGAGGCTACGTTCCGGCTGCTGGACGCGGTAGCACACGCAGCCGGGCTGCAACTGCCACTCGCAGCATTGGAAGCCGATGCGGAAAAGGTGCGCGAGCAAATCGAAGAACAAATCCAGGACTCGCACGAAATCCAAGCGGTGGTGCACGCCCTGGAAGGGCAATACGACGCAGAAATGGAGCGTTACCGCACCGAACATCGGGGCGAGATCCTCCCAGGGGAATCCAGCATTCCTTCCGGTGAAGAACTGGGCGCAGAGTTCGAACGTTTCCTCGCAGACTTAGACAGCGACCTAGACAGCGATCTAGGCACCGACACCGACTCCGACGAGGAGTAGCCGGGCACCCTGGCGGGACCGTTTCCCACCCCTGATGGCGTGGCGCCTACTACTGTGGAGTAGGTGAACCTTAGCCAGATGTTGCCTGACCTTAGTGAAGTACCAGAGTCCCTGTTTGACGAGTCGATCTTCGATTCTTTCCTGTCCTGGACTCGTGACAAGGGGATCTCCCTCTATCCGGCTCAGGAAGAGGCAGCTCTCGGGATTCTTGCTGGCGACAACGTCATTTTGGCCACGCCCACTGGGTCTGGAAAGTCCATGGTGGCCATTGCAGCGCATTTCATCGCTATGGCCCGTGGGCAACGCTCGTTCTACACCGCCCCAATTAAGGCGCTGGTGAGCGAAAAGTTCTTCTCGTTGTGCGAGATCTTCGGCCCGGAAAACGTTGGGATGATGACGGGCGACGCCACAGTCAATGGTCGCGCGCCAATCATCTGCGCTACCGCTGAGATCGTAGCGAACATTGCGCTCCGCGACGGCGCAGAATCGGACATTGACCAGGTGGTGATGGACGAATTCCATTACTACTCCGAGCCGGATCGCGGCTGGGCGTGGCAGGTTCCCCTCCTCGAGCTACCCAAAGCGCAATTCCTACTCATGTCCGCAACGTTGGGCGATACGACGTTCTTGGAAAAGGATCTGCACCGACGAACTGGACGAACCAGCAACGTCGTCTCAGGGGCCGAGCGCCCGGTTCCCCTTGAATTTTCTTACGTCTACTCCCCTGTGCATGAGACCATTGAGGATCTTCTTAAGTCCGGAAAGGCGCCCATCTACGTGGTGCACTTTACGCAGCGTGAAGCGACGGAACGCGCTCAGGCACTCACCTCCATGACGTTCCTCAACGCCGAGGAAAAAGAACGCATTGCTGCAGAAATCGGAGATTTCCGCTTCACCACGGCGTTCGGTAAAACCCTCTCCCGCCTGGTGCGGAAAGGAATCGGTGTGCACCACGCGGGCATGCTGCCTAAGTACCGGCGCCTGGTGGAAAAGCTGGCGCAAACCGGCTTACTCAAAGTCATTTGTGGCACGGACACGTTGGGCGTTGGTATTAACGTCCCGATCCGTACCGTCCTCATGACCGGCCTGACCAAGTTCGATGGTGCGAAAATGCGCATGCTCAAGTCCCGCGAATTCCATCAGATTGCGGGCCGCGCCGGTCGAGCTGGCTTTGATACCGTGGGGACCGTCGTCATCGAGGCCCCTGAGCATGAAATCGAAAACTACCGGCTCCGGCAAAAGGCGGGAACTGACCCGGCGAAGTTGAAGAAAATTCGCAAGAAAGTCGCGCGCCAGGGTGAGGTCACGTGGACCGCGAGCACCTACGAGCGACTCATCTCGGCAGATCCGGAACCAATGGTGTCGCAGTTCCGGGTCAGCACATCCATGCTGCTCAACGTGCTCTCCCGGCCTGGTGATGGATACGAGCACATGCACAAGTTGCTGCGTGACAATCACGACACCCGGGCCAAGCAGAACAAGGATATTCTCACCGCTATCGAGTTGTTCCGCGGATTGATGGCAGCGGGGATCGTCGAAAAGGCGCCTGCAGGGCGGGACGACGCCGGCCGCCGCTATCACCTGACCCAGGAGTTGCAGCGGGATTTTGCACTCAACCAGCCGCTCGCTCCCTTCGCGCTCGCCGCATTGGAGCTGCTGGACAAAGAGTCCGAAACCTTCGCCTTGGACGTGGTCAGTGTTTTTGAGGCGATTTTGGACGATCCGCGGCAGATCCTCATTGCGCAGCAAAAGGCCGCGCGGGGTGAGGAAATCGCGGCGCTAAAGGCCGAAGGAGTCGATTACACCGAACGCATGGCCATCGTTGAGGACATCACCTGGCCTAAACCTTTGGAAGATTTGCTGGAGGACGCGTACGAGACGTATGCCCAAGGCCATCCGTGGGTCCTTGAGTTCCAGCTGTCGCCAAAGTCCGTGGTGCGCGACATGATCGAGCATGCCATGACGTTCTCCGACCTCGTGTCCACCTATGGCGTGGACCGTAGTGAAGGCGTGGCGCTGCGCTATCTCACTGACGCTTGGCGTACCCTGCAGCATTCCGTACCGCGGGAATACCTCACCGAGGAGCTTGAGGACATCATCGTCTGGCTTGGCGAGCTCGTGCGCCAGATCGATTCCTCGCTAGTGGATGAGTGGGCGCAGCTGGCAGATCCTGATGCCCCGATTTCGGCTGATACCGTTGCCCGGGAGCTGGCCTTCGGTGTGGAAGATCCTACTGCGCTGTCCGCCAACCCGCGGGCGCTGAAGATCATGATTCGCAATGCCATGTTCCGACTGGTGGAGCTGTTTGCGTACGAGAAGGAAGATGAACTCGCGGAGTTGACGTCCTATCTGGATGAGGTGCCAGATTTCGGCGCCGCAATGGACGATTACTTTGATGAGTACGCGGACCTGGATGTGGGCCCGGCCGCCCGCGGGCCCCAATATTTCACCTTGCGTACCACGGGACGGATGTGGCAAGCGGAACAAATCATCAAGGATCCAAATGATGACAATGCTTTCGCATTCGAGGCGACAATCGACCTCGATGAGTCTGACAAGGACGGTGAAATTCGCTTCGCAACTCTGAACATCCGTCAGAGTTAACCGTAAATTAATTCAATAGGCAGTTATAAAATCCGAGGTAGAACGCTATAAAACTGCAGTTACCCCCGGTTAGAGGGCATTCCTATGTGACTAGTAACTTAAAAAATGTTTAAATTGCAAAAGGAAACTCTGTAACTGAATCGTTATATATGAGAGTTCCGTGGGGTGGAGGTCACCCCTGTGTTCGATCATTTTCGGCAGGAAACCTCCCATCCACTGACCACCATAAGTTTGATGAGGAATACACCATGGCATCTCGCGGATACCGCCCTACCCTGGCACAGCTGCGAACCTTTGTAACGATCGCTGAAACCAAGCACTTTGGCACTGCGGCAGCAAAACTGTCGATTTCACAGCCTTCGCTGTCTCAGGCTCTTGTTGCTTTGGAGTCCGGTCTGGGAGTCCAGCTCATCGAACGCTCCACCCGTCGCGTCATCGTCACCCCGGTGGGTGAAATGCTGCTGCCTGAGGCAAAGGCCACGCTCGACGCCGCTGACAAGTTCCTCATGCACGCCCAGGGCGCGGACGGTTCCCTCTCTGGTCCCCTCACCATCGGCATGATCCCCACGGTTGCCCCATACATCCTCCCGAACTTCCTTCGGCTCATGAAGGAGCAGTTCACCGATCTTGAGCCCCGCATCGTTGAGGCTCAAACCGAGCAGCTCGTCGCCCAGCTCCGCGACGGCCACCTGGACGTCATCCTGTTCGCCATCCCATCCGGCAAGCAAGGGTTGGTTGAGGTGCCGCTCTACACCGAAAAGTTCGTCATCGCGCTACAGGAAGGCCACCCGCTCGCTGGCCGCACTGATCTCGACCTGAACGCATTGAAAGAGCTCAACCTGCTGCTCCTTGACGACGGCCACTGCCTCCGCGACCAAGTTGTGGACCTGTGCCGATTGGCTGACGTTCACCCCACCACCACTCGGTCTGCCGTGGCACAGGCCTCCAGCCTGGCCACCGTCATGCAGTGCGTGGCCGGTGGCATGGGCGCCACACTCATCCCAGAATCCGCGGTGGAGTGGGAAGCTCACCGTCCGGGGATCGCGATCGCAGAATTTTCCCCTAAGGTGCAGGCCGAACGCACGATTGGCCTTGCGTTCCGTTCTTCTTCGCACCGTGCGGAGGAGTTCAAGGAATTCGGCAGCGTGATTGCCAAGGCCTTCGAAGCAGCGCGCTAGTCACCTAGTACTACACTGGTGGGTTAGCTATGAATACCCCACAGTCCCCCACCAAGCGAGAGCTGTACAAGCGCCTCAGTGAGGTCTCTCTCACCGCCGAAGCAGCTTTCCGACGCCGCTTAGCCAAAGCTAAGTCGCCACGCGCTTTCACAGCCATTGCCCGCGATATCGATGAGGCTCAGATTGCGGTGGCAATGCGTCGTGAAGCTGTGCCCACTATCACCTACCCAGAGCAGCTTCCCGTTAGCGCACGTCGCGACGACATTATCTCAGCGATCCGCGACCACCAAGTGGTGATCATCGCTGGTGAAACCGGGTCTGGCAAAACCACGCAGATCCCGAAGATGTGTCTGGAACTCGGTCGCGGCACGCGGGGACTCATTGGGCATACTCAACCCCGCAGGCTCGCCGCGCGCACGGTTGCGGAACGCATCGCCGAGGAACTGGATCAAAAGATCGGCGAGAGCGTTGGCTACGCCATCCGCTTTGATGATCGTGTCTCCGACACCACTTCCGTCAAGTTGATGACAGACGGCATTCTGCTTGCCGAAATGCAGCGCGACCGCCTACTTCGCGCTTATGACACCATCATTATCGATGAGGCGCACGAACGCTCCCTGAACATCGACTTCCTGCTGGGATACCTTAAGGCGCTGCTTCCAAAGCGTCCGGACCTCAAGGTCATCATCACCTCCGCGACGATCGACCCGGAGCGCTTCGCGGAACACTTCACCGAAGCCGATGGCTCCCCTGCTCCCATCATCGAGGTGTCCGGGCGCACCTATCCGGTAGAAATTCGCTATCGGCCGCTGGAAGTCGTGCATGGTGATCGCGTCACGGACATCGACCCCATTGACGGCGTCATCATGGCGCTGGAAGAACTGATGAGCGAAGGCGACGGCGACATCCTCTGTTTCTTCTCCGGCGAACGCGACATCAGGGACGCCATGGAGGCCCTCGACAAGCGTCGCTTCTCCGGGGTCGAGGTCATGCCCCTGTTTGGCCGGCTTTCTAACGAGGAACAGCATCGGGTGTTTGCCCCGCATTCCCGACGACGCATTGTCTTAGCCACCAACATCGCAGAGACCTCGCTGACCGTGCCCGGGATCCACTACGTGGTGGACACGGGCCTGGCCCGCATCTCCCGCTACTCCACCCGGACCAAGGTGCAACGTCTGCCGATCGAGCCCATCTCGCAGGCCAGCGCCAATCAGCGCTCTGGCCGATGTGGCCGTGTCGCTGACGGCATCGCCATTCGGTTGTACTCCGAGGAGGACTTTCTCTCACGGCCGGAGTTCACCGATCCGGAAATTTTGCGTACCAACCTCGCCAGCGTCATCCTGCACATGGCGTCGTTACGCCTGGGCGATATTTCCGAATTCCCCTTTATCCAGCCGCCGGACCCGAAAGCGATCCGTGATGGCCTGCTGCTACTCCACGAATTGGGCGCGATGTCCCAACAAGAGAAGAATGCAGCGCCGGTGTTGACTGATATCGGACGCAAGCTCGCCCGCATTCCCGTCGATCCGCGGTTAGCACGAATGCTGGTGGAGGCGGATCGCAATGGCTGCTTGGACAAGGCGCTGATCATCGTCGCAGCCCTCACCATCCAGGACGTGCGCGAACGCCCTCTCGAACACCAGGCACAAGCTGACCAACTGCACGCCCGCTTTAAAGACACCACCAGCGATTTCCTTAGCTACCTCAAGCTCTGGGACTATCTTTCGGAGCAATCCCGAGACTTATCTGGTAACGCCTTCCGCAAACTGGTTCGCAAGGAATACCTGCACTACCTACGTATCCGGGAATGGCAGGATCTCGTCCGGCAACTCCGCGGGATCACGAAGGATCTCGGCTGGGCAACAGAGACCACACCTATCAACAGTGATGCTCTCCACCAGTCCCTTCTTGCTGGTTTGCTCTCCCACATTGGACAACGGGAAGGTGACTCCAAGGAATTCATGGGTGCCCGCGGCGCTAGGTTCATGGTGTTCCCGGGCTCAGCCCTGGCAAAGAAGCCACCCCAGTTCGTCATGGCTGCGGAGCTGGTGGATACGTCGCGGCTGTGGGCCCGCGACGTGGCAGCGATTGACCCTGCGTGGGTAGAAAAACTCGCCGGTGATCTGCTCCGCCATCAGTATTCGGAACCCCATTGGTCAACGAAGCGTGGCGCTGCCATGGTGTATCAAAAGTCCACGTTGTTCGGGGTGACGATTGTCGTCGATAAGCTTGTGCCCTATCACCGCGTGGACCCGGTGGCCGCGCGAGAGATGTTCATCCGCAACGCGCTCATCGAAGGCCAGTGGAACACCCACCACACGTTCTTCCACCACAATGCACAACAGCTCGCAGAGGCCGCGCGGCTGGAGGAAAAGGCACGCCGTCGCGACCTAGTCGTAGATGAGAACACCTTGTTTGATTTCTACGACAAGAAACTGCCGGAACGCATAACGACGGCCCGTCACTTTGATTCCTGGTGGAAAAGCGAGCGCCAGCGCAACCCCGAACTTCTCAACTTTGATCCAGCGAAACTGCTCAGCGCAGAGGCCGACACTATCGCCGAGGAGCAATTCCCGGACGTTTGGCGCCAGGGCTCACTCGAGTACGAGCTCAAGTACCACTTCGAGCCGGGGCACAAATTCGATGGCGTCACAGTCCATATTCCTATCCCGCTACTCGCAGGCATCACCGATGAAGGCTTCGATTGGCTGGTGCCCGGGCTTCGCCACGAACTGGTCACGGAATTAATCCGCAGTCTGCCTAAACCACTGCGCCGAACCGTTATCCCCGCGCCGGATTTCGCGGCGCGGGCCCTTCCGGAGCTCAAGCCTCACTTTGGGGATCTGCTGCAGCAACTCGCCACGGTCTTGCGAGGATTTGGGGCGGCAGGAATTGATCCGAGCGATTTCGCATTAGACAAACTCCAACCGCACCTGCGTATCACCTACGCTGCGATTGACCGACGCGGGAAGATCGTCGACTCCGACAAATCTTTGGCGGCGCTCAAGAGCCGTAGTACGGAGAAAGTTAAGGCCTCCGTCAACAAGGCGGTACGACGTGGAAAGCAAGTGAGCGACACCGCGTTGACGTGGGATAACGACGCTCTTGGGAGCCTCCCTACAGAGGTAGTGACTAAGGTCGATGGTCAGGACATTGTGGCCTACCCTGCCTTAGTGGTGAGCTCGGATGGCGTTGCCGTGCATGCGCTACCAACCCAGGCGGAAGCCGACGCTGCGATGCTCACCGCCACCCTTGCTTTACTGCTCAAGGAGATTCCGACGCCAGGCAAGAACATGCTCAATGGTCTGCCACTGAAACAACGCGTGGGAGTAGAGCACTATCCGCACGGGAAAATGACCGGCCTGTTGGAGGACGCAAAGGTTGCGGCGGTGCGCGATCTGCTGCTGGCCCACGGCGGCCCCGTTCGTTCACCGGAGGCTTTTGCTGACCTGGTAACGAAGATCAAGCCGGACGTGCCCGGAAAAGTCCGTGCGACAGTGGTCACGCTGGCACCGGCGCTGGTGGATTATTTGGCGGTAAAAGATGAGCTAGACCAGTGGACTGGCGAGGCTATCGACGACATGCGAGAGCAGCTAGCGTTCTTGCTGCCGCAGCACGCCATTAGCATTCATGGGATGGACCATCTGCGTCACTTGCCCCGGTATCTGCGAGCGATGCTTATTCGTCTGGATGCGATGGACAGGGATCCCGACCGGGATGCGGATCTGCAGGATGAAGTCACTGCCTGCCAGGACTTGCTGAAGCAGAAGCTCCGTAGTTTGCCTCGAGGCAGGGAAAAGACTGCTGCAGTCAAGGATATTAATTGGCAGCTGCAGGAGTTGCGGGTTAGCTTGTTCGCTCAGCAACTGGGAACCGCGCATTCGGTGTCGGTGCGCCGGATCGAGAAGGCGATCGCTAAGTTACGGTAGCGGGAGCTAAGCGTTTCGGGCTCGACGACGCATGAGACGAATTTCGGACTCAAAATCGTCTGCGCTTTCGAAGGACTTATACACCGAGGCGAAGCGCAGGTAGGCCACCTCGTCCAGTTCTCGGAGCGGTTCCAAGATGGCTAGGCCAATGTCGTTAGCGTTGATTTGACTGCTGCCGTGGCTGCGTACCGACTCTTCTACTTCTTGAGCTAGTCGCTTAAGGGCATCGTCGGACACGTCGCGTCCCTGGCATGCTCGTCTCACACCAGTGATGACTTTTTCACGACTAAACGGTTCCGTCACACCGTTTCGCTTAACAACCAAGAGCACCGCCTTTTCTACGGTGGTGAACCGGCCCTCGCATTGAGAGCATTCTCTTCTACGCCGAATTGCGGCGCCGCCATCGATGACGCGGGAATCAATCACGCGGGATGTCGTGTGATGGCAAAAAGGACAGTACATAGGATCAGGTACGCTCCGGGCAATAGTCGTGGCGGGAACGTTTCTGATTCTAGTGCCCTTACTTCACATTCATGGAAGCGAAGTGCGTGGTGCCCGTGGCTGGCGTTACTACGTCATCAGCCGGATCTACCGCCAGCATTCCAATCACAGCGGTGAGCCCTAAGACCGCGCCCATTGCTAGCTGCCCAAGAGCAAACCGACGCGGGGAAGCGCTGCGCCGAGTGCTAGTCACTCCCTGTGGCGGTAGCACGCGCCCTTGAACAACGCGAGTATGGCTCGCTGTAAACCGGGAATCTCCCCCATTCCAGGTTGCCGCAGGAGGTACTACCGCGTGAGACGCGAAGCTGTTGTGAGCGTAAGAGCGTGGAGTGCTGACGGTGGTCATCGGGTCTACCTTCCTTTCTTAGTGGACTGGTTGTGCACTCTAGGAGATCGTGCCGACACGGCAGCCCTCCCTCGAAGCATTTTCATAGCCCACATGTTCGAAATTCGTTGCTATGTTCGATTTGTAGCACGATCATTTTCGAATGTCTAGCGTTGGCCCACATTTTCGAAAGAAATTTTTCTCAACACTCGAAAATTAATATGACACCACGTGTTTTAGCTGGTACTGTGTTTGGCAACAACACAGCCACTACCATTATTCGAAAACACCAACGTCCGTTCCTAAGTTAATTTTCGAACAAGCACCATAAGGGACTTACCATGTCACCAGCTAAGAAAAATTCGCCACAGCCGAAGCTCACCGAACGCCAGCGACGAATCCTAGAAGTTATCCGCGATGCCGTGGTACTTCGGGGCTACCCTCCGAGCATTCGCGAGATTGGCGACGCCGTAGATCTGCAGTCCACCTCCTCTGTGGCATATCAGCTACGCCAGCTTGAGGAAAAAGGCTTCTTGCGCCGAGACCCCAACAAGCCACGCGCGGTAGATGTCCGCCACCTACCGGAGGTCACTAAGTCAAAGGCCGGTCCAAAGCCTGGGCGAAAGAAGCAAGTGGAAACCCCGGCCCCTTCGGAGGCGGTAGCTACCAACTTCATCCCGGTTGTGGGCAGCATTGCCGCCGGCAATCCCATTCTTGCCGAGCAGAACATCGAGGAGTACTACCCGCTGCCCGCCGACATTGTTGGCGACGGCGAGCTGTTTATGCTGCAAGTGGTCGGCGAATCCATGCGAGATGCAGGCATCCTCAACGGAGACTGGGTTGTTGTCCGTTCCCAACCAGTTGCAGAGGAGGGTGAATTTGTTGCAGCCATGATCGACGGCGAGGCAACGGTCAAAGAGTTCCACTCAGACTCCACTGGTGTCTGGCTCCTTCCCCACAACGATGCCTTCTCCCCAATCCCTGCCGAGCATGCGGAAATCATGGGAAAGGTGGTCTCCGTCCTGCGCAAGTTGTAGCTAGGGGCCTGCTATGGGGTAACCACAACCAGGCATTGTTTCCATTACAAAACTTTCCTCTTCCCAAATCGGGGGTAGTTTCGGTAGCTTTTGCGACACATTTTGTTTGCTTTGCCCGATCGGACACCAACTTTGTGGGATACTGGACTGGATTTATTCAGATACTCTGCAACAACAGTGACTCCAGTTATAACCGAATGCTGGGGTCACGTTTTAGTGTGGTACACCGCTGCTTTATCCCTAGGAGTATGAATGTACGCAGAAGAACGCCGCCGCCAGATTGCGTCCCTCACCGCTATTGAAGGCCGCGTCAATGTCACCGACCTGGCGCAACGTTTCGATGTCACCGCCGAGACGGTACGACGCGACCTCGCCGTACTCGCTCACGAAGGAATCATCCACCGCGTCCACGGTGGTGCAGTAGCCACCCAAAGCTTCCTCACCACCGAGTTCACCCTTGACACGCGTTCAAAGTCCGCCTCTGGCGCCAAAAGCGCTATTGCTCGAGGGGCGCTGGAGTTCCTTCCAGATCGGCACGGTGGTATTTTCCTCGATGCTGGCACAACGGTCGCGGCATTGGCAGATATGTTGGCTGAAGATCCACAGGCGCACCACTGGTCCATCGTTACCAACTGCCTGTCTATCGCACTGAGCTTGGCTAACGCCGGACTAGACGAGGTACAGCTGCTGGGAGGCACGGTCCGCGCTATCACCCAGGCGGTAGTCGGCGATACCGCACTACGCACCTTGGCCCTGATGCGTGCGGAAGTCGCGTTCATCGGCACCAATGCTCTCACCCTGGACCACGGTCTGTCCACCGCCGATTCCCAGGAGGCCGCGGTGAAGCGCGCCATGATCACCAATGCTCAGAAGGTGGTCGTGCTGTGTGACTCCACCAAGCTCGGCAATGACTACCTGGTGAGCTTCGCCGGGATCGACGACATCGACGTGGTAGTCACTGATGCGGACGCCCCAGAATCCATCGTCGAAGCCCTGCGCGAACGCGAGATCCAGGTAGTTATCGCATCATGATCCTTAACGTCGCAACCACGCCCGAGCTGTTCCGCACCTCACGGCTGTCCGAGGAACTGTCCTGGGAGCACACCAACGCCCTGTCCGAAGTAGCCGTGGTACCAGCAGGCGGCGGGGTCAATGTGGCCCAAATGCTCTACTGCGCAGGCCAGGATACCCGCGTGCTGGTCCCAGCTCCCGAGGTCAGTCAATTCATCCGCATGCTCTCGCTGCAGGGGCTTCCCTACGAGATTGTTGACGTCCCCGGCCCTATCCCCGTGCGATACCTCATCGATTCGCCCGCCGGTCGCCAGCTGCAGTTTGTTGACCCTCCCATGGAACTGAAAGTGTCGGAACTGGCGATCCTGCGGGATATGTGCGTAGCGGCGGCAGAAACCGCCGAATGGGTCGTCCTCGCCGGTATGCTTCCTGACATCGCTCATGCCTCCTGGTACGTCGATGTCATGCGCGCACTTCGCCTCTACCACCCTGGTGTGAAGATCGCGGTCTCCACGTCCGGTCAACCCCTCGGCGCGGTGCTACGCCAGGTGTACACCACCAAACCAGATGTGCTCGTCATTGACACCGCAGAGTTCGACAGCACCGAGCAGCGCGACACAGCGATAAGCACGCTTACCGACGCAGCAGTCCCCCACATCTTGGTGTGCCACAGCAGAACCCATTTTGAGCTGTTTTCCGGCGCAGCTGGCGCAAGTTACTCCGCTGAGTTCGTCGGTGATCCAGGCAAACAGTGGTTGCCCTGGCAGGATGCTGCCCTCGCGGGACTGCTCCTAGCGGACGTGGCAGCTGATCCTCAAGCTGCGCTGATCTCGGCGCTTGCGTATGCCAACGCCCCGATCGGCGATCCGGCCCGTGCCGTTCCGACTCCAGATGTTCTGCAGCCGGAACTGGCTCAGGTTCGTTAGGACTGGGCGTCGAAAAGCGCCTGCACGGCGGCCCGGGCTTCCTGAGCCCCGGAAGCGCTCATCGCAGCGTCGGCCGCTGCCAGGCAGAAATTAATGTCCACCTCAGCCAAGTGCGCACCCACTGCGGCCACGGAGTTCGACGCCGCAGACAACGAAGACACGCCCAGGCCAGTCAACACGATGGCCAGGTTTGGATCTGCTGCGGCTTCGCCACACACGCCGACTGGAGTTTGCGTGGTCTTGGCTACTTCACAGGTGTGCTGGATCAGACGCAGCACTGCAGGCTGCCATGGATCCGTGAGGTAAGCCAGCTCTGGGGAGAGTCGGTCGGCAGCCATCGTGTACTGGGTGAGGTCGTTGGTGCCGATAGACACAAAGTCGAGGTGAGGCAGCAGGTGGTCCGCCATGAGTGCCGCGGCTGGCACCTCGATCATGGCACCAGCGGTGAGTCCGCGTTCGCGACACAAGCCTGCGAACCACTGGGCCTCGTACGCCGTTGCCACCATCGGGGCCATCACCCAAGTTGGGACGTCTGGTCCGCGACCTGCTTGCTTGGATGCCAGTGCAATAGCGTCGAGCTGACGGGTGAGTAACTCTTCGTTTTGTCGAGCAATGCGCAGACCACGCACACCCAAGGCAGGATTGTCCTCGTGCGCGAGCGAGGCGAATGGGACGGGTTTATCCGAGCCGGCGTCCAGGGTACGCACCACCACTTTGGAGTCCGGGAAGGCTTCAAATACCTTTTGGTACACCTCAGCTTGGTTTTCCACCGAAGGTTCTGACGTTGCGGACAGGAAGCACAATTCCGTGCGGAACAAACCAATGCCTTCCGCCTGGGTTTCCGCTGCTTTCTTTGCCGCGTTACCGTCCTGCACATTGGCGAGGAGTTGCACGCGGTGGCCGTCCTTGGTTTGGGAAGGCCCGCGCCAGCTCTTGATCTTCTCTGCCTTGGCGCGCGAGTCTGCCACCAGCCGACCAGCTTGCTCTGGGTCTACCCCGGTGGTTACGGTGCCGGCGCCACCGTCGACGAGGACTGCGGTGCCTTCGCTGATGGTCTCAAGTTGTGAGCCAGCTGCTACGATGCACGGCACGCCGAGCTGTCGCGCGATGATCGCAGTATGGCTGGTGGGCCCACCAAGGCGGGTGACGAGCGCCGTGAAGATGGAAGTATCCAGGACTGCGGTGTCGGCGGGAGAGAGATCGTCGGCGAGCAGAACAACTTCACGGTCGGCCTGTGGCAGCCCTGGTTCCGGTTCGCCTCGCAGTTCAGCGATAACGCGGTCACGAATATCGCGCAGGTCAGTGACGCGTTCCGCCATGAGTCCGCCAGCCTTTTCGAACATGGCGATGAAGCTGCCCGTAGCTTCGACCACAGCGAATTCTGCGGTATGGCCGGCATTGGTAGCCTTGCGTACTGCCTTGCGCCAACCACGGTCGCGCACCATTCCTGCGGTGGCTTTGAGCACCTCCGCAGCATTGCCCGTGACAGCGGCTGACCGCTCTTCCAGCCGGACTGCAACGGCATCGGCGGCGACGGTAAAGCGCTCTAATTCTTCGGGTCGTTTGTCCTCCGGTAACGGTGTGGAGGAGGTGGGCAGTGTTGGGCGCGGAGCCACCCACACGGCCGGGGCGAATCTGACACCATCTACCACGGCGGTGCCTTTAACTGTCACTGATTGTGCTGCGTCGGTCACTACTTCTCACCCGTCTTTACGATTGCGATTGAGCTTACTTAAAGCCTAACACCTCGATGTTGTTTTATGTCTGGAATCCTGGTCACACCTGTTGACATTCCAACACCGCGTGGTATTAAGCTGTTACTTAGTACTAGCTGGTAACAGCTTATAGCTTAAGTCACTTTATTTCCTTCACTAGCAGTCAGAGCGAGGCATCATGCTTTCTGCACTTGAACGCCAAGCAGAAATTGCGCAGACCACACAATCGGCTGGTCATGTGAGCGTTTCTCAGCTGTCATCACACTTTAATGTCACGCCAGAGACAATCCGGCGCGATCTTAAAGCGTTGGAGAAAAGAGGGCGGCTGGTCCGGGTACACGGTGGCGCGGTGTCTGTTTCTCCCAACCACAACGTGGAGATGGAGTATGACTCCAACACCATGGTGAACATCGACAAGAAAAAACGGATCGCGGCGGCGGCGTGGAACCGGCTGCAACAGCTACCACAGCTCAATGCCATCACCATCGATTCTGGCACCACCACGTTGGAATTCGTTCGCGCGCTGGCCAGTGGCGGTAAGACATCCCACACGTCATCCATGACGATGATCACCAACTCTCTTCCGGTGGCAAACCTCACCACTGATTACGGGCTCACGGGGGTTCACCTGATGGGTGGACGGATCCGACCGATCACCCGAGCTATCGTCGGGGACCAAACCGTTCGCGAGCTGCAACAGCTTCGTGCCGACGTGGCCGTGCTGGGGGCAAACGGGTTGTCCCTTAATCACGGTTGTTCCACCCCTGACCCGTCAGAAGCCGCGGTGAAAGCAGCGATGGTTCAGAGCGCGCACAAGGTAATGGTGCTGTGTGATTCCACCAAGTTCAAAAAGGACTTTTTGGTTACTTTCGCCCCGCTGGATTCGATAGACATTGTGGTCACGGATTCCGGGGTGATCCCGCAGCATTATGAGATCTTGGAGTCGTTGGGGATCGAGGTAGTGGTCGCATGATTTTGACCTTCACCCCCAACCCGAGCATCGACTGCACGATGGACCTGTCAACTCAGCTCCGCCGGGGCGCAGTCCACCGCCTGAACACCGTCACTCGCGCGGCTGGTGGCAAAGGCATCAATGTTAGTGTCGCGGCTCATCTGGCGCGCCGACCGACGCTCGCAGTGTTCCCTGCCCCGCACAATGATCCGTTCATCCGGTTGCTGCTTAAGAAGGACGTCAACTACGAGTTCGTCACGAATGACGACGCAGTACGCACGAACGTCACCATCACGGAGCCTGACGGCACTACCACAAAGTTAAATGGTCCGGGCCCTCAGCTCACGGAATCGGCCCTGCAACAGTGCGAGCAGCTCCTTGTGTCTAAAGCCAAAGGCGCATCCTGGGCGGTTCTCGCGGGGTCTTTGCCGCCGGGGGCACCAGTCGATTGGTATTCGCACCTGGCAGAGCTGCTGCACACCGAGAACCCCGAACTGCGCATTGCTATTGATACCTCTGACGCTCCCCTGCGCGCTGTGTTAGAAAACATCGATCGTGCCCGCCCGGCTCTGATCAAACCCAACGGCGAGGAACTGGGGCAGGCCGTTGGTGTGGATGGAGCGGCCTTGGAAGCGGAGGCCAAAAGTGGCGACGTTACGGCCGTCGTTAAGGCAGCGCGTCAACTGCAGGAACGCGGTGTGGACAATGTGCTGGTGACGCTGGGCGCTGCCGGCGCAGTCCTGGTGCGCGCCGATGGCGCTTGGTCTGCATGCCCGCCTCCTATCACCGCAGTGTCCACGGTGGGCGCGGGAGATAGCTCCCTCGCGGGCTTCGTCATGGCATCGTGCACTGATGTTTCCCCTGCTGAAGCGCTGCGTCACGCCGTGGCATACGGCTCCGCCGCTGCTTCCCTGCCCGGCACCCAATTACCGACCCCCGAACAACTCCAACTCAGCAACGTCACTGTTAAGGACATTTCATGAGTACTCCCGTCATCACTCCGGAGCTCGTCAGTCTCGACCGCAATCTCGGCCACAGCTCCAGTGAGGTCATTGAACGTCTCGCCGCGCTGCTCGCCGAGGCCGGCCGTACCAGCGACCCCACGCAATTGCTTCACGACGCCAAAGCCCGCGAAGCCACCTCCCCCACCGGTTTCAAGGGACGCATTGCCATTCCGCACTGTCGCACCGCCGCTGTCGAGGATCCGACACTGGGATTTGCGCGGCTGGAACCAGCCGCTGATTTCGGTGGCCCCGACGGGGACGCTGACTTGGTGTTCCTTATCGCGGCCCCGGAAGGAAGTGGCAAGGCACACCTAAAGATCCTGTCAACGCTGGCCCGCGCGCTGGTTAAGGATGAGTTCGCGTCAGCGTTGCGCGCTGCCACTAGCGAACAAGAAATCGTCGACCTCGTCCAAGGCATTCTTAATCCAGCACCGAAACAAGCCACAGCGGCCGAAGAAAAGAACAACGGGGCCGTCAGTATCGTCGCCGTCACCGCCTGCCCGACCGGAATCGCCCACACCTACATGGCCGCTGATTCCCTCACCCAAGCAGCCGGGAAGCGCGATGACGTGACCATCCAGGTGGAAACCCAAGGTTCCTCGGCAGTCACCCCGCTTCCATCGGCTACGATTGCCGCGGCGGACGCCGTTATCTTCGCCACCGACGTGGGAGTGAAGGAACGCGAACGCTTCGCCGGTAAACCTGTGATCGAATCCGGGGTCAAACGCGCGATTAACGAGCCAGACAAAATGCTGGACGAAGCCATCAAGGCGGCCCACAACCCACACGCCCACCGGGTCTCCGGAACCGCCGCGGCCACGGATACGGAAGAAGAAAAAGGCCAACTTGGTTGGGGCAAGCGGATTCAACAAGCTGTAATGACCGGCGTGTCCTACATGATCCCCTTCGTCGCGGCTGGCGGTTTGTTGCTCGCCCTCGGATTCCTCTTCGGCGGCTATGACATGGCCAATGGGTGGGAAAACATTGCCACGGAGTACTCGCTGACCAACCTGCCGGGCAACACTATCTCTGTCGATGGCGCTGAAGTTACGTTCGAACGCGCTGGACTGCTCCTGTATCTGGGCGCTGTGTTCTTCGCCATAGGACAAGCTGCGATGGGATTCATCGTCGCCGCACTCTCCGGCTACATCGCCTACGCTCTCGCCGGTCGCCCTGGTATCGCCCCAGGTTTCGCCGGTGGCGCTATCGCAGTGACCCTCGGCGCGGGCTTCATTGGTGGCCTGGTCACCGGCATCCTGGCCGGTTTGATTGCCTACTGGATTAGTAACTGGAAGGTCCCGCGCGTGGTGGCATCGCTCATGCCTGTGGTGATCATCCCGCTGGTGACCACCTTGCTTGTTGGCGTGTTGATGTTCCTGGTGCTCGGACGCCCGCTGGCCGCGATCATGATGGGGCTACAGGACTGGCTGACCGGAATGAGCGGGTCTTCCTCCATCCTGCTCGGCATCATTCTTGGCCTGATGATGTGCTTCGACCTCGGTGGCCCGGTGAACAAGGCAGCGTACTTGTTTGCCACCGCTGGCCTGTCCACCGGCGACGAAGCCTCGATGAAGGTGATGGCCGCTGTCATGGCTGCCGGTATGGTGCCACCGATCGCGCTGTCCATCGCTACCTTCCTGCGCAAGCAGCAGTTTACCCCTGCAGAGCAGGAAAACGGCAAATCGGCCTGGCTGCTGGGGCTTTCCTTCATCTCCGAAGGCGCCATCCCATTCGCCGCAGCAGACCCGTTCCGTGTCATCCCGTCAATGATGCTCGGCGGCGCAGTAACCGGTGCAATTTCGATGGCGTTCGGCGCCGGGTCCCGCGCGCCACACGGTGGTCTATTCGTATTCTTCGCTATCAGCCCGTTCTGGGCATGGTTGGTGGCCATCGTCGCCGGGTCGCTGGTGTCTGCTTTCGCTGTCATCGCGGTCAAGCAACTGTGGCCAAACAAGACCCTTCACACCGTCTAAGCACAGTTTTCACTACACTGGGACACTACGTTCCACCAACAGAAAAGGATTGATCTTATGTTCTCCACCACCGTCACCGTAGGTTCCGCAGTCGGCCTGCACGCTCGCCCGGCAACCATCATCGCAGAGGCTGCAGCAGAGTACGACGAGGACATCTACCTCGCTCTCGTTGGTGAGGAAGACGACGAGCCTACCGACGCCGCCTCGTCCCTGATGATCATGGCGCTCGGCGCAGAAAAGGACGACCAGGTTGTGGTCTCCTCCGAAAACGAGGCCGCAATGAAGAAGATCGCCGAGCTCATTGAGAAGGATCTCGACGCTTAAGGTCTCTTAACCAAAAATGGCCGGCAGGTATCAACCCCTGCCGGCCATTAGTGCGTTTTAAAACTTTCCAGCCAAACGTCCTTCACCAACGTGCGTGTACAACCACCGCAGGATCGGATACACCACGATGATGCCTGCTGAACCCCAGGCGATGCCTTCCAGCTCCACTCCGAATACGGTGAGCGTCAGGTTGCCGATACCCGCAACCAGGGCCACCGCTGCTGCGGTGAGGTTCACTGGGTCATTGAAATTGATGTTGTTGTCTTGCCAGATGCGCACGCCGAGCATACCGATCAAGCCATAAAGCACGATCGTCGCTCCGCCCAGCACCCCGGTAGGAATGGTGAAGATCAAGGCGCCAAACTTAGGGATAAACGCAAGCGCAATCGCGGTGCACGCTGCGACCCAGTAGGCCGCCGTCGAGTAGACCTTGGTTGCAGCCATCACGCCCACGTTCTCGGCATAGGTGGTAGTGCCGGAGCCACCAAAACCACCGGCCAGTGTCGTAGCCAGACCATCCGCGATCAAGGCGTCGCCGGCGAGATCATCGAGGTTACGGCCCGTCATCGCGGACACCGCCTTCACGTGCCCGACGTTTTCCGCCACCAGCACAATAATCACCGGCAGGGTGACCAGGATGACCGAGAGTTTAAACTCCGGAGCGTGGAAGGTCGGGAAACCAATCCAGGCAGCCTGTGCGATGGTGTCAGCCGCACCTTCCTTCAAATTGCCCGTCACGGCAGCAAACACCCAACCAACGATAACGCCGATGAGGATCCCCAGACGTGCCACCATCCCGCGCCCGGCAACAGTGGCCACCAGGATCGCAGCCAACGTCACGCATGCCACCAGCGGCTGGGTGGCAAAGTTCGAGGCGGCCACTGGGGACAGATTCAGACCGATCAGGGCGACGATTGCACCAGTGACCGTCGGTGGCATCACCGCATCGATCACGCGACGCCCCGCCACCTTGACCACCACACCGATGAGTGCCAACACCAGGCCGGCGACAACAATGCCGCCCAACTGGGTGCTGATACCTTCGCCTTGGGTGGCGACGAGCGGTGCGATGAACGCAAAAGAACTGCCCAGGTAGGACGGCAACCGGTTCCGAGTCAGCAGCAGGAACAACATGGTTCCGAGCCCGGAGAACAACAGTGTGGTGTTCACCGGGAAACCGGTCAGGGTGGGGACCAGCAACGTCGCACCAAACATAGCGATGACGTGCTGCATACCGATGCCAATGGTCCGGCCCCAGCTCAAGCGCTCTTCCGGAGCAACAACCGCCCCAGGCTTAATAGTTTTACCGTCTCCGTGGACAGTCCAGCTCATGCTTTTGATCACGGTTAATCATTATCCGTGCCCAGGCCCTACACACCAAACGCTAGACGTCAGGCTCTACCACAAATTCGGCCAATTCCGCGGCCAGGGATCCGGGCAGTCGGACGTCGAGAAGCGTGCCGTGCTCGTTGTACTTCTCCGACAACACCGTGGCGTGGCTGTGCAGGCGTGCCACCACGTCGCCGCGCGTGAATGGAATAAGCATGTGGACGTGCGCATCGAGGGAATTGAGGAACAGCTCGATGCGGGCTTCCAGCTCCGGAATACCCTCGAGGGTGTGAGCGGAGACGAACACCGCATCATCGAGCGCGTGACGCAGTTCCGCGAGGGTGAGCGGATCAGCTTTATCGATCTTGTTCACCACGATGATCTCCGGTGGCGCCTCCTCGCCGGTTTCCCGGACGATCTCCAGGATGACCTTGTTCACCGCCTCGATCTGCTTGAGCGGGAACGGGTCGGAACCGTCCACTACATGCAGCACCAAGTCCGCATCCACCACTTCTTCCAGGGTCGAGCGGAACGCTTCCA
Source organism: Corynebacterium sp. NPDC104732 (assembly GCF_055583565.1). NCBI lineage: Bacteria > Bacillati > Actinomycetota > Actinomycetes > Mycobacteriales > Corynebacteriaceae > Corynebacterium > Corynebacterium sp. NPDC104732. The sequence continues at coordinate 276,352 of NZ_JBVJNS010000001.1, forward strand.
CGAAGGAGGTCGGTAGGTGGCGCACGAACCCGACGGTGTCGGTGAAGGTCACAGCACGGCCATCAGCGAGTTCCGCGCGGCGTGTCGTGGGATCCAGGGTGGCAAATAGCGCGTTTTCCACCAGCACACCCGCGCCAGTCATCGCGTTAATCAGCGAGGACTTGCCCGCGTTGGTGTAGCCGGAAATGGCGATCTGTGGTGTGGTGGAGGCGCGTCGCTTCGCGCGTTTGGTTTCACGCGTCGTCTTCATCCCTGCGATCTCTTTGCGCAGCCGAGCCATGTCGGCGCGGAGACGACGTCGATCCGCCTCGATCTTCGTTTCACCGGGGCCACGCAGGCCTACACCACCATTAGAACCGGCACGGCCGCCCGCCTGGCGGGAGAGATTGCCACCCCAACCACGAACGCGGTTGAAGAGGTACTCCATCTGCGCTAATGCGACCTGAGCTTTACCTTCTTTGGATTTGGCGTGCTGGGCGAAGATATCCAGAATCAGCATAGTCCGGTCAATAACCTTGACTCTAAGGGCTTCTTCCAGCGCGATCATCTGGCTGGGGGTCAGCTCACCGTCACAGACGACCGTGTCCGAGTCGGTCGCTGCGATGATGTCCGCCAGCTCCCGGACTTTGCCCGACCCAATGTAGGTACCGGGATCTGGTTTGTCGCGCTTTTGGTACAGCACTTCCGTCACTTCCGAACCGGCGGTCTCCGCTAGCGCTTGGAGCTCGGCCATGTTCGCTTCAATTTCGGCGGTGGTCCCTTCCGTCCACACACCTACCAACACAACACGCTCCAGACGTAGCTTGCGGTATTCGACCTCGTAACCTTCGCGGTGCTCGGTGTCACGCACGGTACCGCCACGGCTGAGTTTACGCAGCGAGGACCGCGCCTCCAGGTCAAGTTCGCCGACTGTCGGAGCGTCTTCTGAAGGGGCGAGCAGCCCCGATTGATCGATCCCGTTTGAGTTAGCAGCAGGTGCTGATGTGTGATCCTTAAAAACCTCAGAAAGGAGGTCATCATGATTGTTTTTCGTCATTAGCTGCCATTGTGTCATGCTCACCACTTCCACCACTAATAACGCGATTATTCTTAGCTCCAGCACCGCACTAAACTAAGAAACCATGACTGAAATCATGACCCGGGATTTGCTCAGCATTGGCATGAATTTTCCGCGATGGCAGGACGCCGTGGAGGCCGCTATCGCTTCAGAAAAGCTCCAGGTGATTGGAGAGGTGCGCGGCGGGCAGCTCATCGAATTCACCGATCCTTCCGGCGCACAGATGTTCATTTTGGCAGCTGAACCCTTCACCACGTTCGCCGGTTTTAATTCCAGTACGGTCCATGACGCCCACGTCAGCATGATCAACGACGTATTAGCGCTGTGTGACCTGGTCAATGATGAAGGCTTCCACGTGGCTTCTGTGGCCGCCAACTTGGCGCAGGGCCCACTGCTCGTCGATGAACCGACGCAGCAGTGGCAGCACCTCAAGCTCAGCGCTATCAGCATCGACTCCCAGGTGTTCGACAACGCCGCGCAGGCAGAGGCCGCTGGTCTGACAGTGGGAACTCTGGTAAGCCACGGCGAGCGGATCGTTAACTCCGGCGCTGCCCAGACCCCTGACGCCTCTGCCACACTGGCCGTGGAAATCCACGACGCCACCGTGCTCACCAACGAGCTGACCGGCACCAAGTTCATCCGTACCCGCGTCAACGCACCCGTTGCTTTGGATTTGTGCCTGCCACTTACCGACGCCGTCCCCGCCGATGGTGCCGTCGTCGCCGGCACTTTCCTGCTCGCCGCGGAAATCAAACCACCTGCAGGTTGCGGTGGCGATGGCGGCTGCGGTTGCGGGTCCGGCGGCTGCGGTGGCTACTAAAGTGATTCTCGCTACACTAGGCTGTAAAAATTCGAGGAGGTGAGCGCGCTCAGTATGCCGGAGTACCCAGATTTTTCAGTGCCGCGTCGCAACTCGTCACTGCCGTGGTGGCTCATCGCGCTCTCCCTTCTCGGCTGCATGTGGCTGATATTCACCCTCAAAACCGTGGGTTTGCTGCTCAGCCTCGGTATCATCGGCATGCTGATGGTGGCGAGCAGGCGTCGCCCGGACGCGGTCGAGATCGATGCGCTTCGCTCCTCCATTTTGCTCAGTGCCCAAGACATCACCGATGTGTTGGACGAATTCGACCAGTTTTGCACCAGCCCCGACGCCCAGCACCTGGAAGACCGGACGCTTCTTCGACCAGCGTTGCTGGAGCGCGACAGCGTCAATCCTGACATTGCTGGCTTCCACGAAGACTGTGCGAACGCCCAACGTTTCCTGCACCGGCTTCCCGCGAGGATCAACGCTCCCCTGTCGGTGTCCCAGGCTGAACGGCTCCTCGCCATTACCGATGACCGGGCCGCGAGTTTGCGGGAGAGCTGGATTACGGCTCGTCGTGTCGCTCGCGGGCTGCCAGGATCTTAAGCGCCTGGGCTAGCGTGTCACCCGCAGCATCAATCCAGTGGATGCGCGGGTCTCGGTTGAACCATGCCCGCTGTCGGCGCACGTAACGACGCGTCCCAGTGATCGTGCGTTCCACGGCTTCGTCCCACGTGAGCTCCCCCGCCTGCGCAGCGAGCACCTGGGCATAGCCGATCGCCCGTCCAGCGGTGGAATCAGCGACAAGCCCCTGCTGTTGCAAGGCCGTCACCTCCTCTACCAGTCCACGTTCAAACATCAGCTTTGTGCGCAGTTCGATTCGGGGGTTCAGCCAGTCACTGGTGGTGCGCAGCCCTAGCAGCGTGGCTCCCCACCGTGGGGGCTGGTTAATCGGTGGTTGGCTCGCCGCGTATGGCTTACCGGTCAGTTCGATGACTTCCAACGCCCGCACGGTACGACGCGGATCTGCGTCTTCGATGATCGCTGCGGCTGCTGGATCGATCTCCGCCAATTCGGCGTGCAACGCCGCAACTCCGATCTGAGCCAAGCGGTCTTCGTACTTGGCCCGCACCTCGGGTGATGTCGGCGGAAATTGCCAATCGTCCACTAAGGATTGCACATACAGCATGGAGCCGCCTACGAGGATCGGCACATTACCGCGCGTCATGATCGCTTCGACATCAGCCACCGCATCCCGCTGGTAGCGCGCCACTGACGCAGTTTCGGTCACATCCCACACATCCAACTGGTGATGTGGAATCCCCTCCCGTTCCGCTATCGTCAGCTTCGCGGTGCCGATGTCCATCCCCCAATAGAGCTGCATGGAATCGACGTTGACGATCTCCCCACCAAAGTGGTGCGCCAATGCCACTCCCAGCGCAGACTTGCCCGAAGCCGTGGGCCCCACAACCGCGATCGGTCGCATCAGTGCATTTCCTTCCATTGGGCAACATATCGCCCTACTCCGTGTTCTTCTTCCACTGCCACCAGCTCGGCACCGACTACCTTCGATCCTCGCAAGGCCCACCAGGGGTCGGGGTCGATGATGCCGTCGATACGCAGCTGTTTCAGGTCAGCTGGCCAGTGGACGTCTTCGCCGCGCAGCAGTTGCTGGCACCATTGGTGCCGCAAAGGGGCCCCGGGAACCTTGGCGAGTGGAGCCTTATCAATCAGTCCCGCTGGACCGTCGAGCGGATAAATCACTAGTTCGCCATCATACGGTGGGTGCCAGGTTCCCGAGGTGATGGGCAGGGGGCACGATCCGAGCAGGTAGCGTGCCACCAATTCAGGAAGGTGATTGCCGCCTCCTACTGAGACATCCGCACCCCATGCGCGAAAGCTCCCTGTGTGAGCGGTGTACGAGTCAGGATCGGTGCTGCCCACTATGGTGACCTGGGGGCAACGCGGATCGGACAGGGCAGCGTCGATGAGCGAGCGCGCCGCGTCGCGCAGCCGTACGCTCGACGCGTCACCTATCCCAAGTTCTGGGACGAGCGCTGGAGAAGCTGGAATAAAAATCACGGGCACGCGCTTAACTCTAGCCTGGGATAGTGCCCACACTCATACAGTGTTCCGGCTAGAATGTCTGTTTAGCGTTCATTCACCGTGAACCGCAGCTTTTATTGGCAGCCGTGTCGCGCGGCACAACACCCGAAGGACGTCCCATGACCACTCCAACTCCGAAGCCAGGCCCACGCCCAGGACCTCGTCCGGGACCTCGACCAGGAGCGCAAGGTATCAAGCCAGTTGTGCCGGCCGCAGCACATGCGGTGCACAATGACCCAGCACAATGGGGCCGGGTCGCGGACAACGGTGACGTTTTTGTCAAGACCGCTGACGGTGAACGACTCATCGGTTCCTGGCAGGCCGGAACCCACGCGGAGGGTCTCGCCCACTACGGTGCCCGCTTCGACGACCTGGCTACCGAGGTTGAGCTTCTCGAATCCCGCCTGGTCGCCCACCCGCAAGATTCTGGCAACATCCGCCTCTCCGCTGTTGACCTGAAGAAATCTCTTACTGAAGCCGCGGTTATTGGCGACCTCGCCAGCCTGGAGCAGCGCCTGGACGGCATTATCAACTCGTCCGAGCAGGCCGGCCTGGCCGTCAAGGAAGCCAAAGCAAGGGCGCGTGCCGAAGCAGTGGCCCGAAAGGAAGCCCTGGCCGCCGAAGCCGAAACCATCGGCGAATCCTCCACTGATTGGAAGGCTGCCGGCGACAGGTTGCGCGCCATCTTGGATGAGTGGAAAACCATCCGGGGCATCGACCGCAAGACTGACGACGCCCTGTGGAAGCGCTACTCCCGCGCCCGGGATGCCTTCAACCGTCGTCGTGGCTCCCACTTTGCTGAGCTCGATCGTGGCCGCGCAGCAGCCCGCAAGGCGAAGGAAGCCCTGGTTGCCCGCGCCGAGGAACTCAAGGATTCTACCGACTGGGCGGAAACCGCCCGCGCCTTCCGTGATCTGATGACGGAGTGGAAGGCCGCCGGCCGCGCCCCACGCGAGATCGACGACAAGCTGTGGGCAGCGTTCAAAGCAGCTCAGGACTTCTTCTTCGACGCCCGCACCGCCGTCAATAACGAACGTGACCGCGAGTTCCAGGGCAACGCGGAGGCGAAGGAAGCGCTCATCGCCGAGTACACCCCGCTGATCGACCCAGACAAGGACCTCGACGGCGCCCGCCGTAAGCTCCACGAGCTGCAGGAAAAGTGGGAAGAGATCGGCTTCGTTCCGAAGAACCGCGTCCGCGAATTTGAGAACAAGATTGGTGCGCTGGAGAAGCTCGTCGCTGACGCCACCGACGCGCAATGGCGCCGCACCGACCCCGAAGCTCAGGCCCGCGCCGCCCAGTTCACCGCGCGAGTAAAAGACTTCACCGAGCAAGCGGAAGCTGCGGAGGCAGCGGGTAAGAACAAGCAAGCAGAGGAGCTTCGCGCCCAGGCCGCCCAGTGGCAGGAATGGGCAGACGCAGCGCTGGGTGCGGTGGAAGACCTGTAAATGTTTGTTTATCAGTGTGCGGGGCCCGTCGTCGGTGAGGAACCATCAGACGCGCTCCGCACGTTGGTCTTTATGGCCAACCTCGCCGCGCAGGAAACCACCGGCAGTGCCGACGCCTCACGGGGGATTACTGAGCTTATCGACGCCCTAGCCACCCCGTCCCACACTGCCCACACTCACATCTTCGCCGTCACCACCGATCCGTGGGCCGGTGCCCTCGGCGACTCCCAGTTCGGGTATCCCCAATTCTCCGCCACCGGGGATGAAGCAGAACCGCCCGCTGTCGGGTGGCTCATCGTGACGCAACCGCTCGCTGACAACATCCATAGCCTCGATATTTCCCTCGTCCTGGATGCCGACTTCCAACCCATCCCAGGCACCCCGCCAAGCGATGCTGCCCGGGAACTGGTCGTCGATATGCTCGGCATCAGCGACGACATCGCCCGTCGCTTTGGCCGCAGCGTCATCCACCTATGGGACCAGCACGCCCTCGGCGCCGCTTCCGCGTTTGCAGCCACCTTCCGGGACGCCGGCTACACCTGCGCCCTCGCACAAACCGAATACGTTATCCCCGCGCGCCTGGCAGACCTCCTCGCCCGCCCCGACATCGAGGTATTCGCCAACACCGACTTCCCCGAGGATCTCCTTCCCGGCGTTGCCGAACTCTACACCGCGGCCTCACTAGACCAACCACTCGGCGCCCTCGACATTCGACGCGCCGAATGGGACACTGCCCGATTGGCAGAAAGCACCGCACACTTCCGGGCCCTGGGCACCGAAAACTACCACGCCATCGCCACCACAGACACGGGCGACGTTGTCGGAATCTCCGAGATTTGGATCCACGAGAGATTCTCCCCAAAAGTCGCCATCCAAGGACTAACCTACGTCCGCTCTGAACACCGGCACCGCGGCCTCGGCACAGCCCTCAAATCACACGCGCACAACGCAGCGCTCACTGCACACCCCGAACTAGCACGCATCTATACCAGCGTCGCTGACGACAACACCGCCATGATCGCCCTGAACAAAGAACTAGGTGCCACCGCTATCAGCCACGTCACCGCCTGGCAAAAGCAGGTGTAGGTTTTTCGGAAGGCCGCGGCATTGACCTTGTACTGCCGCATAGGTTTCTAAGGCAAGGTAACCGCCCGCGTTTTCTCCCCGACATTACCCTCCCGAAGTTCGGGGTTTTTGGGGTGATTTTGGGGTGATTTTGGTGCATTGTCGGGGGCATAATGTCGGGGGGCGTAATGCTTACCATCGCAGCATTCTCAACTGCCTCACTGGTCTCAAAGGTCGCTTTATCGCAACGTGGCCGGAGCCGTCCCACGTTCACCCCGACATTACCCTCCCGAAGTTCGGGGTCAACAGGGCATTTTTGGGGCAACCTCGGGGGCGTAATGTCGGGGGCGTAATGTCGGGCCGAAGCCCACCAGTCCCTCACCGCGGGAATCGGGGTCACCCTGTTGCTTAGGAGTCTTGCTGCCGCTGCTGGGCGCGACGCTGCGCATTTCGGGCGCGACGGTCGTCGATAGGCCCGCGTTCATCGGCGCTGTGGGCATTCTTGCCTTCGAAAGCCTCAGCCTGTTGCTGCGCCACCGGGTCGAGGTACACCTCTTTGCGGCGCAGTTCGGCGATTTCTTCCTGTTCTTCGGTGCGCATGGTCACCACGTTGTACAGGCCATACACCACGAACAGAACTGCGATGGCTGCGAGGATGAGGCCGACGCCGGCCCCGGAGCCTTGGTCGCGGGTTTGTCGCATCCAGATGGCGAAGATGGAAAAGAACATCGCGATGCCGGACAGCGCCCAGGCCAGCTGCGCAAGTATGGTGGACTTTCGGAAGTAGGCGATGAGGGTGAGGGCTACGGGGCCGAGGACGCACAGCCAAACGAAGATGCGTTCTGGAGTGGAGATTCCGTAGTCGAAGGATCGCTCGGTGAGGAAGGCGATGTCCAAGGCCGTCATGTTCCCGGTGTAGGGCAGCAGCCAGCTTGCCACGATAGCGAGAGCACCTCCGATGAGCGGGGCTCGGTAGCCGGACATGTCGATTCGGCGGGCCGCGTGTCGTTCGCGTTGGGCTAGCTCGTGGGCGGTGTGCTGGGATGTTTCACTCACGGTCTGTCGTTCTTCCTTGGGGCTCGCTAAGTTCTTTCACCTAATCTAGTGGGTCGTGCAGCAGCCGTCGGTATTGGCTGCCGGTGCCCCCACGGAAAGGGTCGGTTTGCCGATCTTTGGCAGGCCAAGGCCAACGCCGATCGGTGCGGTCGTAGGCACCTTGCCGATTTCGGACATGTCTCCTGCCTTGGTGCGTCGGTGGGTACCGACGCCGGAATCAGCGAGGAGGAAGAAGGGTGCGGCTGCGGTGATGGTGACGGTGATGACGTCGCCAGGCCGAATGTGTTGGTCAATGCTTCCGGTAGGGGCGAAGTGGACCAGACGGCCATCGCGGGCGCGACCGGTCATCCGGTGGGTCTTGTCGTTCTTGCGTCCGCCACCCGCCTGGACGAGCAACTCAACCTCAGTACCGACTAACTTGTTGTTTTCCTCCAGGCAGATGCGTTCTTGCAGCGCGAGAAGGCGATCGTAGCGCTCTTGGACAACTTCCTTTGGAATTTGGTTGTCGTAATCTGCGGCCGGCGTGCCTGGGCGCGGGCTGTACTGGAAGGTATAGGCGCTGGTGAAACGCGCTTTTTCCACCACGTCGAGGGTGGCTTGGAAGTCTTCTTCGGTTTCACCCGGGAAGCCGACGATGATGTCAGTGGTGATCGCTGCATGAGGGATTTTCGCCCGCACTTCGTCGAGGATGCGAAGGAATTTTGCGGACCGGTAGGAGCGCTTCATTTCTTTGAGCACTTTGTCTGAACCAGATTGCAGTGGCATGTGCAGCTGCGGGCAGATGTTTGGGGTTTCCGCCATGGCGTCGATGACGTCGGAAGTAAATTCCGCTGGGTGTGGGCTGGTGAAACGCACACGCTCGAGGCCTTCTATGGTGCCGCAGGCGCGCAGCAGCTTAGAGAAAGCGCTGCGGTCGCGTTCGAGTTCCGGATCGGCAAAGTTCACGCCGTAAGCATTAACGTTCTGACCGAGTAGCGTCACCTCAGACACGCCCTGATCGACGAGGGCCTGCACCTCAGCGAGGATGTCGCCAGGCCGGCGGTCGACTTCCTTGCCGCGTAACGACGGCACAATGCAGAAAGTACACGTGTTGTTGCAGCCCACGGACACACTAACCCATCCGGCGTAGGCTGATTCTCGCTTCGCCGGCAGGACGGACGGGAATTGCTCCAGGGAGTCAACGATTTCCACCTGGGCTTTCTTGTTGTGCGAAGCGCGGTCAAGCAGGGCAGGCAGCGACCCGATGTTGTGGGTGCCGAACACAACGTCCACCCAGGGCGCTTTCTTAACGACAGCGTCCTTGTCTTTCTGGGCGAGGCAGCCGCCAACAGCAATTTGTAGGTTCGGGCGCTGCTCTTTCACGCTCCGCAGGTTCCCGAGGGTGCCGTAGAGACGCTGATCTGCGTTGTCGCGGACTGCGCACGTGTTGAAGACAATGAGGTCTGGTTCCCCGTTTTCGGGCACAGGTGAGTATCCGGCTTCCTCTAAGAGACCGGAGAGTCGTTCGGAATCGTGCACGTTCATTTGGCAACCGAATGTGCGAACTTCGTACGTCTTGTTTTTCATTTTTTCCTCGACCACGATTGCACAGTCTATCCCCCTCATTTGCGGTTCCTAAATCGTGCCTCTTCGCATTATTCGCATCACAACTTTGCAAATTTAGACTGAGAGTTTTAAATGTGACCCTGGTTACCTTATAGTGTGCTTATGACTAGTGACGCGAACCACACCATGATTTCGATTCAGGGCGTGAACAAGTACTTTGATGACTTCCATGCTCTCAAGAACATCAACCTGGATATCCCTAAGGGCCAGGTCGTTGTAGTTTTGGGCCCATCCGGCTCCGGCAAATCAACCCTGTGCCGAACCATCAACCGCCTCGAGACCATCGACGAGGGCACCATCCACATCGACGGCAAGCTGCTCCCAGAGGAAGGCAAGGATCTTGCCAGCCTCCGGGCCGACGTTGGCATGTGTTTCCAATCTTTCAACCTCTTCCCTCACCTGACCATTAAACAAAATGTGACGTTGGCTCCGATCAAGGTTCGCAAGCTTTCCAAAGCCGAGGCAGACAAGCGCGCCATGGAACTGCTCGACCGCGTCGGCATCGCGAACCAGGCCGATAAGTACCCAGCACAGCTGTCTGGTGGTCAGCAACAGCGCGTCGCCATCGCCCGCGCCTTGGCCATGAACCCCAAGGTCATGCTGTTCGACGAGCCAACCTCCGCACTGGACCCGGAAATGGTCAACGAAGTGCTCGACGTCATGACCAGCCTGGCTAAGGAAGGCATGACCATGGTCTGTGTTACTCACGAAATGGGCTTCGCCCGCAAGGCAGCTGACCGCATCCTGTTCATGGCTGACGGCGAACTCGTCGAAGATACCGATCCCGAGTCCTTCTTCACCAACCCACAGTCCGATCGTGCCCGCGACTTCCTGGGCAAGATCCTGGGCCACTAGGGGGACGCCATGAAGAAAGCTCTAAAGAAGATCGCGGCAGCGGTCCTGGTTTCGGCGGGCGTGGCGTCGTTAAGCGCCTGCGGAAGCAGCGAACCCCGCAGCCTCCTCGACAGCATCGAGTCCGGTGAGGTTATCCTCGGTACCAAATACGACCAGCCGGGCCTCGGGCTGCGACACCCGGACAAATCCATGGCCGGCCTCGACGTGGACGTTGCCACATATGTGGTGAATTTCATCGCCGAGGAAAACGGCTGGGCCTCCCCTAAGATCAAGTGGCGCGAGACGCCCTCTGCGCAGCGCGAAACGCTGATTAAAAACGGCGAGGTGGACATGATCACCGCGACGTACTCGATCAACGCGAGCCGCGCGAAGTCTGTGAACTTCGCCGGCCCCTACCTCGTTACTCACCAGGCGTTGTTGGTGCGCCAGGATGACACCACCCTGCAACAACTCTCCGACCTGGAAAACGGCCGTAAGCTGTGCTCGGTGACCGGCTCTACCCCAGCACAGAAAATCAAGAAGGAACTGCCTGGCGTACAGCTCCAGGAATACGACTCTTACTCTTCCTGCGTGGAAGCCCTTCACCAGAAGAAAGTCGACGCCATGACCACCGACGCCACCATTCTCTACGGCTTCGCATCCCAGTACGAGGGTGAGTTTAAGGTTGTCGAGATGACCAAATCCGACGGCAAACCGTTCACCAACGAACGCTACGGCATCGGCCACGCCAAGGGAGACACCGAATCCACCGAGGCTATCAACCGCGCCCTGGAAAAGATGTACTCCGACGGCTCATTTGAACAATTCCTCACCGCAAACCTTGGCGACGACGCCCAAGTTGTGGAACAGGGAACTCCCGGCGATTTGTCCTTCCTGGACGCGAAGTAGAAACGGAGCATTCCCATGAACGAAATGTGGACTGAACTACAACCCGACCTCCTGGGCGCGTTCTGGGTCACCATCAAGCTGACCTTCTTCTCCGCGCTCGGTGCAATGATCCTCGGCACCATCCTCACCGCGATGCGTGTCTCCCCGGTGGCGTTCTTGCGCAGCGTAGCGACGCTGTACATCAACACCGTCCGCAACACTCCCCTGACGCTGATTATCCTGTTCTGCTCGGTGGGTCTGTACCAGAACCTGGGGTTGACCCTGGCACCTGAGAACGACAACTTCATCAAGAACAACAACTTCTGGATCGCCGTCCTCGGCTTCGTGCTCTACACCTCCACCTTCGTGGCGGAGTCCCTGCGCTCCGGTATCAACACGGTGCACTTCGGACAGGCAGAGGCCGCCCGATCCCTGGGCCTAAGCTTCCCACAGATCTTCGGCAACATCATTTTCCCGCAGGCATTGCGCGCCGCGATCGTGCCACTGGGCAACACTCTGATCGCGCTCACCAAGAACACCACCATCGCATCCGTGATTGGTGTGGCGGAAGCGTCCCTGCTGATGAAGTCCACCATCGAAAACAACGCCAACGAGCTCTTCCTCGTCTTCGGCATCTTCGCCCTGGGCTTTGTCATCCTCACCCTGCCGATGGGCCTCGCCCTCGGCTCACTGGCTAACCGATTGGCGGTGAAGAAGTAATGTCCGCAGTACGCGCAACAGTACTTTATGATGCTCCCGGCCCGAAGGGTCGACAGTTCAACACCATCGTCACGGTGGTCTCCCTGCTCATTGCTGCACTCGCCGTGTTCTGGGCAGTGAAAATCCTCGGAGACAACGGCCAGCTGGTCGCTGATAAATGGACCCCATTCTTAAAGGGCACCACCTGGACCACGTACCTCCTGCCGGGCCTATTCGGCACGCTGAAAGCTGCTGTGTTCTCCGTGATTCTGGCACTGGTGATGGGTGTGGCGCTTGGCCTGGGCCGCCTGTCCGAAATCGCGCCCGTGCGCTGGGTGTGCGGCGTGATCGTCGAGTTTTTCCGCGCCATCCCGGTGCTGATCCTGATGATCTTCGCGTACCAGATGTTCGCCCAATACGCGGTGTTCCCGTCCTCTCAGCTGGCGTTCGCCGCGGTGGTGTTCGGACTCACGATGTACAACGGTTCGGTGATCGCCGAGATTCTGCGTTCTGGTATTAACTCCCTGCCGAAGGGACAGGTAGAGGCCGCCCGTGCACTGGGTATGACGCACCGTCAGACGATGTGGTCGATTTTGCTGCCGCAGTCGATCGCAGCAATGCTCCCGGCTCTGATCTCTCAGATGGTAATCGCGCTGAAGGACTCCGCTTTGGGGTACCAGCTGGGTTATATCGAAGTGGTCCGCAGTGGCATGCAGTCTGCGTCGTACTACCGCAACTTCTTGGCTGCGCTGGTGGTTACCGCGATCATCATGATCATCATCAACTACGCGCTCACTGCATTAGCTGAGCGTATTGAGCGTCAGCTCCGTGCTGGCCGCGCCCGGAAGAACATCTTGGCGAAGGTTCCTGAGCACCGCGATCAGGGCCTGGAGACCAAGGACCAGGTTAACGTTGACTGGCACGATCCTTACCACAAGGATCTGCGTTCTACGGCGGAGTAATCCTTTAGATAAGGGCCTGACACCGAGCTTTGTACTCGGCGCCAGGCCCTTTCTCGTTAGAGCTGGCTGATGCGCTGGTCTAGCGCCTGCTTTGCGACGCCATAGCTCATCGATTCCCCGTACCCTCGCCGGGCTAGCACTCCCACTACTTTCCGGAGCATTTTGGTGTATTCCGAGTAGTTGGCCGGTGCGTGTGTGATGGTGCGGGCTTTCTTTTCCGCTAGCGCGGTGGCTTGCGACTCTTCCGATTCGGCGCTGATGCTCGCCAGTGCGTCGGCGGAGACTGCTGAGCTTATTCCTTTTTCCCGGAGTTCGTGCTCCAAGGCCCTGCGGGATTTCCCGCGGTGGGTGTGCCGTTGGCGGACCCATTCGGCGGCGAAGGTTGCGTCATCAATGAGGTCACAGCGCTTGAGGTCGGCCACAACGTCCGCCACGATGGGTGGCTCGAAATCGGCGTCGAGCAATCTGGTGGTGATTTCGTGTTCGGAGCGAGCACGCTGGTCCAGTAGCAGGAGCGCCCGGTGGCGGACTTTGGCTTTGCGTTTTTCGTACTCCACATCGATCTGGGGCGCTGCGTCGAGGTGCGCAAGGCTTTCGCGCAGCGCCGCGATCTTTGTGGCTCGGATGGAGTCAGGGGCCGGGGTGGCCACTACTTTTCATCCAGGTCGATGTCGTCGAAGTCGACGTTCGGTATCACGTCGATGGGTTCGTCGGGTAGCTCCGTGTCCTTGTTGGCGTATTTGCCAAACCCGATCTTTTGGTAGATCTTGTCTTCCAGTTCGTCAGCCAGGTCAGGGTTTTCTTTCAGGTTGATGCGGACCTTCTCCTTGCCCTGGCCCAGCTGTTCCCCTTCGTAGGTGAACCAGGAGCCCGATTTCTTCACCACACCGTTTTCTACCGCGAGGTCAATGATGGAGGATTCGCGGGAGATACCTTCGCCGTAGATGATGTCGAATTCTGCGACCTTGAATGGTGGGGAGACTTTGTTCTTGACCACTTTGAGGCGGGTGCGGTTGCCGATCGCGTCCTGGCCGTCTTTCAGGGTTTGGATGCGACGCACATCGCAGCGCACGGAAGCGTAGAACTTCAGCGCTTTACCACCGGTGGTGGTTTCTGGGGAGCCGAACATGACGCCGATCTTTTCGCGCAGCTGGTTGATGAAGATCGCGGTGGTGCCAGAGTTGTACAGTGCACCGGTCATCTTGCGTAGTGCCTGAGACATCAGTCTCGCCTGGAGGCCGACGTGAGAGTCACCCATTTCACCTTCGATTTCTGCCTTCGGGGTGAGGGCAGCGACGGAGTCGATCACGATGATGTCGATTGCCCCGGAACGCACCAGCATGTCGGCGATTTCCAGTGCCTGTTCGCCGGTGTCAGGCTGGGACACCAGGAGTTGGTCGGTATCGACACCGAGTTTGCGGGCGTAGTCCGGATCGAGGGCATGTTCGGCGTCGATAAATGCAGCAATGCCGCCGTTGCGCTGCGCCTGCGCGATAGCGTGCAGAGCAACGGTTGTTTTACCGGAGGATTCCGGTCCGTACACTTCCACGATGCGGCCGCGTGGGAAACCACCGAGGCCGAGGGCGATGTCGATCGCGGTGTTGCCGGAGGAAATGACCTGGATAGGTGGGCGGGTATCGTCGCCCAGCCGCATAATCGCGCCCTTGCCAAAGTCCTTTTCGATCATGGACATGGCGGCTTCAAGGGCCTTCTCCCGATCGTTGCCAGCGGTGGCTGTCTTTGATTTCTTGGTTGCCATTGTTGATCTTCCTTGAGCTAAATAACTGAAAGGGGTCTATTAAGTTAGACTGGCGAACCCGCCCAAAAGGTTGCACCTAAAGCGGAAGTTCTTGGTTGCCACACTAACTGGCACACCCGACACTGTTCGATAATACACAAACAACTGTTCGATAGCAGTACGAAACACAGTTACGGGGAAATTTTAGTAATCCTCACCCAACCAGCGACTTTCTGGCACGTCAAAGTCACGACACAGCTGCCACCATACCTCCCGAACATCAACCCCCTGTTCGATTAGTTCGGCGGGGGTCTTTCCAAAGCCCGTCAGCACGTGTGATTCGATGTGCATCCGCCCCAACGCGGGACCGAATTCGTCGCTGACCAACTGGTGAAACTGTGCTAACCGCATGTCTTCCTACCCTAGCGAACGCCCCCATTTTGGAAGCGTTAGCAACGCCATATCCTTTCCAGGGATTTGCCAGTGTTAAGGTGAAGTCCTAAACATTGTTCATTCTCCCTGCTTGAAGGAGCACCTGTTCCCGTGTCTGCTACCTCTGCCCACAATCCCATGCGCGATGTGGCCTATGTTGCGGTGTTCGCCGCTTTGATCATCGTGTTCGCATTTTTCACCATTCCTGGTGCCGCGGGCGTGCCAATTGTGCTGCAAAACGCCATCGTCATTCTGACGGGCTTGGTGTTGGGCCCAAAGCGTGGCACTGCAGCTGCCGTGTTGTTCCTGCTGCTGGGGTTGTTAGGCTTCCCGGTTTTGGCTGGTGGGCGTTCGCTGCTGTCTGCGCTGGCCGGACCTACCGTGGGCTACATCGTCGGGTATGTGATCAGCGCTTTTGTTGCCGGCGCGATTGCTTACCAGGCTAAATCCGCAAGTTCTCGTTACTTACTACTGATTGTCGGAGCGTTCGCTGGCCTTGCGGTTCAATATGCATGCGGCGTGGTGGGTCTGATGTTGGTGGCGTCCATGGATTTGGTAGGGGCGCTCGGCGTGCAGGTGCCGTTTTTGATCCCTGATGCTGTTAAGGTGGCGATCATGGTGGCCATCGCTTCTGGCGTCCACGCTGCGTTCCCCGATTTGATGCAGCGCAAGTAGCCGATGTCTCGTATCCAGTTTGACCAGGTCGCGGTGGAGTTCGGCGACCGCACCGTCCTCCAAGACATTTCCCTCACCCTCACCGAGCGCCGCATCGGCATCATCGGTGCAAATGGTGGGGGCAAGTCGAGTTTGATTAGGCTGATCAACGGCCTGGGTGCTCCCGCCTCGGGGCGCGTGCTTATCGACGACTTGGACGTCGCTACGCATGCCCGAGCCGTGCGCAGAAAAGTCGGGTTCGTATTTTCTGATGCGGAAAATCAGATTGTGATGCCAACGGTCGCGGAAGACGTCGCATTTTCGTTGCGACGATTGAAGCTGTCCAAAGCGGAGCGCGAGCGCCGAGTAACTGAGATGCTCGAGCGCTTCGACCTTGCCGGCCACCGCGATGCCTCGCCGCACACAGTGTCGGGCGGGCAGAAGCAACTGCTGGCACTCGCCGCAGTCCTTGTCATGGAACCCGAGGTGATCATTGCAGACGAGCCCACGACCCTGCTCGACTTGCGCAATCGCCTCAAGATCGCCGAGGTGTTCCGCAAGCTGGAGCAGCAACTGATAGTGGTCACGCACGACCTCGACTTCGTGCGTGACTTCGACAGGGTGCTGTGCCTGGATGGGGGCGCCGTCGTCGCCGATGGAGACCCAGCCACAGTGATCGACCACTACACCGCATTGATGTTGGAGCAGCCCTGATGCTCGCTGTCCCCCTCGGTACCTACGTGCCTGGCACCACTGTGCTCCACAGAATCCGACCAAGCTGGAAGCTCAGTTTCCTCGTCGTGTTCATCATCGGCACCTCAATGCTCGTAGACACCGTGCCAGGTGCCCTTGTGACCTTGTGCGTCCCCCTCATCGGTTACGTGATCGCCCGGGTCCCGATTCGCATCGCTTGGCAACAGCTCTGGCCAGCAGCCCCCGTGCTGTTGGCGTTATTTGCCTTCCAATGGTGGCAGCTCGGCCTCACCCGAGCAACAGTCATCGTGTTGGTAATCTACGCAGCCATCGCCGCCGCTACCCTTCTCACCCTGACCACCCAGATCAGCGAAATGATGGACTCCCTAGAACGAGGCCTGGCACCCACCCGCCGCTTCGGAGTCCCCGTAGACACCATCGTGCTGGCCATCAGCCTCACCATCCGCCTGATCCCCCTCCAACTAGCCACAGTTTCCGAAGTCCTGGACGCCAGAAAAGCCCGAGGCGTGGATTTTTCCATCCAAGCCCTCGGCACACCAGTACTCATTCGTTCCATCAAGCGCGCCCGCAACATCGGCGATGCCTTAGTCGCTCGAGGCGTGGGAGATTAGGCGTGACCTAGGTGCCTTTTACTGAGAAACCCGGGAAGCATTCCCCGGGTCTCGGCGCAAAAACACCCACAACCCACCCGGAAAGCCTATTTCTCACCCGAGACCCGGGTTTCACTTCCCGGGGATCCGCACAGCCCCAACCAAAAATCCCCGAGCACCAACGTGGTGCTCGGGGACGAATGGCTACAGGTGGTTACTCGCCACGCAGTTCGCGCATTTTCTGCGCGACGGCGTCGTCAGCTGCGGCGGATGGGGCTCCGGAGCCAGCTTCCAGGGACTGTTGTGGGTTGCCGCTGGTCAGTTCGCCGGACATTTGGGCACGGATTTGTTCGAGGCGGGAGTGGCCGGCCATTTGGATTCCGGCTTGCTCGATTTCTACCATGCGACCCTCGACAGAGTTTTGTGCGAGTTCTGCTTGGCCGAGGGCGTTGGCGTAGCGGCGTTCGATCTTTTCGCGCACCTGGTCCAGGTTCGGGGTGTTGCCGGAGGCGGTCAGGGAGTTCATGGACTTGATGGACTCGGAGACCTTTTCCTGCATCTTGGCCTGTTCCAGCTGGGACAGCAGCTTGGTGCGCTCGGCTACCTTCTGCTGCAGGGACATGGCGTTGCGTTCCACAGCCTGCTTGGCCTGTGCGGCCTGCTGGAGGGCTTGGTCGTGGAGCTGCTTGGTGTCTTCGACGGACTGCTCTGCGGTAACGAGCTGTGCTGCGAACGCTTCGGCAGCGTTTTCGTATTCGACTGCCTTGGCGTTGTCGCCGGCGGCGCGGGCCTTGTCGGCAAGCTGCAGCGCCTGGCGGGTGTTGCCCTGGAGCTTTTCGATATCGGCGAGGCGACGGTTGAGCTGCATTTCTAGCTGGCGCTGGTTGCCGATAACCGCTGCTGCCTGTTGGGACAGCTCTTGGTGCTGGCGTTGTGCGTCCTCAATTGCCTGCTGGATTTGGACCTTTGGGTCGGCGTTTTCTTCGATCTTTGAGTCGAAGAGAGCCATCAGGTACTTCCATGCCTTGACAAATGGATTAGCCATCGTGAATTAACCTTCCAAGTTTTGTTGTGTCAGCGGCCGCTAACTTTTTCAATACTCCCAGTGTACAGGTGACGCGTGGAAGTGCAGGGCTAAAAGTGTACGAACTCTTGATCGGCGGACTGGATTGCCATGGATCCGGCAGCTTCGATGAGGACATCGGCGACGCTCACGCCAAGTGCGTGACACACTGAGGCGAGGAGTTCGGAGGACACTTCCTTCCGGCCGCGTTCCAGTTCGGAGAGGTAGCCGGGGGAAACGCTCGATTTTTCAGCCAGTTCGCGCAGCGTAATGCCACGGTCGGCACGGAAGGCGCGAAGTGCGGCGCCGAGGGCCTCGCGCAGTAGCGGTTCAGCTACTGGCTTTTCTAGTAGTGCAGTTTGAGTAGCCATCACTGTTTATAACGCGTGGGGGACGTTTTTAGTTCCCGGCGAGGATATTTTCCAGCGTTTCGATCGCAAAATTGGCGCTGTGCTGGCAAATTTCTACTCGATCCCCGTCCACGACCTCTTCTGGTTCTGTGGCTCCAGGGCGCAGCGCCCAGCGAGTGTGTCCTTCTGGGAGCACCCGAATGCTTTTGGATCCCTCGGGCCCTGCAATGCCAAGCCACACGACACCCACCGGGTTGTCTTCCTGCAGTGCTGGCCCCGCCACACCCGTCAGGGCGAGTGCCCAGTCAGTGCCGAGCTTTTCTCGCGTCCCCACTGCCATGGCTTCGGCACACTCCGGGGAAACGGCGCCATGGTCGTCGATAAGCTGCGCTGGCACGCCCGCCAGCTGCGTCTTCAGCTCGCTGGAGTAGGTGACGAAGCCGCCGACGAACACCTCGCTGGCGCCGGGCTGCGCCGCAATTAACGACGCCAACCTGCCCGCCGTCAAGGACTCACAGGTGGAAAGCGTTTGCCTGCGTTCGGTCAAAGTGGTGAGGAAATTAGCCACGGTTTTCCTTTCGCGAGTCCAACAAGTACTGCACGCCGGTCACCACGGTGACCGCCACTGCTGCCAGCATAACCAACCACACCGGCAGATCGGCCCACGAAGGTAGCGGCATGAGGTACAACGCGATAGCGAGCGTTTGCAGGGTCGTCTTGATTTTCCCACCCTTGGACGCCGGAACCACCTTGCCATGGCGCAGCTGGATCATCCGCCAGAAGGTGATGCCAAGCTCTCGGAAGATGATCACGACGGTGACCCACACGGGCAGTGCCCCGACGATGTTCAGCGACACGAAGGCGGCGATCATCAGGGCTTTGTCCGCGATCGGGTCGGCGATCTTGCCGAAGTCGGTGATCAGGTTGTGTTTGCGGGCAATATCGCCATCCAGTTTGTCCGTGATCATCAACGCGACGAAGCACCCGAAAGACCACCACATCCATTTGTGGTCTGTGTTATCAGCGCGCAGAACTAGCCATACAAATACCGGCACCGCGATAATGCGCAGGCTGGTTAGCGCATTGGGCACATTCCAATTGGACGTCTTTTGATCACCACTCACAAGGCAACACCATACACGGGTTATTCCACCTAGACTAAGGGCTATGAAATACTTTGCCGTTCACTACCGCTACCCCGCCGACTCCGAAGACATCGCCCGCGTGCGTCCCGTCCATCGGGAATTCCTCGCTACGTTGAAAGAGCAAGGCGCTCTCGTTGGCTCGGGCCCCTTCCTCGACAATACTGGTGGCGCGTTGATCATCATCCGGCTCCCGGAGCCAGCTACCTGCGCCGACGCCGAGCAGCTCATGGATAAGGACCCCTTCACATTGGAAGGGGTCCTTGATGGGCGCGAGATCCGGGAGTGGAACCCGGTTCTCAATGTGTTTAGCTAACGCTCGTCCTCGTAAACCTGCTTTGCCGGGTTCCAGTTTGGCATGACGCCACCTTGGGCTTCGTCACGCTTCGTCTTGAGGATGGAGGCGCCCGCGGTGATCGCGAGGACGCTGACGATTACCAGCAATGACGCCAGCGTTGGAATTTCTGGCACGTGCACGTTTTCGCCACCGTTGATGAACGGCAGGTTGTTTTCGTGCAGCGCGTGCAGGACAAGCTTGACGCCAATGAAGCCGAGGATGATGGCCAAGCCGTACGGCAGGTACACCAGGCGGTCGATGAGGCCATCGAGGAGGAAGTACATCTGACGCAGGCCGAGCAACGCGAAAGCATTGGCCGTGAACACAATGTACGCCTCCTGGGTGATGCCGTAGATAGCTGGGATGGAGTCTAGCGCGAACATCACGTCGACCATGCCGATAGCAACGAGGCAGACAAACAGCGGGGTGAGGGCACGCTTTCCGTTGACCCGGACAGACAACTTGTCGCTCTCGTAGCTTGGGGTGACATGGATGACCTTGCGCAGGGTTTTGATCACCCACATATCGGAAGGGTCCGTCTCTGGCTGATCAGACATCTCATCGATGATCAGCTTCACGGCCGTGTACAGGATGAACAGACCAAACAGGTAGAACACGTCCGACCACGCGTTGATTACCGCGGCACCCAGCAGGATGAACACCAGGCGGAAAATCAGCGCCAACACGATACCGATCAGCAGCACCTTCTGCTGGAACTTACGGGGCACCTTGAACGAGCCCATGATGAGAGCGAACATGAACAGGTTATCCACACTGAGCGCCAGTTCCGTGACGTAGCCGGTGAAGAATTCCATGCCGTGCTGATGCGGGTTGCCCGGTTCGCTCCAGGTGAACCACAAGAAAATGCCAAAGATGGTAGACAGCGCCATGTAGAACGCCATCCAGTAGGCGGACTCTTTCATCGTCGGTTCGTGCGGCTTGCGCACGTGTGAATAAAAGTCGAATACGAAGAGCCCAAGCACCACCAGTCCGGTGATGCTCCAGGTAAGCAAATTAACTTCCATGCAAAAGACCTCCGGTCTTATCGGTTGAACGAAAATGACCGGAGGTCTCCCCCGCCCGCTCAGCGCGCTGTAGCGGGTGGCACGACCGGGAGCCCGCGAGAGGGGCTGCCGTGCTGACGATCTGTGCCGACTAGGGTGGGGTACTCCCCTCCAAGACAAAGCCCTACTTTAGCCTATTGAGGGTCCCAGAGCACAACACACGCTCTAGAACACGCCACCGTTAGGGTTTGCCTCGACCACGGTGACGTCGTCCTCCTCCTTCGGGGCTTCTGCCGGGTCGGCGCCCTTGAGCATCCAGAGAATAGTGTCCAGCTCTTCCGGTTTCACCAGAACCTCACGGGCCTTGGAACCTTCGGATGGGCCAACCACGCCACGGGTTTCCATGAGGTCCATCAGGCGGCCCGCCTTGGCAAAGCCGATGCGCAGCTTGCGCTGCAGCATGGAGGTGGATCCGTGCTGCGAGGTGACCACAATTTCCACTGCTGCCAGGAGGTCTTCCAGATCGTTGCCGATTTCCTCGTCGATCTCCTTCTTCTCGCCTGCCTTCTCCTCAGTCACGCCTTCGGTGTAGTTCGGCTCCGCTTGGTCCTTAGCCGCTTCAACCACCGCTTGCACTTCTTCATCCGTGACGAAGGCACCCTGCATGCGCACCGGGCGGCCACCCTGTGGGATGAACAGCCCGTCGCCCATGCCGATGAGTTTCTCTGCGCCACCCTGGTCCAGGATGACTCGGGAGTCCGTGAGGGATGAGGTGGCGAAGGCGAGACGGGAAGGCACGTTGGTCTTGATCAGACCGGTAACCACATCCACAGATGGGCGCTGGGTTGCCAGCACCAGGTGAATACCGGCTGCACGCGCCTTCTGGGTGATGCGGACGATGGATTCTTCAATTTCCTTCGGTGCCGTCATCATCAGGTCGGCGAGCTCGTCTACCACACACACGATGAATGGGTACGGACGGTATTCCCGCTCAGAGCCTGGAGGTGCGGTGATCTCACCCGAAGCGACCTTGCGGTTGTAGTCCTTAATGTGGCGCACACGCGCGGACTTCATGTCCATGTAGCGCTGTTCCATCTCCTCCACCAGCCAGTTCAGTGCGGCAGCGGCTTTCTTTGGCTGGGTGATGATCGGCGTGATCAGGTGCGGGATGCCTTCGTATGGGGTCAGTTCCACCATCTTCGGGTCCACTAGGATCAGGCGCACTTCGTCCGGGGTAGCGCGGGTGAGCAGCGACACGAGCAGAGAGTTGACGAAGGCGGATTTACCGGAACCTGTGGAACCTGCGACGAGTAGGTGTGGCATTTTCTGCACGGAGTGGGAAATGAAATCGCCTTCGATGTCCTTACCGAGGCCAATGAGCATCGGATCATGGTTGGCCACGGTTTCGGGCGCATTGAGGACGTCGGCAAGCCGCACCAGCTCGCGGTCGGAGTTCGGCACCTCGATGCCGACGGCCGATTTACCGGGGATCGGTGCGAGCAGGCGCACGTTGTCGGTCGCCGCTGCGTAGGCCAGGTTGGACTGCAGGTTCGTGATCTTCGAAACCTTCACGCCAGGCCCGAGCTCGACCTCGTAGCGGGTCACTGTCGGGCCACGCGAGAAGCCCGTGACGACGGCGTCAACATTGAATTCCCGGAACACGTCAGTGATCGCTTCGATCATGCGATCGTTCGCAGCGGACCTCGTCTTCGGCGGCTCGCCACCAATAAGCAACTCTGCAGCATTCGGGAGGACGTAGTTGGAGTCCACCTCACGTGGCGCCGGCGGCGGAACGTCCTTCTTCAGCTCGCTCTTAGGTACGCTGGCCTGCACCTTCGCGGGGTCAATGCCGGAGCGGGCGATGATGGCTTCGCGCATGGCCTCCCGGCTGGCGGCGACGGCATCGGGCGCCTTATCGACGGCTGATGGCACCGAAGGAAGCTGGACAGTAGCTTCGGGCTCCGGCTCGTCCACGACCGCGGGGAACTCATCGGTATCGGCTGGCGCTGGTTCGTCGTAGAGATTTGCAGCGCGTGCGGGCTTCTTTGGTTTGCTAAACAGCGATGGCTGCGGATCGTCCTCTGGTTCTTCGTCCAGCGGGTAGTTATCGATCGGACGCGACGGACGGGGTTGGCGTGGCCGCGGGCTGCGCGCCATGGACTCGATTTCCTGGTCGGCGGAGCTGTAAATATCGTCGTCATCGTCGTCTTCTACGTCCACGTTGTCGCGGAATCCGACCGCGCCGATGATGTAGTCCACGAATTCCCGCACTGCAACGCCCGTGACCTGCAGTGCGCCGTAGATAATGACGAGTGCCAAGATCGGGATAGCCAGGTAAGCACTAAAACCGGCTGCCAGCGGACCACCGACGATATAGCCCAACGCACCGCCAGCGGTCTTTCGGGCAGCCCAGTCAACAGGAGTTCCCGCGAAGATGTGCACGAGGCCGAGCATGCTCAGCACGATCAGCAGCGTGCCCACCACGACGCCGGTTTCCCGTTCTGGTTCTGGCTTGACACCCAGCATCAGGGTGATGGCCAAGGCAAACAGCGCGACCGGAAGCACTAAGGCACCTGCGCCAATGGTCAAGTGGGCGACATTGGCAATCCACTCCCCGACGGGCCCCGCGATATCGAACCAGACCGTCGCACCGAGCACCACAGAAAGCCCAATAAGGGTGAGGCCGATGCCGTCGGCGTGCTCCTCAATCCCCAGACGCCGTGGCGATTGCTCCTGAAGTTGAGGTGCGTCTTGATCGGGATCTTTCCGAGCAATCATTCGCGCTGTACCTCCAATGCCTTTAGCCGTAGCGCCGAACATCGCTCCCAGACCCGAACCCACAGCACGAAATGCGCTGCCGGTGCGTTCGTGGGACGTATCGGCAGCGCGGGAAGCGGTTCGCGAGGAAAGGTTCGCTGAGGATGGTCCTCTTCGCGAACCAGACTGCGGACCAGTGTTCTTCCGGCGCGCCCGGTTAGACGACTTCGGCTTGCTAGAGACAGACATGCCTCAAACTCTAGTCGCTATTAGCACTCCAGTCACATGCGCCACACCGATACCAGGCGGGTTTTGTGGCACTCGTTAATTGTCAGACTACTTGTGAAACGCCTTTTAAGGAGGATTCATGAGTACGAAAGTTCATTACTCGGCTAGCCGGTTTACCCCCGAGCAGCGGCGTGAGATTGCGTTGAAGTATGCCGGTTTGCCGTGGGGTCAGAAAGGCCCGTTTGCTCAGCGTCTCGGTATTTCAGGAGATACGCTCCGGTCGTGGGTAGCTGCGTGTGCTGATGG